>FR901634.1:39903-53259 GCA_000438015.1 Coraliomargarita sp. CAG:312 | reverse complement strand
CGGCGCGCCGATGTGCAAAAGCAGCCAAATGCTTGAATGCTAAACAAGCTTGTATTTTCCCGGAACCGGAACTCCAGCAGTCGGATGCTTGCAGAATTCCATCTTTTCGGGCATAAGATTTTCCTGAGAGCGTTTAAGCATCCACTCGTACTTGAATTTTTTGCCAGAGAATGCGCTCATTCTTCCGGCTATCGCCAAAAGCGTCGAATTTATGAGCATATTTAGCTTATTTATATGCTTGCCCGCGCGGATTGCATCCAGCAAGGTTTTGTGTTCCATCTCCAAGCATTCGGGAACATTTTCGGGTGCTGCGTACAGAACATTTCCCTTCAAGTCAGTTATAGTCTGCTTAGATCCCCACAGAGCAGTATTCATAATACCTTTTGTCCCTATCAGACGCTCTCCCACTTCTCCGGCGCACTTTGGATCCTGCTGGCAGAAGCTGAATAAACGCAAGCCGTCGCCCATATCGAAATCGACAGTAAAGTGGCTAAAGCGATCCCCGTATTTCGGAGTAGGCAAGTCGGTGCTTCTTCCGCCCCAACCGCGGACTTCTTTCGGGAACCGGTCGTCGCCGAGCGCCCACATTATTACGTCCAGATTATGGACGTGCTGTTCAACTATATGGTCTCCGGAAGTCCAAATAAACGAGAACCAATTGCGGATTTGATACTCCATAGTATCATAACCAAGTTCGTCGCGATTTTGTTGCGGATCGCCAACATAGCCGCTAGAATTCCAGTACGCCTGCGCGGAAAGCGGTTCCCCAATCATTCCGTCCTGAACGCGCTTTATTATTTCCTGATACCCTTGGTGATAGCGGCGCTGCGTTCCGCAGACTACGCACAAGCCTTTTTTATCGGCCTCAGCAGACAGTTCGAACATTTGCCGAGCCTGGGTGATGTCGATAGAACAGGGCTTTTCAAGGAACGCATGTTTTCCGGCAGCCACAATTTTTGCATAGTGCGGGGTGCGGAAGCACGGAGGCGTGGCTTCAATAACCACATCGACGTCCTCTTTTAAAAGTTCGTCTACGCAATTCCATCCGGAGAATTTCTTCACCTTTGCGGGATCGATTATAGCGTCTGCCTTGTCGGGAAACTTTTTCTTGCAATTATCCTGTATGCGCTTGAGAGACGGCTCTATTTTATCCTCAAACAAGTCTGCAACCGCGACAAGCTGGACATTTTGGTCGGCGCAAATCATATTGATTGTGGCCCCGGTGCCTCTGCCTCCGCAGCCTATAAGCCCGACTTTTATGCGGTCGTCGCCTTTTACCGCCGCAAAGCTGAACTTTGGCAAAGTTGCCGCGGCAAGCCCTGCGATGCCTGCAGTCTTTACAAAACTTCTCCTATTTATATGTCCCATTGTTTTCCTTTCCCGTTTTTATATAATAATAATGTTAAATAAATCAAATATTCCCGAACAACCATATATCCGGGCGAAATTCGCCTTTACGATTGAAACAATGATAGAAACGATTAAATGAACCGTCAATCAAATTTAAACTGTATGGGGAAAATACGCCGGACAGCATGCGCACTTTCGTGGAAGCTCTCTACTCTTTTATATCCACATTGTCGCTATGGGATATGTTGAAACGCTTAGAGTTTTTAAATTCCCGCGCGGGATAATCGGTTGTTTTTATAATTTTGTTGTCATACCATTTTAAACCGTCGACACAATATAAGTCTAGGAGAGGGCAGTCGTCGAATACTTTAAAGGTATTTCCGTATATTTTAATATTGCGATTGTATCGGCTTTTGTCGAAATCCTCCTTAATTCCGGCTGCGACCGCAATCACTCCCTTGCCCCATACTCCGAAGCGGCAATTGTCAAAAGTATTGTTGCGTATTGTGCAATCGCGAACTCCGCCCTGCTCAAACCAATAACACGCGTCTCCCTCAAACAATAGAGCCGCTCCGGGCGCGTGGAAAACATTATTTTCTACAACGGTTTTTCCGCGGCAGTTTAGCAACATTCCGCGGGCGCGGTTTTTCCCTATATAATTATTGCTGATTTTTATATCGGGATAGTCGCGCAATTTGGCGACGGCGTCGCCAACCAACTTTTCGTTTGCAGGAAGGGGATCCTTAAAAGAAACCCGCTTAAATTCCTTATTTAATACCTCAACATTTTCAACAGTATTGGTATGGAACGTAATCATGCTCTTGCCGCGCACGAACTCAAGCTTGTCGCCCGGCTTAAATGTTTTAAAGCCCAGCTGCTGCCCGTGAACAAGGCGCGTAATCAAAGTTTTGTCGTCTAATTTGCCGGATATTTGCTCGTAAATACCATGTATATTTGTGGCGTCGTCCATTTGATTTTCAAAAACATTGCCGTCGAGAACAATTTCTCCGGTGCAATTGACAAAATGCGTGGCGTCTGCTGTGCAACTTACGATTCTTCCTTCGGATGGCGTAAATTTGCAGCCTTTGACATAAACATTTTTGACATTTTGGCCCAATACGCCCATTCCGCCGCATCCCCAAACAGTCACGCCTTCTATAGAAATATTCTCTCCGCCGGAAAGCGTGAAAGCAGGATAATTGCGGTGCCCGCAAGCAAACACAACCGTGTTTCCCACAGTTCCTTTAAAGCGGTTATTAAAAATCTTAACTCGCCTATCGCCCAAATCCTGGGCGACAAGCTTGCCTGTTGTCCAATAGTCGCGCGCCATGTAGGCGGTCTCCCGCTTCTTTGTGTCAAATTCAAGCAATCCGCCATACTCGTAAACGACTTCTTTGCTAACCGTCGTTTGGACTTTATTTACCGGCCGGCCGTCGGTAAATTCCAAAACCCCTTCGCGGACTCGATAAGGGAAATTCTCGGGAATTTTAACTATAAACCCGTCTTTTTCAAAACTCTCTATTATTCCCTCGCTGTGAAAAGGGCGCGCAACATCAACCGTAAAGTTTTTAAACGTTATATTTGAAGAATCTTCCACAACAAAAGGATTTACAAATCCGTAGAATACGAAATCAGACCCCTGTCCGTCGACAGTAAGATTCTTCATATTTTCAATTAGAAAGACTATGCGCTTAAGGCCTTCGTCATTATTGCTTATGAAGCAATATTTTTCAAAAGCCATATCCCCTCCAAATGAATATTTGCCCTTTGGGAATACAAGAGTCACTTTGTCGTCGGTTTTAGCGCATTTTTCGAGCGCGCGGCGAACAGCAAGGCTTGAATCGCTGCCATCGGGTTTGGCTCCAAAATCCGCCATATTAAGCACGACATCCGCCCCCGCAGACATGGCGAGCGCGCATATTCCAAAAAGAGTGGATAATATTTTATTTTTCATATAAACAAATTTCAGTTGAAAACAGCCGTAAAAGGAAATTTGGCATTCCGAAACATTCGGATTGCAAAAAACAAACCTCCCCAAACTAGACAATAAAATAAGGCGGCCCGTTCCAAAGGTCAACTCTTTTATTAACGCGTTTACAAGCTCCAAATATTCTTTTGACGCCGCAAATAAACGGCAAAACGCGTTGTGTAGAAACATTTGACCGCACCGATGCCGGATAAATACCCGGCGGCAAAGCCGCAAAAAAAACGGCGCTTAAAAAAGCGCCGCTATAAAGGGTCCCGACAATATAAAAACGCCTATTTGGCTGCCTGTTTATCGATATACCTTGCCAAGTCCTTAATTGTCCAACGGTTGACATGCCCGTTGATGTTTGTCTCGACTGTATCGCCTTTCTTGTGCTCGAGCAAGGCCTGTGCAAGGGGGGTCTGGTAGGAGAAATAATTCTTTGTCGTATCGCTGTCCCAAGCTCCGAGAATCGTGCAGGTGAGAGACTCTCCCTTGTCGGTTTCGAGCCATACGACGGAGCCGATACCGACTTTGTCCGACGGCGTCGTATTGAAATCGAAAACATCCGCAGAGGAAATATCGCGCTCCAGCTGCATGCGGCGGGCGGTGAGAAGCTCGTCGTGTTCGCGCGCCATCTTGTATTCGGAGTTTTCGCGCAAGTCTCCAAGCTCGCGGGCGGCTTCGATTGCAAGCTTGCTCGCTGGCAACTGGTTCTTGACGATATCTTCGAGTTCTTCGCGGCGCGCCTGCAAGCTCCATGGAGAAACGATCAAGCGGCTTTCCTTTGATTCCGCCTTTGACGCGACCAGCGACTGAACGCTTGGGAAAAGCTTTATAAAGCGCGCTAAAATCGATTTCTTTGTCAAGTCTTCAAACCCCTGGTTGAGCAGGAGCGTCTGAGCCAAGTCGCGCGCGGTTTCCGCAGAAGAATCCTTTAGCATATCCTTGACAAGGTTTTTGTCTTCGCTGAGAGCGTCGGCAAGAGGTATGCGGGCGGTCGTGGCAATTGTCTCGCGCTGGAGAGACTCGTCGTCTATGGCGGCCAGCATCGCGCTCAAAAGGTCTTCTCCGATTAAGTCTTCAAGCATGTCGGAGTACTTGCTATCGTTGCGGTTCTTTACTATCCATAGAATTACAGGCCCGCGCAAAGTCTGCTCCTCCAGCCAGCGATGAAAACATTCTTTTATAAGCTGGCGGGATGTGATACCTTTGCCGTCATCTGCAATTTCAGCCCCCTTTACGAAGTGCGATTCTTTGGATTTATCCCAGCTAAGCAGAAAATCCACGCATTCCTTTGTGAAACGGCCTTCGCTATTTTTCAGCAAATCTATTATTTTATCGCGCCAATCGGATATGAATATGCGGGTTAGGAGGTCTAAAAACCTTTCTAGATAAGGCGTTGGAAGATTCTTTGCCAAATTGTTTAAGCCGTCTTTCGGATCGTGCTCTACGGCCGCAAGTATTATGTCTTTGCTTCGCGGAGTGATTTCCTCTACCTGCCATTCTTCGCCAGGGTAGAGATAGCGGACCAGATTGTTGCGAACCCATATGCCGTGAAGCCGGTCGGCGTCGTTCAGCGAACGCGCATTTTTAATGGCCTCGGTAAGTTCGTCCTTAATTTTGGGGAGGTCGGACTTTATCTCCTCTACGCCTTCCCCGGCTGCTGTTTTGTAAAGCTTTTCCGCAAGCAGAATTTTCTTTTTAGGCTCGCGGTTTAAGAAGTATTCGCGCAACACTTCCTGCTCGGGTTTCATCTTGTCTTCCTCAGGGCGCAAAACGTACGATTCCGTCTTTGTTTTTGGGCACGCAACACGCTCGTTGCGGAACAATTCCTCTTTAGCCTTGTTCCACCAAGAACGGTAGGCTTTTTCGGCTGCCTTATTGGCCTTGTCAAAATCTTTATCGGGAATTCCCGCCACATTTACGAACTTATAACCGAACAACTGCTTGAATAGGGTTTCCAGTTCTATTATGCTTGCGGAAAAATCCTCTTTGGTCTCCAAATACGACACTACAAAATCTCCGGGAGCGGCCTTCATTTCGGCCTCTAATTTTTCCCTGTCGGTGCGATATCGAACGAGAAAATCGTCGTCTTTCAGTATCTTAAGTTTATCCACGCAAAAAGCGGGATCCATCATATGGCCCGGTTTACCCTCAAAGTCTATGGTCAGCTTGTTTGTCGAAGGATCGTAAGAAACTATGCGCCCAAACCCCCAGCTGCCGTGCAGGCAGTATGCGCCGTCTTTCATTGCTTCAAGCTTGTCGCGGTGTATGCGAAGCTTTGGTGATTTCTTTATTAGTAGGTCGATTGATTCGGAATTCATATGCGTTTATTCTTGAATTTTGCTGCAACCATGCATATAGACTCCGCCGACGATATTTTATGAATACAGAAAAAACATCCGTACCCGCGTATCATGGCGCAGTAGTCGATACTCTGGTTCTCTACGATAAATCGCCCGCGAAGTCGGACGAAATTTTATCGGCACAATTCATATTGCCATATAAAAACAGACCATTTCGGCGCGTTTGTCAATTTATCTTTTTAACTGTTTTGCGTAATAAAATTCTAATAGACACTGTCATCAGAGAGCTTTGCGCTCGAAATCCAAAACCCAAAACAACGGCTATTTTGCGCGCAAACCCAAAACACCGGCTATTTTGCGCGCGGCGGCCGCCGAAATTTTGTCGTCCGACTTAAAAAAGCACCCTAAAATAATCCACTCCTGGGTGGATTACGCAAAAAGCGAACTATCAAAGTCGGAGAGCGGTTTCATAAATGCCGTCTTGAGAAGATTTTTTCCCGCTCTTGAAAGGCTGCGCGCCAACCCGTCCGCGGATGCAAAGACCCTATCGGCCGTATATAGCCATCCATTATGGCTGGTCGAAAGATGGCTGGGAGAGTTCGGAGCGGACAAAACCCTAGAAATTCTGAAAAACAACATTCTGCCATCGGAAGTTTTTTTGCGCAAATCTCCGGATTTGGAAGCGGATATGCTTTATTCAAAATATGGGAACTATCTGAATAAATCGAAATATCCCGACTTCTTTATACTTAAACCGGGACATTGGCAGGATGTTTCCGAACTATTATCAACCAGGCATTTTTACATACAAGACCCTTCAACTCTTCATGCGCCAAAACTTTTATCCCCCGAGCCGGGGAAAACTTATTTGGATTTATGCGCGGCGCCAGGAGGAAAATCCCGCGCAATTGCCGATATTATTCTGGGGCGAACCCTATCGGAAGGATCTAAATATCCTCAGGAATCCTTGCATAAGACTTTGATAGTTTCAGTAGACTTTGGAGCCAAGCGCATGGATACTCTGCGCGAAAATATGGGGAAAATAGACTTTTTGAAAAGCGCATGCGTCGAATGCGACCTGCGCGGAACAAATCTATCAAATATTCTTGTGGAACATAAACTTCCGATATTGTACGACGGAATTTTGCTCGATGCTCCATGTTCAAATACGGGAGTGCTTAGACGCCGTCCCGATGCAAAATACCGGCTTGCCCCCGAAGACTTGGCAATATGCGCCAAAATGCAGGCGGACATACTGCGCAATGCAGCAGGCTTTTTAAAGCCCGGCGGAAAACTCGTTTACTCTACTTGTTCAATAGAGCAATGCGAAAACGCAGAAATTGTCGAAAACTTCCTTAAGAAACGCTCCGATTTTTCATTGGAAAAATCTATCACGATATTTCCGTCGGAGCAGTCAGACGGAGCGTCTGCCTCGGTTCTGAAAAAAAATTCTTAAAATTATTCCAAATCTGCCCGATAAAAAAATATTCCGCAATAATTATACCCAAAAAAAACGCGCAATCTTCCAATGAAGAAGCGCGTTTTTTATTTAGTCCATGCGCTGCGCGTCAGAGCAAAAATGCCTACAAAATATGCGCAGCTATCTTCTGCTGGACATAAGAATCTGCAATATGTACCAGAACATCAGCGCAATAGCCGAAAACAGCCCCAACGTTGCCGCGACATATTGGGAGTTCCCGTATTGGTGTATTATTGCGCTTGTCTGGTAAAGAACCGCAAAACCCGCAAAGGCGAGCATCGCCACGGAAAACCAAAGACCAAGCTGAAATCCGAATAAGATAGCGCAAACAATGACTCCCAGCGCGAGGAATCCGGACATCGTGATAAATCCTCCCAAATATGAAAAGTTTTTTCCGGACCAGAAAGCAAACGCAGTAATGCCGCCGGCAAGAGCCGCCGTCATGATTCCAGCCTGCGGGATTGCATCCGGAGCATAAGATTCAGCCAAAAGCAAAAGCGGGAGAAAAATTATCGCCTCAGCGGCAACATACAAATAAAGCCCGGCATATTGCTTGGATAAAGTCGCCCCATTTACCGACCATGAGCTAGCAAGCCACGAAACCCCCATAAAAGCAATCAAGACAATCAGCCAGTTGCCTCCGTTAACCATGCCCGCTGCAAGTTGGACAGCCGGCTGCCAGGACATAAGGATAGCCTCCAGGCAAATGAAAACCCCAAAAGCCACAGCCAGGTTCAAGTAAGTCTTTTTTATAAACTCCCCGCGTTCAGAAACGGCGGCTCTTGAATTGGAAACCGCATCCCCGTATTGATTTTGATAATCCATAAACTTATATTTTTGAATTAGGATAGACATTCAAAAGCCGGAAATGTTCCAAGGCAATACTTTGAATCGTCAAATTTTCTTGAGTCAAAAATTTCACGGGCTAATGTCAAGCTCAATGGAAAATGTAGGAATTGAAAATCAAAAACGTTTCGACGGCAGAGCCTTCGATGAACTCCGCCCGATAAAATTTGAACCCGGCATAGCGCCCAACGCGACTGGTTCTGTGTTGGTCAGCTTCGGGAACACAAAAGTGATATGCGCCTGCACCGCAGAAAAAAAAGTGCCGTCGTGGATGGCCGCGCAAGCTCCCGGGAAAGGATGGATTAGCGCAGAATACGCAATGCTTCCCTACTCTACCATCACACGGAAACAGCGCGCGAGCAGCGCAAATAAAGTCGACGGGAGATCGGTGGAAATTCAGCGCCTAATAGGGCGCTCGATGCGAGCCGTAGCCGATTTGGAAAAAATCAACGGAATTACTCTATGGATTGACTGCGATGTCCTGCAGGCGGACGGCGGAACAAGGACCGCCTCTATAAGCGGCGCATACGTTGCCGCAAAAATTGCGGTAAACAAGCTGCTTGCATCCGGTGAGATAACGGCAGACCCATTTAACGATTCCGTCGCTGCGATAAGCGTGGGAATGCTCGGCGGCAACTGCATACTGGACCTGCCATACGCGGAGGATAAAGACGCTGAAGTTGACGCAAACATAGTAATGACTGGCGGCGGAAAATTCGTGGAAATTCAATCGACGGGAGAAGAAGCCACTTTTGACGACGCAAATCTCTCCCGGCTTTTGGAACTTGCCAAAAAAGGAATCTCACAAATATCCGAACTTCAAATCCGCGCCATAGAATCGGCAAGCGCGAAACAAACAGTTTAAATATGCGTTAAAACATAATAATTATGGATGAGATAAAAAAAGCCACTTCGTCCTTCCGCAATCCCTATTCTTGCGCCCAAACAATCTATGCGGCCTTTGACGGATCGGACGAATCGAAACTTGCCCACTACAAAGAAAATAGCGGCGGAAGAGCGCCAGAAAATATGTGCGGCGCACTTTTTGCGGCATTGGAAATTGCGCCGGAATCTGCGCGGAAGGAAATCGCAATGGACTTTGCAAAACGCACGGGGTCAACAAAGTGCAAAGAAATCAAAATGCTGCACAAGACACCATGCGAAAAATGCGTTCTTGCCGCGGCCGAAATTCTAAAATCAAAAATCGGCACGCCTTGAGGCCATTTTGTTCAGCTTTCCAACAAAACCACCGTTTTCAGCAGCCATAGAGAATCCGTAATTATGAAGAAAACAATTGTATGCGCGGCAATGTCCGCAATATTTTTTGCTGCCAATATATTGGCGGCAAAATCCAACGCCGAAAAACTCTCAAACGACGCTTCTTTGCAATTCGGGTTCTGCCGCCCAAACCTTATGTGGGTTAACGACAAAAAAAAGTGCGAAGAAATTCTCGACGGAATAAAAGCCTCCGGAGCCAAATGCGTGCAACTTACCCTGCGCGAGAATTCCGCCCCGACGCTCCAGCACATCGAATATGCGAACTCAATAGGATTGCCGGTAAATATGCTCATAATGCCGATGCAAGACTTTATGCTCGACGGGGCCAAACCCCGCCCAAAATCTAAAAATTTCTGGAGCGTTTACGGAGTTTCCCAAGTAGATTTGAAGAAGTTTGAAAAGAAGCTGGACGAATTGTTTAAGGACATTGCCCAACGCCGCCTGAATATTCTTTCTATAGAGCTATTCAACGAAATTAATTGGGTGGATTTCAACGGAGATTTGCAAACCGTAGAAGGCGGGGCGATTATAAACGAAAACAATTACAAAGACTTTCCGTTCATGGAAAAATATATAGAAGGAATGGAAAAATACACGCAGTTGGTTTCGATTCTGCGCAGAAAAATCGACAGCGCATATACCGGAGGAAAAAACAATTTGCCCAAGCCATTGCTCGTATGCGGATCTCCAGTCCTTGGCGGAGACTCAAATTGGCTTAATAAAGTAGGAGGTTCTGTAATAGACTTAAGTTTCCACTACAAAATTCTTGCCGGCAAATTTGACGGCGCGCCCAAAGCCGAAAACGTATTCGACAAAACTGACGCAGTAGCCGCGCACATCTATCCCGGAATGGAAAGCATAGACAACAATCCTCAAACATGCGCAGCCACAGCCGAAAAAACCGTGAGGGCCTACATCGACCCGGTTTACGAATTTGCCCCGCGCGACATACTAATATTTATAACTGAATTTTCATTCTCAAGTTGGCTCTTCCGCAACGAACCCGACCCGCAGGCTGCCCGAGCCCAAACTACAAAAAATTTTCTTATGCAATTTTCAAAGACGTCACTCAAAGACGTAAACTGGGGATGCATATTTCATTACTGCTATGACGACGACGACAATTGGGGAGCAATAGCAAAAGACGGAACAATCAGGCGCCCCATGCTCGACATATTTAAGGAGACATATCCGCGGGAACCGATAAAATAAAACCGCGAATCCGCAAAATCTAGCGCTAGCTTCCTCGATTCGATTGCTTTTAATCCGCTACGAAAGGCAAACGCCATCCGATTGCAGCCTCAATGGGAAATAAATACTGCGGGAGGCATATTGAAAAAATATTGGAAAAGATTGGCTTTAAGAGGAGGGGGAAATACGGCGGCATTTAGCTTTAAATCCCGTATAAGATGCCTAAAAGTTTTTCATTCTGCGATTCTTTTGGGAAAATGTTTTTATAAGCCGATTTGCTGTTTACATGCAATGCGCGCAAAAGAAAAGGAGACCTCAATGGGTCTCCTTTTTTGCATTTAAAGGCTAATTCCAAGGCTACTTATTGTAGGACTCTTTTACAAAAGGAGCCTTTTGCAAGTACTCTAAACTTTTCTTTACGCTGACTTCCGGGGCAAAGTCGTAACGCTCTACCTCCACGACCAAATGTTTCGCGCCGGACGGTTCTATATTTTTGAAAATAGCGTCAAAGCCTACCATCCCGCTTTCGCCAAGCTCCTTGTGGTCTTTGATATGAAGCATCTGGAAACGGTTAGGATATTTTTTAAAGTACTCAACCGGGCTATTTTGGCCTCTAACAACCCAATAGACGTCCATTTCAAAAAACACAAGATCCGGATCTGTATTTTTGATGAGATAGTCGTACATCATTTCTTTGTTCTCTATCTTCTGGAACTCGAAAGCGTGGTTGTGGTAGCCGAATTTCAGTCCGGCATCCTTGCACTTCTTGCCGACGGCATTATAGTATTTGCAGTAGGTGTCCAAGTCTTCGACAGTTTTTGGAGTCGGCATCCATGGCATTACAATATACTCCATGCCGGCAGCCTTATGCGCGGCTATGGTGTCATCCCACCATTTGAGGGACTCGGAAAAATCCTTTGTTTTCAACTCTTTGTCAGAAAGGGCCTTGGCGGTGTGGGACGACAAAACTTTCATGCCGTATTTTTCGACATCAGCCTTAAATTTCTCTGGCGCCTGACCATAAAATTTTCCGCCGGCGTACCCGGCTGCTTCTACCGCCGTATATCCCATTTCACCGACAGTTTTCATTGCGGTTTCGTAATCTTTTTTGAACATATCGCGCAACGAATAAAGCTGGAGCGCGATGTCCTTTTTTACGGCGCCCGCGGCGCACTGGGCCAAGAGAGGATTAGCGACAAATGCGGCAAGTGAAACCGCCGCCGCCACAAACAATGTCTTCAATTTCATAGTTGTTTTATAGATAGAGTTAGTGTTAAAAAAAGAGCGCGCAATCAACGGCGCCATTATAAATCAAGCGATGCACAAGCCGCGCTAATGCAGCCCGCTTTCTCTTTGATAAAAGACATACCTTGAGATTTTTTAGTCAACAAAAAAATCCGCCTTCAGACTTTACCCGCTATTTGCTTTAGCGCTGTTTCAAGCGCCGGATGGGAAAACTTAAAAGACATTTTCTCAAGCCTGTTTGGAATGGCCCTAGAGCTTGCGAGCATAACTTGCACGCGTTCGCCCAAAACAATCTTCAACAACCACTCGGGAATCCTAAAACGGCATTTTCTTCCGAGCGAGCTCGCAAAAGAATGTGAAAACACATCTGCCCTTACGGGATTAGGCGCGCACGCATTAAAAATTCCGCTTGCCGCCGGATTTTCCAAAAGCAGCAGCAATATCCCTACAATATCGTCTAGGGAAATCCACGACATATACTGCTTCCCGTCCCCCAGCACTGCGCCAAGCCCCAATTTAAAAAACGGTTCAAGCTTTCCAAGCATTCCTCCCGAAGGAGCCAATACAACCCCTGTGCGGATAATGCAAACACGCGTGCGCCCTGATTCGGCGGCAAGCGCCAAATTTTCCCATTTGGCGCAGACGTCGTGAAGAAATCCTCCGGCTGATTTTGATTCTTCGGTAAGAATTGCGTCCGCTTGCGAGCCGTACCATCCAATTGCCGAACCGGATATAAAAACTTCAGGCGGTTTTTTAGAATTTTTTATCAAAGCCGCAATTTTTTCCGTAGGCAGCCACCGGCTATCCTCAATTAGACGTTTTTGCGCAACAGTCCACCGCTTGTCTCCTATATTTTCCCCGCAGAGATTAACAACCGCGTCAAAATCGTCCATATTATCCATGCCGCTTAGGGACGAAATGCATCTTACAGACTCGCCCAGACGCTTTCTTGCGCGCAAAGCATCCCTGGTTAAAACTGTCACGCAATGCCCTTCCTCAATTAGGCGGCGGGAGAAAACAGATCCTATTAGCCCAGTGGCTCCTGTTATAAATACGTTCATCTTTTATGGTAAATCCAAAAGTTGCGCATCGGAGAAGAATTTTTACTTTTATATGCGATAAAAGCAAAATTCAAACCAATTTCCGGCTCTCTTATTTATTTTTCGACAGTCTTTTTCGAACTATTAAATATGAAGTTCTCCTTGTATGCCATTTTATTTTCCGCAATAGGACTTTTTGTGGGATATGTATCATCTTTAATGCAAGCCGACTCCCTAGCGCATTGGTATCCGCTTTTAAGCAAGTCTGCCGCAACGCCAGAAGGATGGGTTTTTGCGGTTGCATGGAGCGCAATATATGTGTTGTCTGGAATTTCGATTGCAATAATCGCCGCCTCCGAATCTCCAAGAAAGGGATTCTTTGTGCGCGTATTTGCGGTTATTCTGGCTCTTAATTTTTTGTGGAGCGTTCTCTTTTTTCAAATGCAAAGCCCAACTTCAGCGCTAATAGAAGTAGCAATGCTGGACATTGCGCTTGTATTTTATACAGTCCACGCATGGAAAGCCGGATTTAAAACAAGCGCAATTCTGTTCTTGCCATATCCATTATGGTGCGCATTTGCCACATATTTAAACGCATATGTAGCAATTGCAAATTAGCGCTCCGATATTTTGCGCTGCGAAAAAAAAAGC
>FR901634.1:33980-39851 GCA_000438015.1 Coraliomargarita sp. CAG:312 | reverse complement strand
TTTATTTACTGGTAGAAACGGATGTAATCTATTTCGTACTTCATTGGAAAAGCATTTTTGTCCAGCTTATCCGCTCCTTCCGGCCTTAGAGCGAGATTCAGCAGAAAATAATGCGGGCGGCGGAAAGGATTTATCTTGCCGCCTTTTTCTCCATTCACTGTTTTGGACAAATCCACCTCGTTTAACAGGTTCCCGTCCAAATAAATGCGTATAAAATTTTCGTCCCAATCCATGCGCCAAACGTGAAAGTTAGACGCCCAATCCGGATCTTTCTTCAAAAATTCCCCGAAGGGAATTTTTGCGTTGTCCCAAACCGATTTTACATTTTCGCCTTTAGATCCCCAAGCCGCGTTCGCAAGGATTGTGGGAACTCCGTCTATGCGGTAAAATTCCATAACGTCCACCTCGCCGCAAGAAGGCCAAGGATATACATTTTCTCCGCTTTTGCTGCCAAGAGTCCAAATTGCCGGCCAAGCGGACTTGCCCACAGGAATGCGCGCGCGAACTTCCAACCTTCCGTACTTAAACTCCTTCTTTCCACTTGTCGTTATGGAAGATGAGGTGTAGTCTATAAACTCGCGCTCTTTGGTCCAGTCTTTAGACCCTTTTTCATAATTTGGGTTTGGCTTTCTCTCAATGCGGGCTTCCAAAACCAGAACACCGTCTTTGCAGTAGGCGTTTTCCGGTTGATACCACTGGCGCTCGCGATTGCGCACAAATCCCTGTTCGTAATTCCAAAAATCGGGATTCGGTTTGCCGTCAACGTTAAATTCGTCTGCCCAAACAAGTTTCATCTTGCGCGGAGGCTCAAGAATTTGACCGTCCTGAAGAAGTTTCTCGCGCAGCTTTGGATAATTTACATCTTGGACAGGAATTCCTTCGTCAATTGCCATAGATGCGGCGGTCGCCGCGCTCTGCCCCAATACCATGAAAACAGGTTCCATTCTAATAGAACCGAACGCCACGTGGGACGAAGACAAGGCGACAGGAACAAAGAGGTTTGAGCACTCGCTTCTCTTTGGGACTATGCTTCTATAGCTGACCGGATACGAGGACTTTATACCCTTCTCGAATCCTCCTTCATTGGCTATTTGCCCATTGTGCATTACGCGCTCTACATGGTGGGAGTCCATAGTGTAGCTGCCAAGCCCAACCGAATCTTCAGCCACAGTTTTTCCGGTGCAATTTGCCTGGGTCATCACGTAGTCGGAATGCAGCCTGCGGGCTTCGCGCACATAGAGTTCATGCGGCCAATTGTCGGTTTCAGGGAACTCGTAGGCGTCAAGGCCGTACTCGCTCACGCGCTTGCGCAAAGATTCCGGAATAGAAGGATCGTTTGCAAGAAAATACATGAATCCCTTCTGATAGTTGACATGGTCCTGAAATATCTTTTCGCGCTCGGCATACGAACCCTCTGCCCAGCCGAAATTTCCCCCAACATAGTCTATTGAAACTGGACCTGCATTGTTGCAATCGCCCTCATTCAGCTTCACCGGGCCGTGCTTATACCGCAAATCCCAAAAGTCTGGCGATGGCGCTGCATTGACGTAGCGCTTTAAAATTTCATAGCGTTCGGTGCGGTATTCCTCCGGCTTAGGCCATGGAACATGCTTGCCGTCTTTCATGGCCCAGGTGCGGAAGCAGTACGACTGGAGCTTTTTGTCGCCTACGCCCAGCTTGTCAACCTTTGTGTCCGTAATTCCCTCCAAAAGCCCGCTAGACGGATCTCCAGGCTTTACATAAGGATCAAACTGGTGGCGGTAGACATGGCTAGTTTTTGAAAAATACGTTCCGTTATAATCCTCGCCAAACATTGAATTGTCTTCGCGCCCGACCATGTAGGAGATTCCTGCCTTGGCAAATAAATCGCCTTCGTAAGTTGCGTCGACAAACATTTTACCTTTTGCCGAATTTCCGTTTTCGAACGTAATTTTCGTTATTTTTAAGCCGTCTTTCTCAACTTTGTGCAAGCGGTGTTCAAAAAACACCGGCACATCGGACTCTGCAAGCATTGTTAAAAAGGTTTTTTCCGCTTCACTCGGGCGGAAGTGCCTCCACTTGCCGACTTTCTCAAAGAACTCGACTGCCATTCCCCCTATCGCTTCTTTCTTCCCCAAATCGGTTTCAGTAAGCCCAGCCGATGTAAGCCCGCCGACATGCCTTCTAAAAACATACAAGGCAGCTGTTTTTCCCATACGCTTTGCTTGAATCGCCGCCGCTACGCCACCGGGAGTTCCTCCGTAAACAACCACGTCGTAATTGCCCTCCACGGGATTAGACGCCTTGGGAACCGGATAATAATATTTTAAACCAGGATTCGGCGTTGAAGGCTTTGCAAGCTCCAACGCATTCGCCTCGGCTCCGACAAACGCAAAAAACGCGAATGAAAAAGCCGCAAGTGTTGTAATTGTGCATTTTTTCATAAATCGAAAAAATTTTTACAGTATAAGAAACGCAAATCAACCATAAATTTGCTCAAAATTTTATCGTTTTAAGATTTTTAAGCTTTTTTACAATGCCTTTGCAGTTTTACCTATTTCGGTTAAAACGCGAAAGCCTATTGCATTGAGGCATAATATTGCGCGAATATCTTATTAAATTGTAGTCAATTGCCCTTGCGCGCTCCAACGCGCCATTAGCTTTTACGCATGCAAAATTACAACAGCTTGATTAAAAAGAGAGCCGCAAGGCACTCAAAATTCTGCAAAGCAAAAAGCGGTCCGGCGCCCAAAGCTCCGAACCGCTAGAATAAAAACATAAAGCCCTACGCAACGCGCTCCACCACAATGGACGGAGGATTCGGACGGCGCGGAGCAAGCCTGTAGGCGTTGCGCAAGTAGTCTATGCCGGAATCTAGATTTGTTTCGTCATTATAGTGAATCATCAAAAGCGGCTCGCCCTGTTTTACTTGCGTTCCAACTTTCTTTATCTCGGTGACGCCGACATAAGGGTCTATTTTTCCGGATTTTGTCGTGGACAAAATTTGAACCCCTCTTGCAATCATGCCCGCATTAATATTGTGGACATATCCGCGCTTGGGAGCGGGAAGCTTGCGGGAATGTTTGGGCATAGGATATTTTGACGGATCTTCAAGCCAAGGAGCAGCTCCGCCCTGGGCTTTAATCATTTCAAGAAGCTTTTTATATGCGGAACCGTCCTCAATAACGCGCTCCACGGACTGCTTTGCCGAAAGAGTCGATCCGGCGACCCCCGCCAACCTTAAGATTTCCATACCGAGCTTTAACACCAGCTCTTTCATATCTTCCGTTCCGTTTCCGCGCAAGAAATCAAGAGCCTCCAAAACTTCCAGCCCCATGCCTACGGAATTTCCAAGAGGCTGGTTCATATCGGTGACAAGAGCCACGCAGCGGTGTTTCATGACCCTTGCCACGCGCGTTATTGTGCGCGCAAGCTGTTTTGCCTGCTCAAGATCGCGCAAGAACGAACCATTGCCCCATTTCACATCGACGACCAACCCGTCGGCGCCTACCGCAAACTTCTTGCTCAGAACGCTTGCCGTTATAAGCGGAAGGCTTGGAATTGTGGCGGTCATTTGCCGCATCTTGTAAATCTTTGCGTCAACAGGAGATATTTTATTATCGTGCTCGCAAATGGCGCACCCTACTTTTGACAGCTGCTTAAAAAATTCGTCTAAACTAAGGTTTGTTTTAAATCCGGGAATGGAGGAAAGCTTATTATGTACCGTTATAACAAAATCCTCGTCATGGCTAGACATTCCGGGAACAACAACGCCGCAAGCAGCTCCGATTGCAGAAAGTATGAGAGTCGTTTTATCTCCGACCCCTCCAGTGGAATATTTTGCTACTTTAGGGCGCGTTATGCTGGAAAGTTCTAAAGTCTCTCCCGTTAAAATCATTTCATCGGCAAAGACTGCGGTTTCTTGGGCTGCCATATCTTTAAAAAATATAGCCATAATTAGAGCCGCCATTTGATAGTCGGGCATATCGTCGTCAAGAATCGAGTCTACAATATTTCTGACTTCATCTTCGGTAAATTCATGTCCCTCGCGTTTTTTCTCAATAAGATATGCGTACGAAGGCTTTGATGGTACTTTGCCTGTCAGTTTTCTAATAGCCATAATTTTTCTCCTACAATATACCCCCTTACGGAGTCACTCTATACTCCGTATGATATTAACGTTGCATATTATAGCGCAAATGTCAAGTTTTTATTCCTCTTGAACAAAACCGCCATATGTCTCTTTGTTTTGTATCGGACAAAATTCCCGCGCCATAAAAATTTCCCGCGCCTAACGCGCCGAGATTGCTGCGCTATTTTTTATTTTGGACATTTTCCTATAAAAAAGCGCTGGCGCCGCGATGAATCCGGCAATATTTCTACGTTGCCGAAAGTCTCCGCAAAATCTTCGGCGAGTTTCTGAGGCTGGCCAAGGCCGCACTCGCAAATAATTGCGCCGCCAGAATTTAAATAATTAGAAGCAGAGCGTAGAATTAGACGCAAATCCGCCATCCCCAAGTCTCCGGAAACCAAAGCCGATAAAGGGTCGAACTCCCTTACTTCGGGCTCGGCAGAAGCAACTTCTTGCTCCGAAAGATACGGCGGATTGGCTGCAATTAAATCAAACTTTCCGCTAATCTCGGAAAACCAGTCTGATTGCAATAGCAATACATTTCCCAAAGAATTCAGCTCCACGTTTTCACGGGCTAGCGAAAGCGCCTCCGGACTTTTATCGGCAGCTACAATCTCGGCATTAGCATAAACCGACGCCAGCGCACACGCTATCGCGCCGCTTCCGGTTCCCAAATCTAATATTCTTATAGGCGCGCTATGGTCTGGAAATAGTTTTTCCGCAGCTATTTCGCAAAGTTCCTCGGTCTCAAAACGCGGAACCAGCGCGCGGCGATCCGAACGCAATTTTAACCCGAAAAACTCAACTTCCCCCAAAATATGCTGAAGCGGCTCCCGTTTTGCCCTTCGCTTCACAAGTTCCCTGAAATCAGAAATTTGAACTTGCGTAAGAGGCTGGTCGAAACGCAGAAACAGCTCAAGCCTTTTACAGCCCAAAACGCTTGCCAAAAGAATTTGGGCATCGACTTTAGCGTTTGGAATCCCCTTTTTTAGGAAATAATCCGCACACTTGTCCAAGATTTCCAGAACCGTCTGCACTTTACTGCCCGATGAGTGCTTTTATCCTTTGCTGGTAGTCTGCCTCTTCCAGAGCCTTTATCATATCGCCGATTTCCCCGTCCATAAATTGCGGCAGAGAATGGATTGTCATACCTATGCGGTGGTCGGTGATTCTGCTCTGGGGGAAATTGTATGTACGTATGCGCTCCGAACGGTCTCCGGAACCGATTTGTTCGCGGCGGTTGGCCGCATACTTGGCGTGCTCCTCCTGCTGTTTCATTTCTAAGAGGCGGGAACGCAATACCTTAAGGGCTTTGGTCTTGTTTTTTAACTGAGAGCGTTCGTCGGCGCATTTTACAATCATTCCGGTTGGTTTGTGGAGAATCTGCACCGCGCTGTCGGTAGTATTGACTCCCTGCCCGCCGGGACCGCTGGCGCGGGCTATGGAAATTTCTATCTCAGACGGGTCTATATGGATATCGACTTCTTCTGCCTCCGGAAGGACGGCTACAGTCGCGGCCGAAGTGTGGATCCTGCCCTGCGCTTCCGTGACTGGAACGCGCTGCACTCTGTGGGTTCCTGATTCATATTTCATGGAGCGATAGACATCTTCGCCCGACAACAGGAAGCATATTTCCTTGAATCCTCCAGCGGGAGACTCGCTGGAACTCAAGTTTTCCACTTTCCATCCACGGGAATCAGCGTAGCGGCAGTACATTCTATAAAGATCCGCCGCAAACAAGGAAGCCTCGTCGCCGCCGG
>FR901634.1:13810-33968 GCA_000438015.1 Coraliomargarita sp. CAG:312 | reverse complement strand
CTCGTCGCCGCCGGTGCCAGCCCGGATTTCCACCACCGTATTGCGCGAATCCGTAGGATCGGGCGGAAGCATCATCTTTAAAATCTCGTTTTTAAGCGGTTCGACTTGGGACTCCAAATTTGCGACATCTTCGCGCGCCATTTCCACAAATTCAGGGTCGGAATTTTCCTCTATGATGGCTTTGTTTTCGGATATCTGCTCGATAATATTATTCAATTGGGCATAGTCGTCGCGGAGTTTCGACAGCTGCTGATGTTCGCGGGAAATCGCGCTGGCAGTACGCTGGTCTGAATAAAAATCAGGTTCCGCCATCTTCGCGTCAAGCGCAGCCAAACGTGTTAAAAAAGGTTCAATGGGTGGTATGCCTTCCATCGTTTTAAAATCTCATATTTTTACCGCCGTATGCAATCTTTTTTTGTCCGCCGCGCAGAAGGCGGATGTGCGCGCGGGGGAGGAGACATTGTTTTTTTATTGCCAACACGCCCACAAAAGGCAATATCGATATCTGTATGAGGAATTTATTTTATGTAATAGCCTTGTTTTTTGTATCGATTTCGCTGCAAGCCGCACAACTAAACGTGGCTTCTTTCAATATCTGGATGTCGCCCGACGGAATAAAAAACGGCTGGCAGGATCGGAAGGAATCTGTCGCAAAGCTAGTAAGATACCACGATTTTGACATATTTGGAACGCAAGAGGGTTTTTTCCACCAGTTGGACGACATAAAACTTGGCGACGGCATTTACGATTACGTTGCCCGCGGCAGGGAAAATGGAGAGCGCGAGGGAGAAACATCGGCTATATTTTACAAAAAAGATAAATTTGAACTCTTGGACAGCGGGCATTTCTGGTTTTCCGAAACTCCTGAAAAATCCTCGTTGGGCTGGGATGCCATGTGCAAGCGAATCTGTACATGGGGAAAATTCAAGGTAAAATCCGATGGCAAAGTATTTTACTTTTTCTGCTGCCATTTCGACCATAAAGGAGATAAAGCCCGCAACAATTCCGCTGCACTGTACGTCGGCATGATAAAGAAAATCGCAAACGGAGCCACTTTTATAGGAGTCGGCGATTTCAACCTTACCCCGGATAAAGATCCAATTAAACTAATTTTGAAAGACGGCTCAATTTTAGACGCCCGCAAAGTATCCGAAACTCCTCCATACGGTCCGCGCTTTACTTGGCACGGCAACGCCTTAAAACCCAAAATGTCGGAACGCATAGACTATATATTTGTGTCTCCCGATATTAAAGTTTCAAGCTTTGGAGTTTTGACAGATCTATTATCCGAATCTCCGGAAGACTTTTCGGAAAATAAACATCCGAAAAACCCAGAAATTCGCCATCCGTCCGACCATTACCCCGTCGAGGCTAAAATCCGTTTTTAGCACCGGCAAAGTATTTGGACGAGCCGCATAAAAAAGGTTGACAAGCTTTTTTGCGAACCAATTTAATTAAAAAAAAAGCAGGTTTGATTTTTTAGAACTATGAAATTTGCAAAAACACTCGCATTCTTTTATCTCTCGATATTTGCGGCAACCGCATTCCCAATGAACCACTTTGCCGGGAAAGTAAATCCATCAAAAGAAGACAAAGATTTGAAATGGACTACGGCGAAATGGTACGACAACGGCGACTTTGAAACTAAGGCGCTGCCTTCAAAACCAGGCCCCAACGACAATACAACTCTGCGCTGGGGAAGCTATAAACTTACTGTCGATTGCGACGTGAATGTTGCGTCATTTAGCATAGGAGACGACTCCAAGCTGATATGCAACAAGCGGAATTTTAAGACAAAACGCAATTTCAACCTTGCTATATCGCCATACGGAGAATCCAGAGCCGAGTTTACCGGCAGCAACGTTGACATAGGTGGAAGCCTGTCTTATAGTTTTTACGAAAAGCATACCAAGGCATCATACGCAAATTTCAAGGCGACAGATTCCAAGATAAACATCAAAAACGACCTCACTGTGATAATCCCATTCAACGGAAGGTTTAAAAACCCGGCCAAACGCGGAGGGAAAATAGAGCTGGAGGGCAAGACAACAATGTCTTTCGGCAACGGAACAGTAATAGACTCCTTAATAAAAGACATGCCAACCGAGTGGATGTTTAGGTTCATATTCAGGGAAAAAGACGGCAATATTCCGACTATATCCTTTGAAAAGGAAGCCAACCTAGACGGTTGCGAGTTTGAATTTGACATAAAAAACGCAAAACCCGGCACATACACTCTCATACGTTTCGACAACAAGAAAAGCAGCATAGGCAAGCCAAACAAAGTAATGTTGAACGGCAAAGACTATGCCTTCGGAAGCGAATTCAAGATTGGGAATAAATCGGCAAAAATAATGCTTGCCCCGTCTCCCAACTCAAAAGACACTAGGACGCCCAACGACTTAATTTTGCAAATTTCAAAGTAGCCAATTTATAATTGGCGCGCGAGTTCCCTCCCCCCAGAGAACGCGCGAGCCTGCATAAGAAGAACAACTACCCCACAAATAATAAAAAGAAATGACAACAAAAAGACTCATTCTAATAGCCGTTGCATTATCCGCGTTTTGCGCCCCCCAAATGTATGCGGATAAAAATGACACTCTCGCGGAAAAGAACTATGCAGCCAAGCAGGAAATGCCAACCTACGTAAAGACTTTTCAAGCGGGGACAATAAGCGACCTCGAAGCTATGATAAACGCCTACGCTCACAAGTTGAACAAGAAAATACTTTCTGCGTCCATCACATCCAATAAAGATTCTTCTCTTGGCGGAGAATATCAATATACGGCAATTGTGACATTAGCCTCAATAAAAATATAGCCTTTAAAATCTTGTAGTTGGGAACGGCTATTCCGGCAATATTTCAAAGTGTGCCGAAGCACGAACGGGTCTGCCTAAGCGCCTTGCCGCGGCGCAAGCGCTTACATGTCTTCGCGGGGTTTCAATTTCAAGCGTTCCGCCCCTTTTCTTATAATGGACAAAGCCTCCATGTAGGAATCGGACTGTTTGGGCACATTTATTAGAATTTCCGAGGATTCAGGCCGGTCAAATGAAATTATCTCTATGGGGTATTTGCGCGCCAATATCAGCGTTTTATTGTCCGCGTTTAAAACTTTTGGCATTTTGCAAATATCAAACAACCTCTTTAGCTCCCCAAAAGACAAAGGGCTTCTTCCGGATGGATTTTCCATATATGCGGACGATACAGTATCGTAATACGGAACGTTGAGGTCAATCCACAATCTCAGCGCAAAAAATTCCCCATCGGATAATTCGCATCCGCCGTGCCCGTCGCGCAGCATCCATATAATTTTGCTTTGCTTTGCGCCCCAGGCATTTGCAGGGCGGGTTTTCCCGATTCCGTCGGGATTGGCAGACACTCCTTCTTTCCATACAATTTCCGTATAAGACTTGGAAAATACGATTCCTTTGTCTCCCGATAAAACCATCTTTGCCGCCCCGCTGCAACCTTCGTCATGGCAATCTGCGCAATGGTTTTCCAATATAGGTTCTACGTATTTTTTGAAGGAAAATGGGCCGCTTGAAAGTCCGCCGGAATATCCTGCTATATTTTCGCCTGCGACGCCTGCATCTTTTCCAAGTTCGGGAGCCGAAAACATATTGGGAAAATCCGCGCGCTGGCCCTTTTTAGGCGACGCAAGCAATGGAGATGTTTGAACCATGTCTCCGTATGCGTCGAGAGCCTGTATAAGAAACTTCGACTCCGCCTGAACATAAAATTGCGCAGAGCCTTTAATTCCGACTTGTACTTCTCCCAGGGGCACGAGCAATGCCCCGTCGTAATATCCGACGGCAGGCGATTGTTTTGAGGCACACTCCCACGTTCCGCAAGAATTGCCGGCAGGTTTCATAAACTTCAAAATGCGCAGGGATTTTATTTCGCCGGGGTTAACCGCTTTCATAAAACTTCCTCCGCAAACGTCGAGGATGCGTATTAAAGCCATATCCTCAGAGAATGCCTTATTTGCCGCAAGAAGCGAAATGGCCGACAACAAAGCGGCCATAAGATTCGCCATAAAAAACTTTCCCCGACCAATCCCCATCGTAATAGGAATAGCTTTTACCAAAATCCCTCAAACTTACACGTTTGGAACTATTGCGTTATGCTCTTTCAAGACCGCCCGTATTTTCCCCGCATCAATCTCCGACGGCGATTTTCCTTCGCGCGCCGCCAAAGATGCGGCAACCGCCGCCGCCTGCCCCATTGCCATGCACGACGCCTGTACGCGCAAAGCCGAATTTGCGAGCCTGTCGCTTGAAACGCACCTGCCCGCTACAAGCATATTGCGCGCCCCTTTTGGAACCATAGCAGAAAGGCCTACGCACGGAACTTTGCCACGTTCGAGCATTCTAGGTTTTACGGTGTTGTGCGTATGCAAATCTATGGGATAAAAGGAATGGCACAAGGAATCGGGATAGACTTTCGCGCAGACATAATCCTCCGCTGTTATTATAGTTTCCCCTACCACGCGGTAAGTTTCCCTGACTCCGGCTTCGGTTTTTACATAATCTATTTTAAGATTCTCCAAACCTTTTTGCCTTTTAAGAAATCTAAATATTCGCATGAAAGACTTTCTTGCTTCTATATTGGTGCGGGTTTGAAGTTTCGATGTGGATGAATTTGCCCCGATTGTATGTTGGCAGTTAAATCCGCCGTCTTTAAGCGCCCCTACTATGCTTATCCAAAAATCCGACGATTCGAGTTCGCCAGCTTTCAAGGCCGCGCGGTATTCTTTTTTCAAAGACTCTTTGTCCAAGGCTTCAAAATCGTAATTAGATATTCCGAATATGAGCGTACCCGGTTGTGTTTCGGATTCTTTCATGCGCTCAAACCCGGCCAAGCTGGCAGCTGCTGCGCTTCCGGAGCAGTCAATAATCTGCTTTGCGCCAATATCGAAAGTTTCGTTTCTCGACGCAACTTTAATCCGCCAATATGCGTCCCCCGAATTTTCAGTTATTTCCAATGGGAATGAATAGTACAAGAGGTCAACCCCGGCATCCAAAGCCGCTTCCTCAGCCAAACAAGCATACAAATACTCGTTTAATTTCACTTGATATTTCCAGTGCCGCAGGTTCTCGGCTTTAAAGTCCGGAAAAGAGTCGCCGTGCATGAGTACAGTTTTTGACACAAGTTCCCATCCAATGCCCGCTATTATCTGGTTGCCCCACGCATGGAATAATCCGGGGAAGTTTACCCCGCCGGTTGTCATTGTCCCTCCCAGTTGAGAACCGCTTTCTATTACAAGAGTTTTTGCGCCCAATCTTCCTGCTTGAATAGCCGCAATTGTTCCTGCCGTTCCGCCGCCAATAACTACAACATCGTACGTGTCGGCTATTCCCGTCTTTTCAATATCAGGAGCCGCATTTAAAATGGAATGCGCTCCCAAACCTAGGGCGCCAGCTGCGGCGTTGCGAAAGAAATCTCTCCGTTGCATTTCAATTATTGAATTAAAGTTGTTAAAAAAATTGCGCGTTAAAATACTAGCTCAAGATTAAATTACAAACAAACAAACAGTTTTTTCAAACATTTTCTAGCGCGCTTCCTGGAAGCACGCGAACTCGGCGGCTTGGAATATCTGCACACAAAGATAAATTATTTTTCATATCCCAATTTTTCGGATATCTCAGATGCTTTTCTGACTAACATTCGCCCTATTTTAGGAAATATTTCCGCAGGAATCCTCTCCGCAGGACCTGTGACCCATATCGAAGCCACAGGATATTTTTGATAGTCGAAAATCGGAACACCAACGCAATTCGCGCCAATTAAATATTCCCCGCAATCAGTGGCGTACCCGTTTCTTCTGGCGATTTTCAATTCCGTAAGAAGGCGTTTTTTATTTGATATTGTTTTAGGAGTAAATTTTTCGAATTTTATCCTGTCTAAAATTGCGCGCATTTCGCCATCTGGCAGAAAAGCCAAGATAGCCTTTGCGGGAGCCGAACTGTGAAGGGGGCATCGCATCCCTATTTTACCGATAAATCCGAAGGGGTGTTTCCCCGGCGACTGGTCTATCATTATTACAGCCTCGTCGGACAGCACGCCCAGCATTACCGGCTCCAGAAGTTTGTCCCTGATTTCATTCATTAACCCGCGCGCGGCCAAGACCAAATTCTCTCCGGATACGGCGTCGTAGGCAATAGACACGAATTTTTTTGAAATAGAATAGGATTTGTCGGGATTTTTTACGACCATTCCGTAATCCGACATCGTATAAAGAATTCTAAATATGATGGATTCCGAAAACCCGGTGCAGGCCGATATCTGCGAGCGCGTCATTCCGTCAGGGCGCTTTGAAAGGGCTCGAACCACGGATATCGCCTTTGCGACGTTTGGAATATGGTATCTTTCATATTTAAAAGCCCTTTCTTTAGTTTTCATATATAAAAACTTATTTTTGAATATAAAAATTTGTCAACAAAAAAACAAAAACCCAAACCGTTTATTCCGGGAAGCTCCCTGCGCATGCAGGCGGACAATGGAAACGCCAACCAGCCTTTCGGACGGCTCGCCTCAACAAAGTAGCGCAAATCCGGATTGCATCAGAGCCCTCCTGACATATTTGCGGATGCGCGCCAAAGCTCCGCCCGACTATCGCGGCAAAATTCAATAACCCCTAATGCTGCTGCGCTCCCATTATGGATTTAGGGTCTTTTAATTTTCCGCCTTCTGCTCTTGCGCGCCTTGCAGATTTCTCAAGCTCTACAAACCTTCTAAACCTTTCCCGCCGCGCCTTTGATATGGAACTTTCCTCAAAGCCGGCCATATCTGCGCGCGGTTTATTGCGGAGGCGTTCGGCGCCGGTTTTTATTATTTCCAGAGCTTTGGCATATTCATGGCTTCCCGGATCTAAGCCTGCTAGAATGGGGGACTTTTCCGGCCGGTCAAACGAGACTTCCTCAAATTTATAATCGCGCGCAAGTATGCGCTTGCCAACCCATTTCGGATCTTTTTTCACGGGGCTTGGTTTCCCGCAAATCTCAAACAACTTTATTATCTCGTCCGCTGCCAACGGACTGCGCCCGGTTGGATTTTCTGGATACGCGCAATCTTCAGTAGAATAATAGGGCGCGTTTAAATCTATCCACAGCCTGAGAACCTCAAACTCTTCCGCGGACAATTTTCCCCCATGCCCAGAGCGTATCTTCGCAACAATCGGGCTTTGCTTCGCTCCCCAAGTGTTGGCTTCTTGGACTTTATCGGGGCCAGCGCCGATGGCTTTTACATATTTCTTGCTGTGGAGCTCAAGGTAAGACCTGTTAAAGACAAGCCCCCTGTCACCGGCCAAGACCAACTTCGCAGCACCCTTCCCGCCGACATCATGGCATCCTATGCAATGCTTGTCGAATATGGGCTGGACGCTTTTCATATATGAAAAGCATTCACCAGCGGCGGGAAGCGACGACGCGTCTATCTTGTCGGGCTTACCGTTCTTAAACGGGTGCCCCGAAACAGGGGGAGGCGAAAAGCGGGACTCGTGGCATCCGGCACATGACACTATTTCCCCCGGAAGCGCAACAAACCCGCTGCGCATCGTCTGAACCATGTCTCCATTTTTATCCAAAGCTTGCAAATAAACAAACTTATCGCTTGGAACTTCAAAAAACGCCGATCCGTCGTCCCGAACAGGAACAACTCCCAATGGCTCTTTGCGGTCGTAGTCGTCAAAATTCATGGCGGGAGCCTGAGACCCCTCGTTCTCCCACCATCCCGGACTGAAAGTCAGTTTAAAATGGTCTTGGACCACGCGCAGCCACTTTATGTCTCCGCGTTTTACTCCCTTCATATGGGTTCCCTCGTAAACGTCCCCTACATATACGAAACTCTTTGCACCTCGCTCCCAAGACCGCCTTTCTGCCGAAGACTGCGGCAAAGGGCGCTTAGATACAACTTTTGCGTCGAATATTCCCAGCTCTCCGTCGGACTCCACAACAAGTTTTTCAGCCCCAGAATCAACATCGACGAGAAACAATCCCATCTTGCGCGTGCCTTCAGAAAGTGTCCGCGAAACTAAAACGAGTTTTTCGGAGACAGGTTCCGGGTCTTCGTATTTTATTTTTAGGGCATTCATGGAATCTGCGAACACGTCTCCGGGCTTGTCTATTAGCTTGCGCGCTTCGGGAGGAAATATTTTTACCACGCTTTTCTCGCCTTCTACGTCAATTTTTCTGTCTATGACCGCCAAGGCTCCCCAAGCAATATTGTGGCACGAGCCCAATATTGCCGCTACCGTTGTGGATTCCGGCATTTGAACCGCATTGAGACACGGCTGCTTAGTTTCCTGGCCCCAATACAAGGCGTGCGCCGTCCCGTCAGGATTGCATGTCCAAAGCCCTTGGGCGCCGGAAAAGTTTCTGTCAACATACTCCCAACGCGTATAAAGAATCCTTCCGTCCCTTAGAACATGCGGCATGTGTTCAAACTCTATAGAGTTCCCTATCTGAACAATGTTAGCCCCGTCGGGATCCATTTTATAAAGATTGCACATTATATGCCTGTTGCATCCGCAATACTTCGCCGCGCGAGTCGACGCAAATACGATAGACCCATCCCCTAAATACGCAGGATCTATATCGCACGCCTCCGCGACGCGCGTAAGGCGTACAAATTTTCCCGACGGCAAATCCAATTCGTAAATGCCGTATGAATCCCCCAAGTTTTCCCGCATGGAAAATACGATTTTTTTCGCGTCGAAAGAAATTTCCGGATCTCGCACAATTCCGTCTTTTGAAGAGACCAGCTTTCTTATGGCAGCCAAATTTCCGGACGAATCAAAATCGGCCTTGTACATAGCGGAATTTCCGGCGCACGCATTCCATGCGCCTTCGTTTATTTCTCCCAATTGGAAAATATTCGCCGTATTATGATGGTCCTGTGGGAACTGTTTTCGCTCAACAAAAACCACGGATTTCCCGGCGAGCTCCGGGACATTTGAGACTTTGGGCGCCCCCCACAAATCCGCCGCACAAATGCTCAATGCCGCATAGGCGGCGGAGACAAAAAATATTCTTGTATTTCCAGCCATGCTTTAATCCTCGTTGCGCGCCGCCAACCTTTCCCACGCAAGTGGATACGGCAAAAGCATCATACTATACACCTGCCGTATGCGCCGCGGTTATCTGCGCAAAACCATAGATATATTTTTTTATATGTCAAAATTTTTTTGTTATTTAAAAAAACCAAACAGCAGACACCATCGCGCTTTACCGCGCCATGCCCAACCGATTCAAAGACGCCTCCCCTGATTGGCAAAATTTCCATAAAATATGCGGCGCGCAAAAAAGAATCCGCCCGGCACTACTGCAGTCCTGCCGTCTTTAACTTATTAGAAAGCGCGACTGGATAACGAACTCAGGCGGCTGTCTTTACAAAAGTAAGCAGCTTGCGCTCAGAGTTCCCCGCCGCCGTCCATAGAATAGCTCCATGGGGCTATTTTCTTTCCGCCGCCCGCATCGTACTCTTTGTCCGAAAAATTCGCCGTTACGGAAACTCCGTTTGCAAAAGTCGTGCGCTGGACTTTTTTGTCGGCCGTTAAGTACTCAAAATTCGTCATTCGCTCAAATGCGACTTTGCGGGCAACAGCCGACGCCCTTTTATATGACGCAGCAATCTTGTCTTTCAATTCGTTCCAGTGCGTCACATCCAAGCTATAAATTGGAGGATAGCCGTACAACGCGTTAAAATTGTCGAACTTGTACATGAGTTCGGGGCAGCAGCAATTGCTGTCTCCCCAGTACCAGTAGTTTATAACGCAGTCGTGATATACAAGCTCCCAAAGAGGGACCCTAAACTCAGGATTGAGCATAAATTTCTCCGTCGCAGCGGGCATATTGGAGCGCGTATGCACATGCGTCATTTTTCTTCCGGAATCGGGAATGCGAAATTTGGACGGACTCAAAAGCCCCTCTGCGTAATGATAATGCGCGGCATAAATTTCATGCCCGCACTCTACGCCGTTTATGAGCCCCAACGAACTTAAGTAGTCTTGTTGACGCCTAATGTAGTCAGCTCCAACCCTCCGCGTTGCGGGATGTTTTGGATTGTAGCACTCGCTGACTTGCGTTGCGGCCTGGACGTCTATAAAACGGGAATTGTAGGGGATTTTTTCAAGTTCCGCGGGAACATTTATTTTTGTGAGTTCGTAAGCGGCAATCTCGCACACAGAATTTTGCCAATACATTTTTCCGTCTGTACCGTGCACTTTCCAGGCTTTTCTACGCTCCCCGTTTTCGTCTATATTTACGATGTCGGGCCAATATTTGGTATTGACGCTCCGCTCAACCCGGCACTTGATTATCTTATGCGCTATATCTGCCGGCAAAACATCCCGGTAAATATCGTATTTCCCAACGATAAATCCCAACCCTTCCAAATAGCGGCAGTCCTCTGGAGTTTCAGGCTCTACGTAGTTCCATAGCACCCTGTCTATGCCAAGTTTTAGCATTTCCCCCGCTATTTCGCGCACGTCGCGTTTCGGCCTATTGGGAATCTCCGGCCGGCCGTAAAGGCGGTTTGTCATATTATCATCCCAAATCCAAAAATCTGCGGCACCCTTCATGCGCTCTAAATGCGGAAGTTCCCGCGCTTTTTCCGCAAGCGTCTTTACATAGCCCATAGATTTCCTATACTCGCGGTAAGCCGACATCGTTTCGGGCAAAGTGCGCCCCGTTATGAACCTTACTTTTCTATCGTATCCGAATTTTCCCTTTTCAGGAATCCACCTCACTGCGGTATGGCAGAGCCCTTCTGATTTGAAGTTTAATATCTCCGCATCAACGCCCTGTTCCACAGCCGAGAGCAGATAAAAGTCTCCACGCTTAAAGGCGTACATCCCCATGGACCATTCTACGCCCCTTACGCAGCTCTGTCTTTCAGGAAGCGGAATATTTTCCATGTCGACAGGAAACGCGTATCCCGTTCCAATAGGATACAGCCCTACATCGCCCTTTTCCATTTTCCATGCTGCGGGATAGTCGATTGATTTCGGCATATCTCCGGAACCGGAAAGCGTCAATTCAAACTCGGAGTCCCCTGCAAACTTTAAGTTGGCGCGGATTTCAAAGCCGCTAAAATAAATGTCGTACGATATTGACGCCCCGTCCGATGAAACATTTTTCACAGTGCACGAGGCCGGAGCCAATTGCCGGTATAAGCCGCCGCCCCTGCGATCCCAAAGCGAGATTTCCCCAGATTTTCCAAGCGACAACATAAAGTCCCCATTTTGAATCCGCGCAAGATGCAAATCCGAATCCGACGAGCTGCAAAAACACGAACATGCCGCCAGAAGCCCGGCCGCAATAAACGCAAGCCCCCCGCCAAGAATTTTTACATTCATAAAGACCTTTCCCATTCTACACCTCCTCTAAAAATCCGTTTGCCACACTATGCCCGGCCGCGATTTTTCAAACTGTGCGGAGTTTTTCCTTCCGATATGAATTTTGCCGCGGCGCATCCCGCAGAGTATCCCATATCCACGGCGTTCCCGGTGACACGATAGCTGCCGTGTGCAATTCTGTCGCCGCTTATGCATCTTCCGGCCATCATCAAACAGTCCACGTCGCGGCATACCAGAGCTCGCAGCGGAATATCGTAGGGCTTAAATCCATCTAAATGCGTTATTGTTTTGCTTCTGTTAATTTCCTCGGTGTGCGCATGCAGATCCACGCCGAAAGTCGCGCGCGTGACAGCGTCCGAATGGCGGGCTCCGGAAAGCAAATCGGCGGTTGTGACTTCGTAAAGCCCGCAAACTCTGCGCCCCTCCCTTATTCCTATATGTTCGCTCGTGGCGATAATCCTCATATTCCGCCACGGGGAGTTTGACTTTGAGAGCGCGTCGGCCATTTTAAATACTTCGCGCCTAGCGCGGATAGTAGCCCGAGTAATTTCGTCGGCGCTATCGCAATGAACTCCGTATTCGTGGTTAAACATCATTAACAAAATATTGCCGCCTAGATGGAAAAGCGTCGGCATATTGTAGGAAGGCTCTATGCCGGCGGCGCGCAAATCCCTTAGGTTCAATTGTGTTGACTCTACATGCCCCGCCAGAGAATCTTTTTTATAAGCCGTAATTCTATCGCCCAGCTTCTCAACATCTTCTACGGATACAATTGCATTGAACGAGCAGGGCTGGACAATTCTATCCCCATCGGTTCCTATGTCGAATTCCGCGCCGGCGCGCGCGCAGACGTCGCCGTCTCCCGTGCAGTCTATAAAAATTTTGGCAGCCCAGGCTTCGCGTCCGGACTTCGATTCCGAAACCAAAACCGACATTTTCGCCCCGTCCTTATATGCGGCGCAACACGTCGTAAAATATCGGACATCGACTCCCGCTTCGGCAATTAAATCCTCCAGAATTATCTTCATGGCCTCCGGCTCATAGACAAAGTCCTTGTCGTTTCCGCCATGGCGAGCATTGCGGGCGTCGAGCCTTAAGATGATTTCCGGACATATCCCCTTTTTTTTAAAATCGAATATCCATGAAAGCTGCCCGCGCGTCCAAGTTCCGCCGAGGCATCCTCCCGCCTCCAGAATGATAGTCTTCATTCCCATGCGCGCAGCGCCCAATGCAGCGCCGATTCCCGCAGGTCCTCCCCCGCACACGACTACATCGTATTTGACGTTTAACCCAACAAGCCTTCCGGGTTCGAAATATTGCCCTTTAGACGGAATTTCTCCGGAAATAGCCTTTGAACAAACTCCAGCCAACCCTAAAGAAGCGGCTCCTGTTTTTAAAAATTTTCTCCTATCCATTTAAGACCTCCAAAATTTCAGCAAAGGGCACCGCTCCCCGGAAACGGAGGAAAGTGCCTTTTCTAAGCCGCCTCTTTCGCGCGTTTCTTGGATGTTAAGCGGCGGATTATATAGTAAAAAACAGGCGTAAATATGCATCCCGCAATCGTGACGCCTATCATTCCAAAAAATACAGACGTTCCCAAACTCTGCCTCAATTCAAAACCTGACCCCAATCCGAACGCCAACGGGACAACGCCGAAAATAAAAGCCAAAGATGTCATTGCTATCGGCCTAAGCCTGTTTCTGGAAGCATGGGAAACCGCGCTGACAAGCTCCTCGCCGCGCTCTTCGCGCTGCTTCGCAAACTCCACGATTAGAATTGCATTTTTGCAGGCCAATCCTATCAGGACGATAAATCCAATCTGTGTCATTATATTATTGTCCATCCCGCGCAAGTGCACCCCGCTTACTGCAAACAACAATACAAGCGGAACAATTAAAATAACGGCAAGTGGGCTTGTCCAACTTTCATACAGGCCAGCCAGAACAAGAAATACGAATACCACGCATACAAAAAACACCACTATAGATGAATTCCCCGCCTTCTTTTGCTGGTAAACTATATCCGTCCATTCTATGCCCATTCCCTGGGGAAGAATCTTTCTTGCGAGCTCGTCAATAGCCGCAACCGCCTCTCCCGTACTGTACCCCGGCGCGAGATTGCCCTGCACCTCGGCGCTTTCGTACATATTGTAGCGAACGGTTCTGTCCGGGCCGATAATGCGCTTTATCGAGATTAAAGAACCAAGGGGAACCTGCTCTCCATTTTCGTTGGGAACTTTAAGGTTGTAGATATCGCGCAATCTGCTTCTGCTAAAGCTTTCCGCCTGCGCCACAACGCGGTAAACGCGACCGAGTATGTTAAAGTCGTTTACATAAACAGAACCCATATTGTACTGCAGGGTTGTAAACAGGGCGTCGAGAGAAACATTCAGTTTTTGGGCGCGCTCGCGGTCTATGTCGATATACAGCTGCGGGTCCGAAATTCTGAACGCCGAAAAGGCCTGCGACACGCTGTCCAGTTTATTTACCTCCTCAACGAAAATCCTAAGCTGCTTTTGCAGCTCCTCTATGCCGTATCCGGCCCTGTCTTGAAGCTGCATTTTAAAGTCGCTTCCGCTGCCGATTCCGCGAACGGGAGCGGGAGTCAACATGTACACAGCACCTTCCGGGCATTCGCGCTCCAAAAGCTCCCGCGCCTCCTCAAGTATTACGTTTGCGCTTCGGCCTTTCTTATCTCGCTCCGCACGGTCCTCAAAAACTATCGACATATTCCCGGAGTTGGAAGCCGACATTCCAGATATTCCGTTTCTACCCGCAACGGCGTTTGTGTAGCGAACCCCGTCGATTCCCATCACAAGCTCTCCGGCGCGTTTTATAACTTCTTCCGTGCGTTCAAAAGACGCCCCGTCGGGAAGTATTATTGTAGAATTTATATACCCCTGGTCCTGTTTTGGAATAAACCCTTGCGGAGTGACTTGGAAAAGTTCCTTGGTCACCCAAAGCAACCCGACATATATGAGCATTATTAAAACCGCAATCCGAGTAAGTTTTGCGACCATCCACCCGTATCGATCGGAAATCCAGTCGAATCCGCGGTTAAACAGCCTAAAAAACCCTCCAAGCGTATAATTCCAGACTTTCGTAAAAAATCCGGATTTAGCTTCGGAATGGTCTTTTAACAACAGCGCGCAAAGAGCGGGAGTAAGCGTCAGGGAAACCAAAGCCGACAAAATTGTGGAAACCGCTATAGTCAACGCGAATTGTTTGTAAAATTCTCCCGTAATTCCCCCGACAAAAGCGGTAGGCACAAATACGCAGCTAAGAACCAAAGCAATTGCAATAACAGCCCCCTGCACTTGGGTCATAGCCTTTTCTGTCGCCTCTTTTACCGGCAGCCCTTCGCTCATATTGCGCTCGACGTTTTCAACCACGACGATTGCATCGTCGACAACGATACCAATTGCCAGCACCAGTCCAAAAAGCGACAAATTGTTTATTGAAAAACCAAACAGGTACATGACCGCAAAGGTTCCGACAAGGGAAACCGGAATCGCAAAAAGCGGAATTATCGCCGCGCGCCAATTCTGCAAGAATAGGAGAATTACCAAAACAACCAATATTATAGCGTCGAAGATAGTGCGGTAAACGGCATTTATAGACTCCGAAATATATTCGGTCGCATCCATGCCTATCACATAGTCGACGTCGTTGGGGAAGCTCTTTTTCATTTCGGCAAGCTCAGCCCTTATATTTTTTGCGAGCTCGATTGCATTCGTGCCGGGCAACTGGTATCCGCCCATGGAAACGGCGCTTTTATTGTTTATATAAGATTCGTTCCCGTAAGTATATGCGCCAAGCTCAACGCGCGCGACGTCGCAGACGCGAATAATTCTGCCGTCCGGCATATTTTTGACTATAATTTCCCCGAACTCCTTTTCCGTGGCCAATCGGCCTTGGGTATTGATAATCAACTCGAAAGCCGAATCGGATTCCAACGGCGGCGCATTTAGTTTTCCCGCGGCAATCTGCTTGTTCTGCTCTTGGAGGGCGTTGACGACCTGCGTCGGAGTTATGTCTAGAGCCGAAAGCCTATCCGGATCCAGCCATACGCGCATACTATATTCCTTTGCCCCCCATACGCTGAATTCGCTTATTCCGGGAACGCGCGAAAGCCTGTCTTGCATTTGGGTCAAGGCATAGTTTGTAAGATAAAGTTTGTCGCGCGTACCTTTGGGAGAAAATAGGTTTATGGTTATTAGCAAATCTGGAGAACGCTTTCTAACCGTAACGCCGGAATCGCGGACTTCCTTCGGCAACCGCGTAAGAGTCTCGGACACGCGGTTTTGTACGCGCGCTTGCGCCATATCGGCGTCCGTGCCGGTCTCAAAAGTGACCACAACCTGCGCAGAACCGTCCGAGCCTGCCTGGCTTTGCATGTAAATCATCCCCTCTACGCCGTTCACAGACTGTTCGATAGGGGCGATAACTGAATTCATTACGACTTCGGGAGACGCCCCCATATACTTTGTGGAGACGTAAATCATAGGAGGGGCTATATTGGGATATTGCGCAATAGGCAGTCCTATATAGGCGCCTACCCCCATAAGGAATATCACTATCGATATGACTCCCGCCAATATCGGGCGGTTTATGAAATAGTGCGAGAACTTCATTTCTTATCCGCGGTTTCGAGAATCGGATTTACTTTTATATCGGGGCGCGCTCTTTGAATTCCCTTGCAAATTACACGTTCGGAACCGTCTAGGCCCTCCTCTATAATCTGCATCTTGCCCAACTTTTCGCCAATTTTAACGGCGCGATACTCAACAACATTGTCTTTGTTTACCACGTAAACATACCGGCCTATCAAGTCAGTTCCGACGGCAAGTTCCGGAACTAGAATTTTCTCCACCGGATCGCCCGCCCTGAGGCTCAATTTGGCAAACATGCCCGGAAATAAACTGCCGTTGCTATTGTCGATATCAGCACGCAATTCTATGCTGGCGGCATTGAGCTTGTTATCCACATATGTAAGTATTCCCGAATGGGAGAAATCGGTCTCGTCCATAAGTTTTAATTTTACGGGAGGCCCCTTGCGGTTCTCGGTATCGATTGATTTAAAAAGTTTTGTCTTATCGTAGCGTATAACGTCGCGCTCGCTTATTTGAAAATATGCGTAAATTATGTCGCGCGACACTAAAGTAGACATTAGGGTGTTTGCATTTGTGACGAGGTTTCCGACATCGACATAACGCTTTCCTATATAGCCGGATATGGGAGCGCGGATTTTTGTAAACTTCAAATTGAGCATAGCCTCTTTAAGTTTAGCGTCGGCGCTCATCTTTACCGCCTTGGCCGACAAAAGTTCGCTTCTGCGGGTTTCCAAAACTTCTTTGGAAATCGCATTGCCCTCGTAAAGTTGCTTTGCGCGCTCTAGATTGCTGTTGGCCAACTCTATCTTTGCGGAAATCTCAGCCACGTCCGCACGGCATGCGTCAACCACAGCCTGAAACGGTTCCGGGTCTATTTCAAATAAAACATCACCCTCGTTTACATAGTCGCCGTCCTTAAAAAGAATCTTCTCCAAATATCCGCTCACGCGGGCGCGAATCTCGACGGATTTCTCGCCTTCCAGCTTGGCAGTGTAATCGTCCCATATTTCTACGGACTGCTTGGTCGGAAGCGTCACATATACATCGTTGTTTGCTTTTTTCCCGGCGGCTGCGCCATCCTTATCCGAGCACGCCGAAATCGCAACGGACAGCAATAATGCAAGCGCGCCGATAAAATATTTACCCATAAAAAGTCCCCCCTGAAAATCGAATAATTTTTGCTGAAAAATTTTTTCAACATTTCCACAAGTCTTTCAAGAAAAATTTTCCCTGTCTATAAGGGTTTTTTCTCTGGAAATCCCGCGCAGCATTTTCTTTAAGGTTAAAATAAGTGTAGGCTTCCCGGCCTTTAAATAATTTTTTTGATTTGTGCCGGCAAGAATCTTATTCTAACATTTTATTAATTATAGGAGAAATGGCATCGCTAAACTTAAAGAAAGAATTTGAAAAAATTGTCGGGGCGGGAAACGTCTTCGACAAGGAAGCAGACAGGTTCGCATATTCCTACGATTCGGCAGTGCTTCCGCCCAAAGTTCCCAAAATGGCGGTTCGGCCCGCAACTGAAGAGCAGCTAGGGCAGACAATCGCTTTTTGCGCAAGAAATTCCATTCCGATGACAGCGCGCGGAGCCGGCACCAACCTAAGCGGAGGGACAATTCCCGACTCGGAAGAAAGCGTCGTTATTCTCACGCAGTCGCTAAACAGAATTCTTGAAATAAATCTGGAAGACCTCTACGCAGTTGTCGAGCCTGGCGTGGTGACGGCAAAATTTGCGGAGGCTGTGGCTGCAAAAAACCTGTTTTATCCGCCCGACCCGGGCTCGCAGGCAGTTTCGACGCTCGGCGGCAACATTGCAGAGAACGCAGGAGGGCTGCGCGGCCTAAAGTACGGCGTGACAAAAGACTACCTAATGGGAATTGAGTTTTTCGACGCGCGCGGAGATTTGATAAAAAGCGGATCAAAAACCGTGAAATGCGTGACGGGATACAACTTATGCGGCCTTATGGCGGCGTCGGAAGGGACTTTGGGCATAATCTCAAAAGCCGTTCTAAAGCTGGTGCCGCCGCCTAAAGCATCACGCGCCATGATGGCGGTTTTCGGAGACATCCGCGCAGCTGCAAACGCAGTCGCGGGGATAATCGCCGCCCATATACTGCCTTGTACGCTGGAAATTATGGACAACGCCACAATAAATCTTGTGGAGGACAATGAAAACATCGGCCTGCCCCGCTCCGCAGCGGCAATCCTGCTGATTGAAGTTGACGGACATCCCGCGCAAGTTGCCGACGACGCCGAGACTGTCGAAAAAGTTTTGAGAGAAAACGGCGCTCTTGAAACGGTGGCTGCAAAAGATGCCGCAGAAAAGTCGAAGCTGTGGGAAGCACGCCGCAAAGCCCTTCCAGCCTTGGCAAGGCTCAGGCCAACAATCGTTCTTGAAGACGCAACCGTTCCGCGATCAAAGATTCCGGCAATGATTGACGCCATTGGCGACATAGCAAAAAAATACCGACTTTTCATAGGCACGTTCGGGCACGCCGGCGACGGCAATCTACATCCGTCAATACTATGCGACAAACGCGACGCAAACGAATTCTCGCGGGTCGAACGCGCCATAGACGAACTGTTTACCCGCACAATAGAAATGGGCGGGACGCTGTCCGGCGAACACGGCATAGGAACTGCAAAATCCAAATGGCTGGAGCAGGAAACAAACAAGGCAACAATTTTATTTTCCAAGAGAATGCGGCGCGCTTTAGACGAAAAGGCTCTGCTTAACCCGTCAAAGCTGGCTGCAATTTCAAGATGAAAGACTTAAAGAAACTCGCAGACTCTATTAAATCGCTGGACGACAAGATAGTCGGATGCATGCGCTGCGGCACATGCCAATCGGTTTGCCCAGTGTTCGCCGAAACCCTGTCCGAAGCTGACGTGGCGCGCGGGAAATTGGCGCTTCTGTCAAATTTGGCAGCAGAAACATTATCCGACGCCGGCGGCGTGCGCGAAAGATTGGACCGCTGCCTTCTGTGCGGCTCCTGCCAAACCGCATGCCCATCGGGGGTAAAAATAACGGACATATTTTTTGAGGCGCGCGAAATCAACGCAAAATACCTCGGGCTAAATCCAGTAAAAAAACTGGTCTTTAAAGCAATTTTAACCCATCCAAAATTGTTCGGCGCCGCGGTAAAATTTTCGCTGCCGTTAGGAAGAATTTTTCTGCGCCCTGACAAAAACGCGCCACAAACCGCCTATTCGCCGCTATTAAAACCCGCCGTCGGAAACCGGCATATCCCGGTTCCACCCGCCAATACGTTTTCACAGGAATTCGGAGAAATTGACATCCCGGCGGGGAAATCGGCAATCAAAGTTCTTTTCTTCCCTGGATGCATGGGAGACAAGCTGTACACATCCACAACAAAAGCATGCCTAAAAATTTTCGACTTTCACGGAGTCGGCGTCCGAATCCCCAAGGATTTGGCCTGCTGCGGAATTCCGGCTCTGGCCTCCGGAGACTCCGACAGTTTTGAAAAAATGGCAGCATACAACCTTGAAAAAATAGGCGCGGAAGATTTCGATTATCTCGTGACGGCGTGTGCGTCGTGCACTGAGACTATAAGGGACTTTTGGGGGAAGCGCGCAAAATCCCAAAAGCACAAAGAAATTGCCGAGAAAATATCCCGAAAGACTCTTGATATTTCACAATTTCTCATAGACATTCTAAAAGTTGACTCCGCCCGCCACGCCCCCCTAAAGCCTTCCGGCACAGCCAAAGAACGGATAACCTACCACGACTCCTGCCATCTTAAAAAATTTCTAGGCGTCAGTGAACAGCCGCGAAAGCTTTTGAGGCTTAATCCGGCGGTAGAGTTTGTGGAAATGGCTGAATCCGACAGGTGTTGCGGATGCGGGGGCAGCTTTACGCTAACCCATTACGAATTATCCCGCAAAATAGGAAAACGCAAGCGCGACAATATAATTGCGGCAAACGTTTCAACCGTGTCGGCGGGATGCCCGGCATGCATGATGCAAATTTCAAATATGCTTGCCCTTAACAACGACCCCGTAAAAGTAAAGCATGTCGCCGAAATCTACGCGGACTCGCTCCCCGATAAACCGCGCGCCTAAGGCTTTTTGACAACCCAGGACAAAGTCCAATAAACCCGCCCGCGCTCAAATCCAACTATAGAAACCGCAACAAACCCAACTATAACCGCCGCTATATGTTTGAATC
>FR901634.1:7903-13804 GCA_000438015.1 Coraliomargarita sp. CAG:312 | reverse complement strand
CCGCCGCTATATGTTTGAATCCTCTTCCCCTTTGCAAAAATTCCCGCCGTCCTCCAAAGGCTCGCCGATTTTTCCAATAATAATATGCGCGCAAAGCAAAAAATGAAGATACCGCATTTTTTATCATTTATTTTTTACTACCTTATCTTTTGCGGAACCGGATGCGCGTCAGTCTCCGGTGCATTAGAAGCCTTTGAAGGGAAAATATGGGGTGATTTTATTAGCGAACACGGCTTGGTCTTGGATTACAAGGGAGACTTACCAGCCCCGCAAGATTGCATAGAAGGCCGCCCGAACTTTCTAAACTGGTGGGGCCCAACCGAAAACGCCGCAAAATTTACAGGCCTTTACCTTGCTTCCGTATGCCAGCGCCACAATCTGAACCCATCAAAAAGCGACGCCGAAAAAGCCCGCACGCTTGCGCGGGGGCTTATGTTGTGCGCGTCAGTCTCCGACGTTGATGGATTTGTTTCGCGCGGAGTATCTTTGGACGGGAAAACCCATTATCCGCTAGGGTCTGAAGACCAAACCATTCCGTGGATTTACGGCCTATATCTATATATAAAAAGCGGCATACCCGGCGACGCTGAAAAAAAAGCAGTGATATCTAAAATAATCGAGGTCTGTTCAGCTTTGGACAAAAACGGATGGAACTGCCCTTGCGACGGAAAGTTCAAAGGGCAGCACAGGGGAGAACTCGCCCAGTTCAGATTTTTTCAAGCGCCCTGCATGCTGTTTGGATTAAGGGTCATGTGGGATTTAACGCAGTCGAGCGTCTGGCGAGGCAAATACTACGCAGCGCTTCGGGAAAAGGACGCAAAAACCGGCAAAACCAGAATGGAAATATGTTCCCGCGGGTATAGGTTGGACGACGGCTGGCTGAACAACATAGATAAAAATTTCTTGTGGATATATGTAAAAGGCCAGGCAGCGTTGAGAATGCTTTTCGATATGGAAACTGACCCCGACGCAAAAGAGGCGTTTCTGGCGGGACTGCGCGCAAACGCCTCAAACGCCTTTAAAGTCGTAGGAGACTACAAGCTATACGACAATTCCGCCAATTATCCGTTTACGAGTTCGGATTGGAGAAGGATATACAAATGGCGCCCGCAGAAATCGCAAAAAGACGCCGAAGAACTGGCAATGATGCAGTTGAACTCCCATTTGCACGGAAGCGCAAGAAAGATGGAAAGAAACTACATGACAAATCCCATGTCGGCCGCCGCAATGCTCGCATTCAGCGGAGACCCAAAATACCGGGAAACAGTTGAAAAAGTTATTTCCCACTACGACTATTCTAAATTCCATTTGGGAGAAATCATATATGCAAGCGTCGCATATTCTGCCATGGAGACTTATATTAAAGAATGACTTTCCCTTCCCGCGCCAAACATTTCAGTGCGGGGAATTAAGCTGATACCGGTTATTGGCCGCAGCAAATATTCCAAGCAAAAGTTTATTCCCTTCGGGATTTGGCGGGGAAAAACTCCGACAAAAATGCATATTTTCTTTAAAAAACCAGAATTAATGCATCCTTAGTTTGTATCTGCTTCAATCCGCTTTAGTTTCAAATTATCCCGCCCCCAGTCAAGCAAGCGCAAGACAAGTCGCGACAAGACAGCCAATGAGAATTTGCGCAGCCTTCCGCATCAGATGCAAAAAAAGAGAATACCAGTTCCGCCAAGAACGGCAAAAGCCCTGGTCAAACGCAAAATTCCGCGGAAAAAAAGCGCAAAAGCGCCGGCAATCCGGCGCGATACGCTGCTAATTTCTTATGCGGCGCTCGCGCGCGTTTTTTAAGCCTCTTTTTTTCGCTTTTAATGCTTTTGCCGCAGCTTCCTCGCGCGACACCCGCTCCGATTGAGACTCAAAATTCTTATCTTCCACATCCCATTGCGCGAACATCTCCGCCGCCCCGGGATTAAGCTTCGCAGGATCTATGACGACGTGGGTGATTGTTTTGCGCCGATTGGTATATGTTATGTCAACCAATCCGTTCTTGCGCTGGACGACGGCGGGATACGAGAACTCCGCCGTGGCGTCCTCCAAAACGAGCGCTGGCTTCCAGCGCATGCCGTCGCTGGATACAGCTACATTAAGCGGGCTTCGGATTTTCCAGTTTTGGGTATGGTTATAAACGAGAATGTGCCTGCCGTCATGCAAAGTCAGAGCGTCTGTGCCTGAATTGGGATTTGGCAATCCCGTTGAAGTTAGTTTCCCCCAGGTTTTTCCGCCATCGCGGGACCAAGTTTGATAAATAAAGCCAACATCCCGCGGAGTGCGCCCAACAGCCTGCAAATCCCCGTTTTTATGTATGAGTATCGACGGCTGAATTCCTCCTATTTCGCCCTCTTGGTTTACATATGGAGTCCGCGACCAAGTTTTTCCGTCGTCGTCGGAAATCCAAAAATATACCCTCCAGTCGTCCGGGGTAAATTCGTCGCTAGTTGGAAGAATTATGCGTTTGCCGACGCGCACCGGCTTGTTTTTTATTGGGCCGTGGTTGCCCTTGGGAGACAGCTCCTCGGGAGTGGACCAAGTCAGCCCCTCGTCTTTTGACACCGTCCGCATTCCCCGCCAATTATTCCAGTTCCCGCTCTGTTTAAAAAACAGCGTTATTGAATTGTCGGAGTTGCGAAACAACACGGGATTCCAACACGGAGCCGGCTTGTCCTGGGTCATTGTCGCCGAAGCTGCAACGCGGGGGGCCGCCCATTTGCCGTCCTTTAATTTTGACACCCAAATTTTAACGTCGTCGGCGCCCTCGCGGGTCCCCGCAAAATAGGCAACAAGCAAGCCTCCGTCAAGCGTTTCCAAAACCGTTGAAGCGTGGCACGAATCAAAAAACTCGCCGGGCTGGAAAATATCCTCCCGGGAAACGATTCCGCTTTGCTTGTCGAGAATTTCCCGGGATGTTTCGGCGGAGCAAACCACTGCCGTAAAAAACAGCAATACTAACGTAAGAAATTTCATGCCTAAATTTGATAGCACCGCAATGGAGGTTTATCAAGCAGCAAAATCCGGTCCTGCAATATTATCTGCAAAGAAAAGTAAAAATTTTATTTGATAAAGCAAAAGCTTATGCCAATATGTATGAAACTTTTGTACGGATGTCGCATTAATAAAAATTAATGGGGAAATAGTTATTTTATATGAGGAAATTTACGGCACGAATAATCGCGTTTATAGCAATTGCAGCATGCGTCTGGGCGGTGGCATACTACGGCTTTTTGAGGCAGGACAAGCAGCAATACAATTTTAAGACGGCAAAAATTGAGAAAAAGGATATTATCCAATCAATCGACGCCACCGGAACGGTAGAACCGGAAGAACTCGTCGATGTCGGCGCGCGCGTGTCCGGCGAAATAGTGGCATTCGGCAAGGACAAGAACGGTAAAGAGGTCGACTACGGTTCGGAAATCACCGAGGGCTCGCTTATCGCCTTGATAGACGATGAAATCCCGCGCTCCGACATTTTGCAGGCAAAGGCCAGACTGGAACAGGCCAAAGCCTCTTTGGCGCAGGCTAAAGCAACGCTCCTGCAAAACGAAGCCAATTTGAGAAAAGCGGAGCGCGATTGGTCGCGCGCACAAAGGCTCGGAGTTTCCGAAGCTCTTTCGCAGGCGAGCTACGACGCATATTTGGCGGATTGGGAAACCGCAACTGCGCAAATAGAAGTCTCCAAAGCGCAAATCTTGCAGGCAAACGCAGAAGTCGCGCAGGCGGAAGCCGCTTTAAAGGTAGAAGAGCGCAATTTGGAATATTGCCAAATTAAGGCGCCCGTCAACGGAATCGTCATAGACCGCAAAGTAAACGTTGGGCAGACGGTAGTATCCAACATGAGCGCAAGCAGCCTTTTCCTAATAGCCAAAGACCTAAAGAAGATGGAAGTCTGGGCGTCTGTAAATGAAGCCGATATAGGCAATATAAAAAAAGGCCAGCGCGTAGTTTTTACTGTGGACGCATATCCAAACGAAAAATTTGAAGGAACCGTTGGAAAAATCCGCCTCAACGCAACAATGTCGCAAAATGTGGTCACATATGTCGTGGAAGTTGTCACAGACAATTCCAGCGGAAAGCTTCTTCCGTATCTTTCGGCCAACTTGAATTTTGAAGTCAAGCGCAAAGACGGAGCCCTTTCGGTTCCAAATTCTGCGCTAAGATTTTCCCCGTCTGACGATATGATTGCCGAAGACGTCGATATGGCAAATTTTGACGGCAAAAGAAAAATTTGGATACCCGACGGCGACAAAGTCCGTCCGATTGTTGTGGAGCGCTCAATAAACGACGGTGCATACAGCGCAATTGAATCTCCCGAAATAAAGGAAGGAATGGAAGTAGTAGTTGGGACTGAAAGCCTCTCCGGCGCGTCTGCCAGCTCTTCAAATCCGTTTATGCCAAAGATGCCGCAACGCAAAAGAGGCAACAACAATACTAAAACAACAACAAAAAAATAGGCGCCGGAGCAAAGAAAATGTCTCTTATTACGCTAAAAGACATACGCAAAACCTATATAATGGGCGATATAAAGCTGCCTGTTTTAAAAGGTATTTCGCTCAATGTCGAAAAGGGTGAAATGCTCGCGCTGACCGGAGTATCCGGTTCGGGCAAAAGCACTCTAATGAATATACTAGGGTGCCTTGACCGCCCAACGTCGGGGGAATATTGGCTAGACGGAAAAGAAATTTCAAATCTGGACAACGACGGAAGGGCAGATGTCCGAAACAAAAAAATCGGGTTTGTTTTCCAGAATTTTAATCTGCTTGCCCGCACCAGCGCGCTTGAAAACGTAATAATGCCCCTCGGATACACGGCGGCCCACATGTCGGAAAAACAAATGATAGAAGCCGGTAAAACGATGCTGGAGAGAGTTGGCCTGGCAGACAGAATGGACCATGAGCCCTCAAGGCTTTCCGGCGGACAGCAACAGCGCGTTGCAATCGCGCGCGCCCTTGTAAACAGGCCGCAGATTCTTTTCGCCGACGAGCCAACCGGAAATCTCGACACGCATATGAGCGATGAAATCCTAAAAATTTTCCGGGAAATTAACGAGCGGGACGGCGTGACGATAGTGCTTGTGACCCACGAAATGGATGTGGCGCACAGCGCAAAGCGGATAATAAAACTTAAAGACGGCGAAATATCGGACGACACCGTGTTGGAAAAATAATGAAAAAGCTTCGCGTAATAAAATCGGCCCTAAAGGCAATCTGCCGCAATCCCACACGCACATTTTTAACGACGCTTGGGATAGTGATAGGAATTGCGGCGGTTATCGCGCTCATGGAAATAGGCAACGGCGCGCAGGAAACGCTGCAAAAAAACATAGCCGCCATGGGAGTAAACACAATGCGCATATTTCCCGGAACAGTCACCCGAAGCGGAGTCAATACCGGAGCCGGCGCTCGCGCAAACCTGACAATGAAAGATGCCGAAGCCATCTTAAGGAATTGCGACCACGTAGAGGCGGTATCCCCGGTTCTGTGGGTGCGCGGACAACTCATATACGGCGGGAAAAATTGGAATCCCTACAGCATAAATGGAGGCAACGAAGATTTTCTCGAGATATCCGGATGGCAAATTGAAGAGGGAGAACCGATATCGAGCATGCATGTTCGCAGGGGTTCTAAAGTTTGTTTGGTAGGCTCAACAATCGTCAGGGAACTTTTCGACGGAGAAAATCCAATTGGCAAAGATTTGAGAATACAAAACGTCATGTTCCGCGTAATCGGAGTATTGAAGACAAAAGGCGCCAATATGATGGGCATGGACCAGGACGATTGCGTAATAGCGCCTTGGACCGCCGTAAAGATGCGTTTGCGCGGAGCCGGATCGTCTTCAATAGTATCGGCAAACACTGTGACTTCTACAACAACCCTCAGCGCGTCCTCAACCTACACG
>FR901634.1:5709-7883 GCA_000438015.1 Coraliomargarita sp. CAG:312 | reverse complement strand
ACACGACCGGCACGACTTTCTACCCCGAAGCAAGCGACAACCTGCCGCCCGTTAGATTTTCAAACGTTGACAGCTTAATCGTCTCCGTTCCATCAGCGGACATGCTTGGCATTGCAACAGAAGAAATAATCGCAGCCCTCCGTGAAAGCCACAAGCTGCTGCCCGAGAACGAAGACGATTTCAGAATACGCACAATGGCGGAATTTACCGACTTTCTTACATCTTCAACAAAGACTACAACAAACTTGCTGCTTTGCGTGGCGTTTGTGTCGCTGCTTGTCGGCGGCGTTGGCATAATGAACATAATGCTGGTTTCCGTCACGGAGCGCACGCGGGAAATTGGCCTGCGAATGGCTGTCGGTGCAAAGGCGCGGGACATTCTGAGGCAGTTTTTGATAGAATCGATTGTCATTTGCATTTTGGGAGGAATAATAGGAATTTTCGTGGGGCACGGAATGTCTGTTGCGTTGGCAAGGCTAATGGGCTGGCCGACATCAATATCCTACACGGCAATCATATTGTCTGTCGGGGTGTCTGCGCTCGTCGGAGTCATATTCGGATATTATCCCGCCTGGAAAGCAGCGCGTTTGGATCCAATTGAGGCATTGAGATATGAATAAAAACTTCTTTGAAAATCTCGCTTTGGCGGTTTCGGCAGCCGTCCTTTGCGGTTGCATGGTCGGCCCCGACTTTGAAAAGCCGCAGCCAAAACTCGGCGAAACCTGGAATCAGGAAATAAGCGGCAAGCTTTTAACCGACGGAGAAGAAAGCAAAAAGGTCTCTCCGGAGGAAATCGCGCGCTGGTGGGAAATATTTGAAGACGAACAACTGACATCGCTCATAAAGCGGGCGTTCGAAAACAACTTGGACCTCGCCGCGGCAACCGCCACAATAGCGCAGGCACGCGCGAATTTGGGAATTGTTCAGAGCGGATTCTTCCCGACCCTGGACCTATCAGCCGGCATGACGGAACGCGGAATCACCATGCACGATACGGCTACAAGCTATGGGATGGGAGCCACCGCAGGATGGGAAATCGACTTGTTCGGAGGCACGCGCCGGAGCATTGAATCGGCAGTTGCAAATTACAGGGCCACGCTCGCAGACAAATGCGCTACGCGCATTCTTGTTGCAGCGGAAGTGGCGAATAACTATTTCTCATACCGGGCGCTTCAGCAGGAAATTATTATAACAAAGAGCAATCTTGAGACTCAAAAGAAAACTTACCGCATCACGCTTGAACGCAAAGCCAAAGGGTTTGTATCTCAACTGGACGTAGTAAGGGCCGCAGCGGAAGTCGACAGCACGTCTTCCCAAATTCCGACATTGCAAAAGGATTTAATACAAACCCGCCATGCGTTGGAACTCCTTTTGGGACTCCAGTCTGGAGCTTTGGAAAAAGAGCTAGAAGAACCGAAAGACCTTCCAGAACTTGAAAGATTTATTCCCGTAGGCGTCCCGGCCAATCTGCTGGAACGCAGGCCCGACATAATATCTGCCGAATACAACTTGCATAAGGCAGTTGCGGCAGTAGGCAATGCGGAAGCCGATTTTTATCCGAAATTTTTCATAAACGGAAGCATATCTTACGAAGCGCCTAAAATCGGCAATATAGTGAAGAGCCAATACGGAACGTGGTCGGTGGGCCCCAGCGCAACGTGGAATATATTCCAAGCGGGAAAAACAGTTTTCAATGTAGAATTGCAGGAGGGCGTCGTGGCGCAAATGGGCGCAAACTGGAAGTCGGCCGTTCTGACCGCAATAAAAGAAGTTGAAGACTCCCTTGTAGCCGCAGCAAAAGAACGCGAACGCATCGCCTACATAAACAAACTTGTGGAAAACAACAAAAAAGCGTTTGACCTTTCGTCGACATTGTATTCGGAGGGTGAAATAGAATTTTTGGATTTGCTTGTTTCGCAACGTTCAATGCTGCAATCGGAACAAAGCCAAATATCAAGCCGCCAGCTTTTTATCTCTCACATAATATCGCTGTATAAATCCCTAGGCGGCGGATGGACAATGGACGACTTAAAAGACGATCCCCAAAAAACAGATTGGCTCTTTTTCAAAGATTCTTTTGGAATGGGCGACCCCGAAAATGCCGATGAGCTAAAGGTTGCCGGAAAGGCTTCCAATAAGGCAAACTAGCCAGAATGTTATTCAGACAAGCCCAT
>FR901634.1:2648-5662 GCA_000438015.1 Coraliomargarita sp. CAG:312 | reverse complement strand
ACTATAATGATCTCGGCGGGAAGCGGCGGTTTTTTATCTGCCGCTAAAAGACAAACGTTTTTTTACAGCCAAAGAAATTTCCGTAAAATCTATTTTTTAATACAAAAAATTTTGCCGCCGCGATGCTGCCCCAAGCAAACCGATCTCAAGGCGATTAAATTTTTTATTGCCGTCATAAAAATTTGCAAACAATGCCCAGACATGCATGCGCTGCCCCAATAGACGGCAACGCATACCACTCCATAGTTCCCGCGCGAGTTTGCTGCAATAGCCAAGTCAAAAAGCGCCGGACTAAATGGCGATGATCCCCTTTTCTCCAGTACGGATGCGGTACGCCTGTTCAACTGGAGAGACAAATATTTTTCCGTCGCCGATTTTTCCCGTTTGGGCGGCTTTAATTATGGTTTCAACCGTTTTGTCAACCATATCAGACGGAACGCAAATATCCAGCACGATTTTCGGCAACAACTCCACGGTATATTCGCTCCCGCGGTAGATTTCGGCGTGCCCCTTTTGCCTTCCGAATCCTTTGACCTCGGTGACCGTCATGCCCTCTATGCCGATGTCGGCTAAAGCTTCCTTTACTTCTTCGAGTTTGAAGGGTTTTATTATGGCTTTTATCATTTTCATTGCGGTAAGCCTTTCCTTTCTCAATCAGGTAAGTTGTAATTTTTATTGATGTCAAGTTCCACTACTTTCCATGGCAGGCCGAATTTTGCAACGGTTTCCAAAAACGGGTCCGGATCCAGCTGCTCCATGTTGAAAACGCCTTTGCCGTCCCATATTTTCGAGGCAACCATCCTGGCTGCGCTCGCGGCTGGAACTCCTGTCGTGTAAGATATTGCTTGGCTTTTTACTTCGGCATAGCATTCCTCGTGGACGCATACATTATATATATAGTACTTCTTGCGCTCTCCGTTTTTATAGCCGTCGAATATGCAGCCGATATTCGTCTTGCCCTTGGTAAGCGGGCCCAAGCTTGCGGGATCGGGCAATACAGCCTTTAAAAATTCAATCGGCGCTATTTCCACTCCCTTAATTTTTATCGGTTTTATCGACGTCATTCCGACATTTTTCAGGACATTCAAATGGGTCAGATATTTATCACCAAAAGTCATCCAGAAGCGTATCCTCTTTAAGCCTTTCAAATTTTGGCACAGGGATTCCAGTTCCTCGTGGTAAAGCAAATAGGAAGGCTTGACGCCGACTTCCGGATAGTCGAAATCGCAGCGCACGCTCAATGGATCCGTTTCTATCCACTTGCCCTGGCTCCAATATCTTCCGCGCGCGGTAATCTCGCGGATATTTATCTCCGGATTGAAATTAGTTGCGAACGGCAATCCGTGGTCTCCGGCATTGCAGTCGAGTATATCGACATAATTTATTTCGTCAAACAGGTGCTTTTGCGCGTACGCGCAGTACATATTAGTGACCCCGGGGTCGAAACCCGCGCCAAGCACGGCAATCAAGCCGGCCTTTTCAAACTTGTCGCGGTATGCCCACTGCCATTTATACTCAAATTTCGGAGTGTCCGGTGGTTCGTAGTTGGCGGTGTCTATATACGGAATCCCCGCCATGAGGCACGCATCCATCAGCGTCAAATCCTGGTACGGCAATGCGACGTTTACCAACAAATCCGCCCTTATTTTCTTTATGAGGGCTGCAACCTCCGAAGGATTGTCGGCGTCAACTTGTGCCGTATGGACGGGCGAGACTATCTCGGACGCAATGGCGTCGCACTTTGACTTTGTGCGCGATGCCAGCCAAACTTCGTCAAACACGTCGCTCATTTGGGCGCATTTGTGTGTTACAACTCTGCCGACGCCTCCGGCGCCGATAATTAGAACTTTTGCCATGTCGATTGGTTGTGTTTAGGTTGAAGCGGCAAAATGCCGCAATTTTACGAAAACCCGCGGGAAACTGCGCAAGCGTTCGGTTGGATATTTAATTTCGTTGAAATTTTGGCGACTTCAAGCAAGATTTTCAACCATTCAAAAAATTTTTTTACAATGGAAACGGAAGAAAGACTCCAAAAATACCTAACCCAAGAACCCCAAATAGACCCGTCCGCCTTCGTTAGCAAACACGCCGTCGTCATGGGCGCAGTGAAAATAGGCGCAAATGCAAGCGTGTGGCCCGGCTGCGTGCTGCGGGCCGACATAAACACCATAGAACTTGGCGACGGATCTAATATCCAAGACGGGACAATGGTCCACCTTGCCGACGATGCCGGAGTTAAAATAGGCAAAGACGTCACCATAGGGCACGGAGCAATAATACACGCGTGCGAAATACAGGACGAGTGCCTCATTGGAATGGGGGCTATAATTTTGGACAAAGCCGTAATAGGGAAAAATTCGATAGTGGGAGCCGGAGCGCTCGTCACAAAAAACACTGTCGTGCCAGAAGGATCCCTCGTATTGGGGTCGCCGGCAAAAGTAGTAAAGCAGCTTGACGATAACGCCAAAAAAGGAATTTCATACTGGGCTAAAAAATACGTCAAGGTCGCCAAAGCCACAAAAGCCTACGAGACGAAAAAATAATGCGCGGATTCGACAAACTCGATCTCGAAAGCTTGCCGACGCCCGCATACGTCGTGAGCCTGGACTTGCTTGAACAAAACCTCAATAAGCTTGACGATGTTCAAAAACGCTCGGGAGCCGAGATTCTGCTTGCATTAAAGGGATTTTCCGCATACTCCGCTTTTCCTCTTGTGCAGAAATACCTGCGCGGGACAACTTCCAGCGGAATAAACGAAGCCCTTCTTGCGCGCGAATATTTCGGCGGAGAGATTCACGTTTATAATCCCGCCTTTACCCAATCGGAAATTTCGCAGCTCGCGGAATTCGCCCACACGATTGTGTTCAACTCGCAAGCCCAGCTGGATAAATTTGCGGATTTTGCCCGCAGCTGCGCAAAAGCGGCGGGTAATCCCGGGCTGGAAATAGGGCTGCGGGTCAACCCCCAGTATGCGGAAGTCGAGACGCAAATCTACAATCCTTGCGCGAGCGGCT
>FR901634.1:176-2533 GCA_000438015.1 Coraliomargarita sp. CAG:312 | reverse complement strand
GTGTACTCGGGCATTTCGAGGACAAATTTGCCGACTTAATTCCCCAAGTAAGAACCGTAAACTTCGGCGGCGGCCACCATATTACGCGAGCGGATTACGACACTGAAAGGCTAGCCAAAATCGTGCGCGGATTTTACGCCCGCTATCCAAACATTGAAAAAATTTACCTTGAACCCGGAGAAGCCATCGCCCTAAACGCCGGAATTTTTGCAACTCGCGTATTGGAAATAGTACAAAACGACGCGCAAATAGCAATACTCGACTGTTCGGCTACCTGCCATATGCCCGATGTTCTAGAGATGCCGTACCGCCCGCAAGTTGTCGGAGCCGGACTTCCCGGGCAGAAACCGCATACGTATTCGCTGGCCGGAAGATCATGCCTTGCCGGGGACAGAATCGGCGACTATTCTTTTGATGCACCGCTGAAAGAGGGAGATATTTTGATATTTACGGATATGGCACATTACACAATGGTAAAGACAACCACATTCAACGGCGTCAACCTTCCCGACATCGTCATGTGGAACGACGCCGCTGCGCGGGCAGAATTCATAAAGAAATTCGGATACGAAGATTTTAAGAATAGACTTTGATTTTATATGAGCTTGGAAGACGCCATAAGAAAACGCAGCGAACGCATAGCCGCCTTGAGAAAATCGTGCGCGGAAATTTTTGAGCGCTCAAAAAACATAACCCTCGAAATCGGATGCGGCAAAGGACATTATTTAAGCGAATACGCCGCGACTTTTAAGGATGAAATCTGCGTAGGCATAGACCTTATTTCCGAACGCATATCCGACAGCCGACGCCGCGCAAAAAACAAAAATGCCGACAACGCGTATTTTGTGAAAGCCGAAGCGGAAGAATTTCTAGAATCTATGCCGCAGGACGCGCGCCTGAACAAAGTAATGATATTTTTTCCCGACCCGTGGCCCAAGGCAAGACACCACAAGCGCAGGTTAATGAAGAAAGAATTTTTGGACTACTTGAGGCAGTTTGCGCAGGCAGGAACAAAGCTATACTTTAGGACAGACCACGCTGAATACTTTGAATGGACGACCGATGTAATAAACGCGAACGAGAATTGGGAGATTACAGGCGAAACAATCCTTCCCATAGAGGTTGTATCGCAGTTTCAGCGCATACTGCCCGAGTTTTCGACGCTCGTTGCGCGCGCTATATAGCAATGAAACAAAATGCGGCAATAAATCGCGCCGTAATTCTACCCTAGTAAGGCTATTTTATTAAGTGAAAACAGCCCGCGTGTCCTCTGGCTGCGAAGGATGATTTTCCGCAGCAACCTTAGGTATTTTTATCTCCAAACCGCGGCGGGAAACAACATACTAGCGGCGAACTTTGCCAGCCAACCCACGCCGTAATTTTTCGGAAAAGATTTGGCTCGGGAATAGTTATTTGCCCCCACAAAATAATCGAAACATTGTGCAGACTTTTGGGGAATTGAAACATATTTTACGATTTTTATGCCATGAAAAAATATTATTTTAAGGGGCAAAATTGTGCAAAAAAAGAGCTCACCGAATTGGAAAGCTCCTTTAAAATCTATTTATAATCCCGCTACAATCTTCTGCGACACGCCGCCAATGCTAGCACCAGAGATCCGAACACCGCAGCATAGGTTGCCGGCTCGGGAATTTGCATGCTAATCATAAGGTTATTGTTTTCTATAAAGTAATTCCACTCGCCGTAAAAATCTTCTCCATTTAGTGAGAGAAGAAAGGTTTCGCCCTTTACGAGATTATCTATATCCAAAGCCTGTTCTGCCGCGCTCCAATTCAGCGCGGAAAATACTACAGTTTGGCCATAAGAAACACCGTCGCAATAGAGATTAACTTTAAAAATAGCGCTATCTTCAAACGCAAGTTTTGCGGAATCCATTATCTTAAGGTTTGTAGATGAGTCAATATCAGTATTTACGATTATTGAAGCCCCGTCTGCTACTATGACATCTGCGCTGCCGGTAAGCTCCAAATAAGCCCCCGTTTCAAGCGTTAAAACTGCTCCTCCGGATATAGCGGCACTTTCACCAATCTTTGCAGAAATCGTTTCTCCGCCTTCCATGGCGGGAGTGTATTTGCGAATTGAAAAACTGTCTGTGGAAGAATTCATCGAAAAATTCTGAATTACGCCGTCTGACATTATCGTGTTTTTATATGTAGGGTTTCCTTTTACATCTGAGAAATTAGCGCCACGAAAATCTACTCCCGTAAGATTCGCCCCGTCAAAGTTTGTATTTGTCAAGTCCGTCCTTATAAACGAAGCATTGGAAAGATTTTGACCGGACAAGTCCCACCCGGTGAGATTATTTGAATCTAATATTATCCCTGAAAGGTCTTTAT
>FR901634.1:0-97 GCA_000438015.1 Coraliomargarita sp. CAG:312 | reverse complement strand
CAGTAAAGTTTGCGTTTGTTATTATGCTATCTGTTAAAATCGCATAATCCAAGCGAGCACCTGTGAAGTCGGCCCCGTCAAGATTTGCACCTGTCAA
>FR901633.1 GCA_000438015.1 Coraliomargarita sp. CAG:312 | reverse complement strand
GCAGACTTAAAGAAACATCTGCTTAGAGGCTGTATCTGGAAATAATGCGCCTGTCTTTATTGGATTTGAGGCAAGCTTTTAGGCGGAGAAAATTTTAGAATAGCCGAGGATGCTTAATTTTGAGCATTATTATTGCCGGCTCTTTTATTGCAGTTATTTGAGGGAGGGGGACGGCGATGTTTTTTGTTCGCATTTTTGCGCAGAGGTTTGGTCGCGGCAATTATAAATTGCGCGTATGGCGAAAACTAGGTACAATTTATCGCGTTAAATATATGTTGCCAAATCGGTGAATATCGCCCAGATTACAAAGCCATGCGCATAATATTGCCTAGCGGCGTTTGGCGCTCAACCTGCTTGACAAAATGAACAGTATTATAGAGACACTCTCATTAAAAACGGCAAAACTAAAGCACCTTGCGCTTTTTATGTCTTGGATATTTTTCTTGACCGGATGCGAGTCGATGGATGTCAAACCGCTGCCCTATGATGAGAATATTGGCGTTGTAAAGATTTTAGACAATCCAAAGGTTATAGTTGGAGACTTCGTGGATGTTATGGAGGATTGTTTTAGCGCGCGCGGAATAAAAACGCGGGAAGTCGACGAATTCTATACTCCGCGCACTGGCGAATATTGGCTTAAATATACTGCACTCCAATCTTTCGATTTTGTCACGTATTTGTCAGTTGCCGATGTATGGATTTACAAAAACGGCGAACTGATGGCGCATGGGCATTGGCAGTTGGATTGGAAGGGAGGTCTGACATTTTCAAAGTTCGACAGCACGAAGGAAAAGATGGAGCCTTTCTTTGGCGAACTCCTAAAGAATTATAAGAAAAATAAAAAACTTTAATTTTGCCGATAGGCATATTAAAATTTTCCCCAAGAAAACCGCAAAATTCTTTAATTCGCCTTCCTTAAAAGCTTGCTGTGCGCAAGCGGCGCGTTGGCGCGATTTTTTTTACGCGCGGCATATTTTTTGCACATATAGAAGGGAAGTCTGCAAAGTTGTTATCGCTTGATTAATTGCGTATTTTATGTATTTTACCAATAGAGAGAGGAATGTATGGCAGGAATTGTTTTGCGTTTATTGATTTTATCTGCTTGCTTGTGCGCCGCTTCCTTGTACGCAGGCGGCGGGCAAATAAGGGCGTATAATATAGACTACAACTGGGATTCTCCCGACAAATATATAAATTCTTTCGCAGCGCCGGGCAGATGGGCGGATGCAAACCCCAAAGAACTCATGCGCTGGTATGAAGGCATGGGGTGCAACGCGGTGCATTCTTTTGGAGTGTCGTGCAACGGCTACGCATGGTATAAAGGCGGAAAGGTAGTGCCGCCGCAGCCGAGGCTGAAGTATGATTTGCTTACTGAAATGGTGAAAATCGGAAAAGAGAAAAACATAAAAGTATTTGCCTATTTTTGTGTTGGAGCCAACACAAAGTGGGGCTTGGAGCATCCGGAATTGTCCTACGGAACGCCATCTTCTCCGCACATACCTTTTACGCTAGAGTATATCAAATATTTTGTGCGCGTCAATCAAGGAGACTATTGAAATAGCTAAGCCTCATGGGATAATGTTGGATTGGATATGGACTCCCGCTGGGAATTCGCTAAACGGCGCGCCCAAACCCCTAAAATGGCTGGAATGCGAACGCGAAATGTATTTTGAATTGACCGGGAAGCGTTTTCCTGGAAAAGAAAACATAACCAAGTCGGAAGAGGCGGAGTTTCGCAGGCTTTCCATAGCCAGGCTCTGGAAAGCCGTCTATGAAACTGTAAAAAGAGCGGATTCAGACTGCCTTATATGGATAACAAACGAGAACGTAAATAGTCCGGATGTGGCAGAAAGCAAGATGTTCGCGCAGGCAGATTGGCTTATGAACGAACACGGAGACATTGAAAAGACGCGCGCAATGCGGGCAATGGTAAAACCTGGCGCAAGGCTTATAACGTGCCTTGCCGCCTGGAACGGCAGCGATCCGTTTTCTACTGCTGCGGACTCTTTAAAAAACGGCGTGGGATTGTACGGTTTTGCAAAGCCTTCAGATGGATTTTTAATGAAACCAGTGTCTTATTACTTGGGCTCAGATATCTCTGCGCTCAAAGGAGACGAACTAAACATAGCCGTATTGGCGAGGGTTTTTAACGGAAAAGTTTTAAACCATTAAAAATAGGCGTATTGCCTTTCAAAAAAATGCGCTGCAACTTATTGCGGGAAACATGGAATATTCTTGAACTTCCTTGTTCCGCGATTCCTTATTTTCTATTGGAAAAATATAAGAAGTAGCGCAAATATTTAGGATTTCATTTTATTGATTCGGTCGGGTCTTTTTACGTTCTCCAACATTCTTAATGCCGAAAAATTGCGCAAAATAAAAAGGAAAAATTATACGCTGCATTGCAGGGTGATAAAATAGAAGCGACAAGTTTCTGCCGCTCTATTTAAACTGCCAATATTTGCGCGCAAATATTGGCAGTTTAATTTCGGATTATTTGTTGTTTTTATTTTTTTCCACGCAAGTCTTTTGACGTCGCAAGAGCGATGTTTCGCCCTCTATCTCCGACCGCGCAATAAAAATGGTATACTATGCCGTTGTGCTTCAAAATCCAGGGTTTGTGGGCATAGGTTTTGTCGAAACTTTCTGAGGGCTCTACAAGGTTTTTCCCTGTCCATTTTGTCCAATTTTTCAAATCGTAGGAACATGCGAATGTGTCAAATGCCGCTGCGCGGCTGCCTTGGTTAGCCCAGCCGGCTCCGAAATAAAACATAACCCATACGTCTCCGATTTTCACAATTTGAGGGTCTCCCGAAAGCCCTTTCCCATTGTCTATAACAGCGTCTTTGCCGTAGCGCTTCCAGTTGAGCATGTCGTCCGAAACCGCGATTCCTATGCGCTCGTAGCCGGATTCGGTTTTTGCGTTGTAGTACATGACAAACCGCGAGCCTAGAGTCATGTTTTTGTCCCAAATTATATTGCTTTTATAGAGGGTTAACTTCTCAAAATGGCGGCTGTCGGCATCTGACGGAGACAATATTGGGCGTGGAATCCGCTCCCATTCATAGGCTTGCGAACAGTCTGCGGCGCATGCCAAGCCTATTGAAAGCGGGTCGGTTTCATACCCTTTTAACGCTCCGCCCAAGTACGACATCCAATATTTGCCTCCAAAATTCTCCAGAGTGTTTGAGCCCCCCCAATTATAATCGAATAGTGCGGCGTATCCGGCGGATTGTTGGCTGTCCCAGTCTGAGTTGTTTTTGCGTTTTAAAATTTCGCCTTTGTATGTCCAGTTCAGCAAGTCGCAACTTTCGGCAATATGGGTGCTGTATCCGGCGCCGTCTTGGATTATATAATACATATACCATTTACCGCCTTTCTGGAAGACGCTCGGCGAATCTGCAAGCATGCCTTGCGGCGCCTCCACAACTACTCCGTATTTGTAGGGAGTTTTTACTTCTTCGTAGATCTCAAGCATTTTTTCTTCGGAGACGCGCTCAGGATGGACTTTTTGAGGAGCGGATGCCGGACTGATAGACGGTTCGGCGGAACAGTGCAGCGCGAAAAACAGCGGCGCAGCAAAAGGTATGAACAAAGCTGCGGCAGCCTCAAAAAATACTCTTTTTGCAATGGCGGGAAATATAAAGCAGCAATATGGTCTCATAGAAATACAGTAAAATTTTCTTCGCACAATAAGAATTCTTATGGAGGTTTCCTGGGTGGTTTATAAGGCTATGGTTCTTGTAAAACACAGGGAAAACGGATTTTTGCTAGTCTGCGATTGTTTCGTCAGGGCGGATAAAGTTGGTCATTATTCTGGGTTCCGCCTGCGGAATTGTGGCTGTTTGTCCTTTTAGCTTTTTTAACATCCATGCGATATTTCTTCCCAGCACCCGCATTGTTTGCAGTCCCTCGCTGTCTTGTGACGCCTCTCCAGGATGCAGCCCGTGCACGCTATTCCAATATTGCGACGATACTACGGGCATATTTGTAATTGTGAAATACTTGTTTAGCCGGTCAAAAACTGCGCTCGCTCCGCCCCTTCGGCATACTGCGACAGCGGCTCCAGGCTTATATTGAAGATGTTCTCTGCACGAGAAAAACAATCTGTCCAACAGCGCGCATAGAGAGCCGTTGGGACCTGCGTAATAAGTTGGAGATCCGATTATAATGGCGTCGGCTTCGATGGATTTTTCTCTCGCTTTGTTGTATAAATCGTCGCCAAATACGCATCTGCCCAGCTCTGCGCACTTATAGCATGCGATGCATCCCTGGACGGCCCTTGTCCCTATTGGCAAGATTTCAGTTTCTACGCCGTTTTCATTCAGGGCTTTTGCCGCTTCCGAGAGCGCTATAAAAGTATTGCCGTTATTTCTTGGGCTGCCGTTTATCAGTAGAGCTTTCATCCTAGAATTTCCTTTCTATATATTTGCGTCGGCAAAACGCTAATATTTCGGACAGGTTTTGCAAAATTAAAATTCAGCCATGCAAAAATGGGCGTGTCAAAAAAACAAAACATCTATAACGTCTTGGCGTTAAAATTTAACCGAGACTAAATATTGTTGGAGCCATAGCTTATAAATAAAATAATCGCTACAGCCTGGGTCGGCTTCATAAGCGGTACTCGGGACGGGACTTGAACCCGTACGATTTTACTCGGCGGATTTTAAGTCCGCTGCGTCTACCATTCCGCCACCCGAGCCCTCTTAAGATCGTTGAAATTCGCTCTTTTCAGAGTTTTTATCCGTCAGTGAACGTTTTCTCGGTTTATGAATTTTTTTCAAGCCTCAAACGCTCCATGGCATTTTACGGATGTCTCATTAAAAAATTGTAATTTAAAAAAGTATTCAGAAAAACGTTTAAAAGTCAAAGCCATTTTTTTGCCGATATAACAGGAGATGCCGCAACCCGAATTTTAGCCGCTCCGCCAGTTTTATACGCGGATTTACGCTATAGGCTGGCATTATGTTGGCTGGACTAGTTCTGCGCTTTTATTTGGTTGTCCACGCGCTCCCTTTCTTTTATCAGCACTTCCTTGAACGGATTTTGCTCCGACAGTATGCGCTGTTTTTCCTTCTGCTCTTTATGCTCCTGGAGGCGCGACGGGTATTTTTCGGGAGGGAAATATTCTAGGCACCATACCACCATATCTTTCAGCGTTCCGTCGGAAAAATTATTCTGGGTTATCTCCTCCGGGGCAAATCCTCTCCACGCCCATATTTTATCGTCGTTGGGGAGTATCGCTTGTATTTCCAATGTAAGATAGGTCTGCGTAGAGTTAAACATCTGGGAGTTGACGGATATAGGCAAGTTCCCGATGGTGTCTCCATACGGGCGTATAGACTCGCTCCATAATGGGCGGAATATTATTTCTGCATTGCCTTTTTCTGCGACTGGCGCAAAGCCTTTTGTTTTTAAGTAGTCCACAATAAAATTCTTCAGCGATTGGTTTACCGCCTGGGGGTCTCCGAATTCCCTAAAAAACGAATCTCCTCCCGATGAGTTTTCTACATAAAATTTTTTTAGCCCTTCAAAGCTTGCGCCGTCGTTGAGTTCTTGTGTTGTGGAGCATCCGCATAGTAATGCCGACAATGCGCAAGCAAAAGTAGCGATAATATTTTTCATGCCGGACAGAATGTTTTTTTTTGAAAGGCGTTTCAAACAAATAATTAAAATAAACCGGCAAATATTGTTGAAATATCTGCGGCATCTTCCAGTATTATAAAAATAATTATGCATGATACACCAATAAGCGTCGATGAAATCTGGACTTTGATTAAAGAGGAAGCCCGCCGCATATCTTTGTCGGAGCCCGCGCTTTCCAATTTGCTGGACGAAACAATTTTATCGCGCGAGGACATCTTCGACTCAATATCTTTGCGCTTGGCGCGCAAGCTGGGACGGCATGCTATGGGGGAAGTGCTGATATATCAAATTTTCCAGGAGGCTTTTGCAAAGGACTCCTCCATGCGCGAAAATGTCGTAAAGGACATTATAGCCATAAAGGAGCGCGATCCCGCTTGCCAGTCTTACATTAATCCCATTTTATACTTTAAAGGTTTTCAATCGATAACCGTGCATAGGGCCGCACATTGGCTCTGGATGAACGGCAGAAAGCATACCGCATATTATTTCCAGAGCTTGTCTAGCGAGATTTTCGGCGTTGATATTCATCCTGCAGCCCGGTTTGGCGGAGGCATATTGCTCGACCACGCTACTTCCTTCGTAGCAGGGGAGACTTCAGTCGTGGAGGATAACGTTTCAATTCTCCACGAAGTCACTTTGGGGGGGACGGGCAACGAAACAGGAGACAGGCATCCAAAGGTAATGTCCGGCGTACTAATAGGCGCTGGCGCAAAGCTGATTGGAAACATAAAAATCGGCAGGGGGGCAAAAATAGGAGCCGGAAGCGTTGTTCTGGATGATGTTCCAGCGCACACCACGGTAGCCGGAGTTCCCGCCCATCCTGTATCTTCGGCGACTGAGGACGAGCCTGCTTTGGGAATGAACCAGAAGCTTTTTCCATCAAAATAAATATTTGAATACTTGCTGCGGTTTATGCGCTTGCCGAAAAATGCGCTGCACAGAGGCTGCGCCGGCGGTTTAGCTTTTAGCGGAATCAATAAAGTTCGCTTGTAAAATCTGAAATTCAAAGATATTTGACATGTGAAGTTTTTTCCCGTAATCCGTACAGACAATAAAGATTCTTTGATTTATGCCTAGAAAACAACAGTTAAAACGCGGTTCCCACGAACGCTACCACGTTCCCAATTTAAAAAGGGCTTTGGAAGTTTTTGAACTTTTGGCGAAAAATCCCGACGGGCTTACAATCCCGGAAATTGTAAAAATTACTCACTATTCTAAAAGCAGCACATTCAGAATAGTTTGCACGCTTGAAGACTGCGGTTATGTGGTAAACGACGCCCGCGTCGTTAGAATGTCAAGAAAACTTGCCGCTCTTGGATATGCGGCTTTCGGAGAGTCCAATATTGTCGAGAAGAGCATGGATGTAATACGAAGTATGCGCGACGACCTTGGCGAAACCGCAATGCTCGGAACCATGCTTGAGGACGAATGCGTTATGATAGAGCAGGCTCCCGGAAGGCATCCTTTTAAGTTCTTGGGGGAAGTAGGAATGAGAATTTGCTTTAACGCGTCGGCTCCCGGAAAGGCGATTCTCGCCTATTTGCCGAAAGACGAGCTTGCCAGAAAGCTCGCAAACATGAAGTTTGTAAAATTCAACGAAAATACAATTACAAATCTTTCCGATTTCAAAAAAGAATTGGAAAAAGTTCGCGCATGCGGATATTCCGTCGATAACGGTGAGGAAATAGAAGGGGTAAACTGCGTAGGTGCGCCTATTTTTGACGCACACGGATATCCAATTGCGTCGATATGGATTACAGGCCCGCAGAACCGTATAGGAAAGCTGGATTTCGAGTCAATTGGAGCAAAGGTGAGAAACTATGCAAATATAATATCGGCTCGTCTTGGATACGGTTTGATATAGATTATTGAAATGCCCAACGGCTTG
>FR901632.1:11387-16874 GCA_000438015.1 Coraliomargarita sp. CAG:312 | reverse complement strand
ATTTATTTGCCATCTTACTTTTCCCAACATCGCCCTCAAATGCCTTAATTGACAGATACAAATTGGCGGTATGAATCCGCATCCCAATGCCTGCAGTTTATGTTCCAAGCGGATTAGGCAATTTTTCAGTCGAAACGCATATTTACATTTTTAATAAACAGTGATAGCATGTGGGAAAATCCTCCCCTTAAATATTCCTTATTGCTGTAATGATTCTATACAGCATTGCATTTTCCGCGATACAAATTTTCCCTATATGAGATTTTCAATAAAAAGCCGAATCGCTCTCGACGCCGCAATGGCAATTGCGCTGATCATTGCTCTTGCGTTTCGCATAACGGGAGATTTTTTCCACGAATGGATTGGGCTTGCAGCTTGCGCGATGTTGGCATGGCACAACCTTCTCAATGCGCGCTGGTACTTAGGCTTTTTTAAGGGAAAATACGGGGCAGCAAGACTTCTAAACGCGGCGGTAAACGCGCTTCTGCTCTGCGTTTTTATAACTGCCGCTGCAACCGGAGCAGTTCAGTCGAAGTTTGCCCTCCCGTTTCTTGGAATAGCCGAAACAATGCAGATTAGGCAAATTCATGCGACAGCCGCATATTGGCTGATGTTTTTAGGAGCTATCCATTTGGGCATGAAGTGGAAAACCTTATCTAAATATATAAACCCAGCTGGACGCCATATGCGGAGAATATTCCAGCTCGCCATGTTCGCCATGATTATCTGCGGCGCATATTCATGGGCAGACCGGGCAATGTTCGACAAGCTATTTTTGGGATATTCTTTCGACTACTGGGATGAAGATCGCCCGACTATACTATTTTTCTTTGAGAGCGCATCTATAATTTTGCTAGTTGCATACGCCGCACACTTAAGCCTGGTTTCTATCAGTTCGATATTTAAGCAAAACAAAAAAACAGAAAATTAGAAAGGAATATTATGAAAAATTTTGTAAACTACATTCCCACAAAAGTTATTTTCGGGACAGGAACGTTTGAAAAACTATGCAAAGAAAAGCTTCCCGGAACAAAGGCGCTTGTGGTGATCTCCAACGGCAAATCCACACGCGAAAACGGATACTTGGCAGAGCTTGAAAAGCAGCTATCCCATGCAGGCGTTTCCTATTGCATATTCGACAAAGTTGAACCCAATCCATTGAAATCTACAGTCATGGCGGGAGCAAGCGCCGCAAAGGAAAACTCGTGCGACTTTATAGTAGCCTTGGGAGGAGGCAGCGTAATGGATGCCTCAAAGGCAATTGCTGCGATGGCTGTGAACGACGGCGACCTTTGGGACTACGTTTTATTCGGCACCGGAAAAAAATTTCCTTTTAAAAACAAAGCCCTGCCGATAGTAGCCATAACCACAACCGCAGGCACAGGCTCGGAAGCCGACGCCGGAGGAGTAATCACAAATCCCCAAACAAATGAAAAGACCGCAGTTTTTGACGAATCGCTCTTTCCAACCCTGTCGATTGTAGATCCCAAACTTACACTTTCCGTTCCTCCGCGCTTTACAGCCTACCAAGGATTCGACGCCCTGTTTCACAGCACCGAAGGGTATATTTCAGCCGGCGCAAATCCGATTAGCGACATGTATGCCGAAACGGCCATTAAAAATGTAGCCGGATACTTGGCGCGAGCCGTAAAGGACGGCAGAGACCTGGAGGCCCGCGAGCACGTCTCTTTCGGAAACACGCTTTCGGGAATGATGATGAGCACAGGAACCTGCACCAGCGAGCACTCATTGGAACACGCCATGAGCGCATACCACCAGGAACTTCCGCACGGCGCAGGACTAATCATGATAAGCTTAGCCTATTACGCATTTTTTATAGACAAAGGCGCCTGCCCCGAACGCTTTATTCAAATGGCGCGCCTTATGGGGAATCAGAACGCAAACTCCCCTACAGATTTCCTAGATGCATTAAAAAAGCTTCAAAGGGAATGCGGCGTAGACGGCCTCAAGATGTCGGATTACGGGATAACGCCCGACGAATTTGAGAAATTCGCCAAAAATGCAAAAGATTCAATGAGTTTTCTGTTCTTAAACGACAGGATTCAAATGTCCGAAGCCGACTGCATTTCCATATACAAGGCCTCGTACAAATAACAACTCCTATTTTAACCGCAAGCCTTATACCTCCCAGAACCGGCGGATAAAATTTTGCGGAAACACCGCATAAAATTAACCATTAAGACATATGCCATGAAAAGAAAATATTTTATAGCCTCACTGCCGTTTGCCTTGCTTTCAATGAAAAACTTGGCGGCGCAAACAACCTATGAGAAAGGGGAAAAAATGCTAATTGTCTACTATTCGTGGAGCGGCAATACGCGGTATGCCGCCAACATAATAAAAGACATCCTAAAATGCGACATTCTGGAAGTTCTTCCAGAAAAGCCGTATCCTTCCGATTACAATGAAACCGTAGCCATTGCAAAAAAAGAAGCGGATGCGGAATTTAAACCTAAAATAAAAACCAAAGTTTCAAATCTTCAGGAATACGGTACAATAATTTTAGGATCGCCGAACTGGTGGGGAAGCATTGCATCGCCCATAAGGACGTTTTTGGCCGAAAACGATATGTCAGGAAAAAAATTAGTACCTTTCATGACCCATGAGGGCAGCAGGATGGGACGCTCCATAAAGGAAGTCAAAAAGCTGTGCCCAAAATCTGAAATTCTGGACGCTCTGCCGATAAGAGGTGGTTCAGTTAAAGGGTCAAAAGCGGAAATCGAAAAATGGCTGCGTTTAAACAGCCTCCTTGGAAAATAAAAACATAAACGCGTTAAACAAAAAAGGCGCCTTTTGTTGGGGGCGCCTTTTTTGCAACATTTTTTCTGTTTTACTTTCCGGAGGTAGCCTCGGCGTATTCCTCGTCGCTCACAGGCTCAAGCCATGTATTCTTATTCGTCTGAGGATTGCATTCGACTGCAAGATGAGAAAACCAAGAATCCGGAGCGGCTCCGTGCCAATGCACTGCATCCGGCGGGATTTCCACAATATCGCCCTCCTTTAACCGGCGGGCCGGCTTCCCCTTCTCTTGGTAATAACCCGCCCCTCCGGTAATTATTAGAATTTGTCCCTGGCTATGGCTATGCCAATTGTTTCTGCAGCCCGGTTCAAAAGTCACATTGGAAATAGGGACTCCAAGCCGTTTGTCAACCGCAAGCGGCGCCAACCAGGATTTTCCGCTAAAATAGCGCGCGTACGCCGTATTCTCTTTACCAAAATCGAAAGCGCTGGTGTTCGACATTCCCTTGGCATCGGAAGCAATCGCAAGAATTTCGGAAACCTGTTTGTCGCTTACGCCGTTGTTCAAGCCTATTTTTATATGGCTTTTCAACTGGCTTTCCACTCCGTCCATAGATGCCAGCATCGCTATTGTGGCAATTTCCCTCGTCCTCCAATCCAAGTTGTCGCGGGCAAAAATATCTCCAAACAAATGTGCCTTCAGAAATTCGTCTATGGCCGGCGCGAACTCAAAAAGTTCCCCTTTCACGGGGGCTCCTACGAGTTTTGTCTGGTTTTCAGCGCCGAAATCGACGCTTTTCCCACCTGGAAGCGGACTCGGAGATGCTCCCTCAACATCCTTTCCGCCTCTTTCTTTTAAAAGCTCCATATATGCGTTAAGCGCATTTAAACTGCGCGGGAATCCGCAATATGCGTATGTCTGAACCAGAATCTCCTTAAATTCCGCAACTGTGACGCCGCAATCCAACCCCTCTGCAAGCGATTGTTTTAGTTTCTGAATATCGCCCATTGCAGAATACGCTGCAACGGCCGCAATGCTTTTTTCTCTTTGAGTTAACGAATCCATAGTTTCCGACCTCAGTGTGTTTGTTGTCATTAAAATGCCTAAAATACATGCCAGCGCAGCCAGTGTTTTCATGTCTAGCGTCCTTTCATATTCTGCGAATAGTTTTATTTTCAATATCTATATAAATGATACCAAAAAATTCTTTCCCGTAAATGCGCGTTTCGGCCAAAAAACTGCCTAATACTCTCATTTTTCAGGCAAAATGCTTTTTAACTTTTTTTATTTTCTGAGCTTTTGGTCTTGAAGCCAACAAATTACTTCTTAAAAGCACGAAACTAACGACTGCTTCTCTGCCGGATTTCCCGCAAGCGTATTCCGCCAGGCAAAATGCTCCATTATAAAGCAAAGCGCATTGCCTTCGGTTAAAGCCAAAACTTTCATAATAAAAATAACTATCAACCCACCCAAAACATATTATGACACGAGCCGCAAAAATATTATCCATATTATTTATTCTATTTTGCGCCCATTTGTCCAGCGCGCTAAATTTGTCAGACGACTGGCGCTACGCACCCAACGGAAACTCAATTTACGACAATGGATATGTCGACCAGCCCTATATGCTGGTTTTGCCAGATGGACGCTGGTTTTGCGCATTTACAACGGCCGAGGGCGAGGAAGGCAGCAAAGGCCAGCACATAGTCTCCATGGTTTCGAGCGACAACGGGAAAACATGGTCAAAGCCAGTGCAGATAGAAAAGCCAGACGCGCCTTCGTCGTCATGGGCGACTCCATTTCTAACCGACTACGGACGAATCTATGTATTCTACGATTTTAACGGAAGCAAAGTGGATTCCCTAAACGGCAAAAAAATAGTGCGCGACGATATGCTGGGATGGTATTGCTTCAGATATAGCGACGACTTCGGCTCTACATGGTCTGAACGGCACAGGCTTCCAGTTAGAATTACGCGCTGCGACAGGGAAAACGATTGGAAGGGCGAAGTCCAAATATTTTGGGGCATAGACAAGCCCAAACGCCTCTCAAACGGGGCGGTTGCGTTTTGTTTTTCAAAACTCGGAAAGTACTTGCAAGAAAAGGGAGAAGGCTGGATGTTTAGATGCGATAACATACAAACTGAAAGAGACCCTAAAAAACTGGATTGGAAAATGCTTCCCGAAGGCGATGAAGGAATACGGAATCCTAAATTCGGCTCTATCCAGGAAGAACACAATCTAGTGGAACTCTCAGACGGCTCGCTTTACTGCGTTTACAGGACAACTCTCGGGCATCCGGCATGCTCATACAGCCGCGACGGCGGGAAAACATGGTCTGAGCCAGATTTTGTAAGATACCCGGACGGTCGTCCGTTAAAAACTCCGCGCGCATGCCCCAAGCTGTACAAGGCAAAGAACGGAAAATTCTTGCTTTGGTTCCACAACCATTCGCAACGCGGGCTCATAAACAGAAATCCCGTTTGGATTTCAGGAGGAGTTGAAAAGAACGGGAAAATAGAATGGAGCCAACCGGAAATACTTCTGCACAACCCCGAAGATACCACTCCTGAAACAGGGCGCTACAGCTATCCGGATTTTATAGAAAATAACGGGCGCTACTGGGTAAGCGAAACCCAAAAAGTAAAGGCGCGCGTAAGGGAAATTCCAGCCGGCTTCCTGGAGGCGCTTTGGAACCAGGCCGACTCTAAGGCCGCCGCCAGCGGC
>FR901632.1:5874-11372 GCA_000438015.1 Coraliomargarita sp. CAG:312 | reverse complement strand
CGGTATATTTTTTGAGGATAAAGATATTCCCAAGGGAGGGAAAACAATAAATGCCGTGCGGCTGCCAAAACTTGACAAATCCTCTTTCACAATGGAGTTTGTAGTCAGCTTCGACAAGCTTGAGAAAGGCGACGCCATTTACAGGGGCATGAATCCATTCGGGGGAGGCATGAATCCATTCGGGGGAGGGACTGAACTCCTTGTTGGTGGAAATTCATCGATAGCCCTAACGTTGAGCAATTACAGGATAAATTTCACATATCTAAGCGATATTTCTTCTATCGCCGAGAATAAGACGCACCACATTGTATTGATAGTAGATGCATACGCGCGCATAGTATCATGCGTGATAGACGGAAAATTGTGCGACGGCGGAGAATATGCCTATTGCGGATGGGCCCGATTTGACAAGACTATAACCGACGTGAATTGTTGGGCGCAAAATTCCGAAATAGGAGTTTCTGAAAACCTAAAAGTTGAGGCTGTTAGATTCTATAACCGCGCCCTGACTGTATCAGAGGCAATAGGCAATTTTAATGCGTTAAAAAGTAAAGGCTCTCTGTAAAACCCGCGTCGCCCCAGCATTTGCGCAATTGAAAAGTCCGGCTAAAAATCTGCCCGGCCGGGCAAATGCCGCGCAGGTTTTAGCGCAGGATTTAGGCTAACTTTGCAACCGCAGACCAAAGGCGCTTCCCCCCCCTCGCTTTCTGCATAAACATTTTTCAATGTTCTTGGCAAACAAAACGGCTTTGAACTTATTTCAAAGCCGTTTTCAATCAAGATATCCAGACGCAAAAAATTTATTGCGATTGCGTTGTAAATACTGCGTCTATACATTCCGCTTTTGCAAGCGGGACTTGCATAATACTAAGCCACGCGACGGCGGCGCCAAGCCGCAAAGCCCAAAGCCATCGCCCCCAATAATGCCGCATATGCGCAAGGCTCGGGAACGGCAGCGTTAATCCAATAACCGCCGTTTGCCGTATCCTGAATTAGATACGCAAAAGTTTTAAATTCGTCTGAATCGAGAACGTATATATTCTCAGCAACAAGATATCCTTCTTCGTCAGTGTAATATTTGACATTATCAAGGCTCATAAGCTTTACGGTAAAATCCGTAAGATTTTTTATGTCTATCTCGTAATTCGCACCATCGGCATACAAGTCTATACTCCCGATAACAGATTTATGTCCGTTGGTTTCAAAATTTAAAATTGAGCCGTCGTAGAAAACCAAGGAACCAAAATCGTTATCAGCGCCCAAAGATATCGTCGCATTTGACGCGCTAAACATTTTCCCATTTGATGTGCTGCTGGCGTAATTTACTATATAGAAAGCAGACTCTCCTTGGCTCGCCGCCAAAGAATCTCCATTTCGGGTTAAGAAAGCCCCGCTTGAATTCAAAGTCAGGCTTGAAGAATTGCAGAGATACAATACCGAATCCAGAGCAATCATCCCCTCTCTAGCATAGGACGTCACCTGCCCTCTCAATCTTACCTGATTTTGGGATGCAACATAACTTTGCTTTATTGAAGCCGTTGCTTCCAGAGTAATTACGTGAGATGCGGAATCCCCAAACGACAGCCCATACTGCGTTGTATCGTATCCCATGGCTCCCGTACTTATAACTTCGCCGGCAATGCTTCCGCTTGCCAAACAAACCCCACCATTTGCAGAGACCTTTGCTCCCTCGGCAATATTGAGAAAAGAATTCCATCCCCAAACATTAAGCGCCCTTGTAGTCGATACCGAAACTCCTGAAGCCACATTTAACGTATAATTAGTCCCTATTGAGAACTGGCCTGTATTATTTGAATCTTTATTAAAATTAATTGTCCCGGCAGTCGCCGCGGAAGACGCCACGGCGTAAATGCTTTGAAAAGACGATTCTGCATTCAGATTTAATATTCCTCCCCGCAATTGAATTTGCCCATTCGGAGATTGAACGGCTAATTTCCCCGCACCATTTATATTTAAAATATTGTCTTTTGAATTGGAGGTTATAAAAGGATTGTCTCCAACTAAATTCCTTATATAAAAAGTCTGATTTTCAGCAATATCTATAGTTGATTCCGCATTGTCTCCCAACTCAATCAAACTCACGTAGTAAGAACTTCCGTCCACTCGCAAAGTAAGGCCGCTGGTCGCAAAGCTTAACGAGTCAAGCGGGTTTGCAGAAGAAGTTTCGGGAACGACACCATCGCTCCAAGTAGATCCTGAAGACCAATCTCCAGACTGCGAAACAATACTTGCCGCATTCAAATCCAAACAAAATGCGCATGCGGAAAATATTGGAGCAAAATAAATAAACCTGTTTTTCATAACATCACTCTAATTAGCATTTAAAAACTCAACCGCCAATAAGCGACCTTCCTTTTTACTTTATATTTTTTTTAGTAATAAATTTGCGTTGTGCAAGAAAATTATAACCTTTTTAAATCTTTAAATTACAAAATTTCCGCCCTTCCCAAAAGCCAGAATTCCATCCTCGCTAAAAAATCTCCGTTCTCCAATCCCCGCCAATTCTGCCGCGCATATTACCAACAGCCTATTACTCAAGCAAGCTATGCCGACCTTCCCTATACTTTTCTAAATACATTTAAGACAGCCTTTGCACAAAAAACGCAATAGATATTTTTACCATATTTTTCAAAGCGGCTGAAAAAAAAAGGACTGCCATAAGAGGCAATCCCTAGTTATAAATTCAATATAATATCGTTAAACAATCGCTAAAATACCTCGTCGGGTTTAAAAAAACGGGCGATTTCCGCTTGAGCACTCTCGACGGAATCGGATGCGTGTGCTATATTTTCGCGCGTGTTTGTACCCATGTCTCCGCGAATTGTGCCGGCTGGAGCTTCCAATGAATTTGTAGGCCCCAAAAGCTTGCGGACTTTTACAATCGCGTCGTCTCCTTCAAGTATCGCTATAATTACCGGACGGCGCCCCATAAATTCGACAAGAGGCGGATAATATGGTTTCCCGACTATATGCGCGTAATGTTCGCGCAAAATATCCTCGCTTAGACGGGACATTTTACAGGCAACTACATCCAAACCAGCCTTGAGAAATCTGTCCAAAACAACAGCCTCAAGTTTTTTTTCCATACAGTCGGGCTTTAATATAATGAGAGTTCTTTCTTTCATTGCGCAAAAAACAATATATTTATATCGCCGACTTCAACAAAAAAATTGCAATTTGAGCAAATCTTTGCAATTAGAAAGCATAAATTCAACTACTCTGGCGCATTCCATACCCAACTATTAATAAGCTTGATTATATCAAACTAGAATGAGAATATAATATTATATGAAAAATAGCAGAAGAGGGTTTTCGTTTATCGAAGTTTTGCTTGTGTTAATAATTGCAGGACTTCTTGCTGCGGTATTCATACCCGCTGCGGTCAAGATAAGGCAAGATGTGCGGCTAGAATATATAGAGGAAAATTTAGACAAGATAATAGAAGCGGGACAACAGTATAACTCGGAAAGGGGAACCCTTTTAATAAGCTATCCCGCGCTGGTCGAAGGCAAATATCTGCCAAAGCTGGAAAGCATATCGGGAGAATCTTACGATAAAGTCAATATAGAATCCGGCGGCGGCACCGCAGAAGTCGTCACATCTCTCGGCGAAAAAGTAAAGAAAGAGTATTAGTTAAATCAGCGCGGCATATATGCCAATCGCTTCATAATAATACTATTTTTTTCTTGCAAATTATAACATCAAGAGCGATTATGTTTTTAAACGCGAAGGTAAAGCAAGGTTTTCAAATGTCATAAATTGATAAATGGAAATTTTGCTGGCCTAACAATAAAAATACATACCCTGTTAAAAAATATTTATGAAAAATAAAAAGTTATCCAGAGGTTTCACACTCGTAGAATTGTTGATCGTCATAGCCATCATAGGCGTTTTAGCCAGCTTGATATACCCCGCTCTCAGCCAAGCTATGGGTGCAGGCAGCAGAGTTCGTTCTATGAACAACGCAAAGAATATATCCCAAACGTGGCTGTCCTATGTAAAAACGGGAACCCGCACAAGAATTGTAGTTGGCAACGACATCTATGAATGGGCTGCTGTTCTTGCGGAAAAAGCGGAACTTAACGACGCTTCCATCTGGATATTGGACTTTGACCTTCCAGTAATCGAAAAGATTTCTACGGGAGCTTCCGTTCCGCTTACAGTGGCAAACCGCACAGGCTCAAACTGGCAGGTAAATCCTGAATTTAAAGATTTCCCGATAAGTTGGGAAGTCGCAAACCGCACTGATCCCAACGCCCCGTCCGGCACGCCTCTAGTGTGGACACGCGGACTTAAATCCTCGGGAGAATGGGATGCGGAAGAAGGCGTGTTTAAGCGCGAAGGCGGGCATATTGGATTTACCGATGCGCACGTCGAATGGTACACCTCGCTGCGCGATGAAAATACTCGCCAAGGCGTCTTAAAGGTTTACGGAGAAACTCAGCGCACATTTAATATTTCGCAAGCAATCCGCGGCGGTTCTTCAAATATACTTAAAACTGAAGTTCTGTAATAAAAATTTTAACGCACAAAAAAAACGCCCACAACTTTTTGTCGGGCGTTTTTTTGTGCCGCGGTGTAAAAAACTGCGCATAAATGTAGCAACCGATACAAATCCACCATTTATTAAAAGCTCGTTTTACCCCTGATATATCTGTAGCCCCGGTCGGCTACGTTGACGACAATTCCTTTTTTCGGATTCGGCAGATCAATTATTTGAAGATTAAGATATTTTGGACGTTTTACGAATATAGAATGTTTGTTTTCAACAACTACATATTTTCAATGCAATATGTATTCGAGAATATTGGATAGAGTACAAATAAGGCGCAAATAGAATAAGTCTTCGTTCTTTTAAGAATATGGAAAATTATAAAATTCTTTCCCAAACAAAATGGAATAGCAAAATATTGCACTATTTCATTAGATTCAACAATTGAATCCGCGTCATTTTCTTTTGAGGAACCGAAGGTTGCTCTTCAGCTGCATTTTCAGGAGGAGGTGGCGGAGGAGGAGGAGTCTCCGATTGGACTGAAGATGATTCTACGTTGCTTGAAGCGGCTGTCTGCATGGCAATTCTAAAACGGCCGCGAGGAGTTGAAACAAGGGCAGTTTGGGAAGATTCGTCGAAACTTTCAACGACAATTCCATCGGAATTTCTGCGCCCAAGCGCAACCATAGAAGTCTTATTTTTTACACCGTCGTAAATATTAAACGACCATTTACCGTCTATGCAAAAAGCAGATATTATTTTTATTTTTTGAGTATCTTGTACGCCTGTATCCGCCGCAACCGGAGAAATGCGATTTTGCGCTAGTGAAAATGGAACTTCGCAAAAGGGAAAAACACAGACAAAAAAAACGCCCGCGAGCGAATTTAATATGTTCACACGCGGACGCATAAGAAGAAAAATTAGTTATTTTTACTTTGCGCGCCTCCAAACAGCCATGGCCAATGCAAGAGCGCCAAATATGGCT
>FR901632.1:0-5854 GCA_000438015.1 Coraliomargarita sp. CAG:312 | reverse complement strand
CTGCCATAGCCGCAGGTTCCGGAACTACGACCTTAGACAGGGTTGCGTATGAATCGGGCAATTTGCCGTCAGCACTTTCTACCAACATACTTAAATTAAAATTGCCACGATTGTCGAGCACGAGCGTCCACGGATCGGTAACATCTCCTGTTTCGCCTCCAGACATCGTAGGAGAGAAAATAACGTACGAATCACCTTCTCCGACAGTAGAAGAGGCGGAACCGTCTGAATTCATCCAAACTATGACAGCGAGATTCTCGTCGCCAGTAACCTCAAACGGGAGAGTCGTATTATCGATGGTTACCTGGCTTGTTACTTGCGAATCATATGTTTGTCCGATGTCAAAAGTATATATGCCTGTAGAACTGTCGCCATTCAACCAATTGTCTTTAACAAAAGAATCTCCTGCCATAAGATCAAAAGCTGAGATTTCCGAATCGGCAAAAGCCACAAATGCATAATTGGCATTGGAAAAAACGTCATTGCCTTCCTTATCCATAAAATAGCACATATTGAAACTTAATGTGTAATTGTCTGCCAATGCCGCCGCAGCCAAAGACAAGGAATATAATAATATCGCAATTTTCTTCATTTATTTTGCCTCCGCATAAGATGGTGTGTATGTTCCTCTAAAAGCCTCTATTTCGCCTGTTTTTAATTTTCTAATAACTATGGCGGTTCCCGCCTTTATAACATCGGAATCGCAAATGGTAGAACCTTGATACCAATGCCTTTCTCCGTTATATTCTCTAAAGTAATATACTTTTGTTGCCGATTGGTTCTTTCCCGGCATAGAATTATCGTACACGAAAAGAGTATCTACGGGTGAATATGCCCTGCCGACTCTTGGTGCAAAAATACCGCTGTCAACCAGAGACGCAGTCAAGTCAGAAAGTTTTATATCTACGGCAGAAGGAACCGATATGTAATTGTCCGTATCGCCTTCAGTGTCCAAATTTGCCAATTCAATAGTAGTCGCACAGAGCGGGACGCCGCCATTTATACTGATTGTAGCGCTTTCCGTAGCGGGTTGGCGAACAAATAAAAATGTATTTGGCTCTATAATGTCGTCAGGCTTGGGAGTTGAACCCGACATCCACGAATTGGCATTGTTGTACGTCCTATAATAATATATTGACGTAGCAGAATTATTTTTCGAAGTCGGCGCAATTATTTTCCCATTTTCAAAAGATGTATACTTGTAAAGCTGGGATGCGCCGCCGCCGTAATTTCTAGTGCTGTTCGGCGTAAATCCGCCTCCGTCAGGGAAAAGCGTAGAAAGGCTCCAATGCGGAATCACCTCAAAAGAATCTCCCGCGGAAACCTTTGAAAGTTCCGCCTCGCCTATTTCAAGCTCTAGCGCATATTCATTATTGGATAAAACATTAAACCAAGCTCCTTCCAAAGCTCCGGAAGTAAACTTTACATAATAATAATTGCTCTGCGTTCCAGCAGAATAAACAAATTTATTTACCGCCCAATTAGGCTCGCCTTTAGCTACGATCTTTGATGCAGAATTTTGAACAGATTCAACTATGCCGCTAAATTCAGCAGGCCTTGTGACGGGAATGCTTATATATGTGTCGCTGTCTGCCGGACATTCTATTTGATATGCCCCAAATACTCCGCTTGAAACGCTCTCCGCGCAAACGGATCCGCCCGCTATAAATGCGGACATTATAAGTGCTATCAGGCTATTTTTCATAAAAATTTCAAATTACAGTATAAATCAAACATCCGGATATGTTTTAGTCAAGCAATATTTTGCGCCAACTTTAACATCAATCAGAAGAAAACGCGCCGGTGCAATGCATCAATTTGGCCGGCGCGCACGCTTCTTTTTAGGACTAAGAAATAATTGCGTTTGACAGATTGAATCTTATTGTTAATCCTCCGATTATGCAAAATTATATGCTGGATATGGGCTTTGAACAATTCAACGCCCAAGAAGATTTGTTATATACCCTCGCATATTCAATCGCCCGCGGATTGTCAAAGGCAGGCAATGCGCAACTATTGTGCGATTTCAGCGCCGGAACTTCGCACACGGGAAATGAAATTCTGTCTCTGTCGCTGGCCCTTGCAAAACGCATAAAGCAGATTGCGGAAAAAAGGATAGGAATAGTAATTCCTCCTTCGCACTTTGGCCTTGTATGCAATTACGCATGCATTTTTGCGGGGAAAATCCCTGTGAACTTAAATTTTACGCTAGGCAAAGCGGCTGCCGACAGCTGCATAAAGACAGCCGGCATAAAAACAATGGTTTGCACGCAGCCCGTCCGCGAAAAAATATCTAAGGCAAACCCCAACTTTTCTTGGAGCGACAATTTTATAGACATCGCCGAATTGACGAATTCTATACCGACAGCCGAATTGGATGAAATTATTTCCGACATTCAAAAGGGATCGGATTTTTTGGCCAAGAAATACGGATTTTTAAAGTTCTCAAAAGACGTTAAAACCGAGGCAACTCTTGTTTTTACAAGCGGAAGCGAAGGGTCCCCCAAAGCCGCAATCCTGACCGAGCGCAACATTATAGGCAACTGCCTCCAGACCAAGATCAGCAGGGTATTCGACGCCGACGACATTTTATTGGCAAATCTTCCCATATTTCACAGTTTTGGGATGCTCTTTGAGGTGTGGTTTCTAGCATTGCAGGGGCAAAAGACCGTGACATTAATCAGCCCGCTTGACATAAAAAACAACATTCGCGCCATGCGGGAAAAACGCGCAACCTGCATAATCGGAAGCCCGACTTTTTTCCGCGCCTATTTAAAGTACGCATCCGCCGACGACATGAAAAGCCTGCGAAAGGCTATAGCAGGAGCGGAAAAGACCCCCAAAGGATTCCACGAAATGTGGAACGAGTCTTTCGGCGACACTTACAGGGAAGGCTACGGACTTACGGAAGCAACTCCGGTTGTCGGAGTAAATCTGCCGGACAGAGATTTTGGATTTTTTTCCACTGGCTCACGGAAAGGGTCCATAGGCAAATTGTTCCCGGGCATGCAGGCAAAAATTTTGGATCCAACGACACTAGCTCCCCTGCCGTTTGGCGAACAGGGGCTTTTGGCTATGCGCGGCGCAAATATTTTCGCCGGATATCTGGATAACCCGAAAGCGACTGCCGAAGCCCTGCATGGAGAATGGCTGATTACTGGAGATTTGTCCAGAATAGACAAAGACGGATTTTTGTATATAGACGGGCGCCTAAGCCGCTTCTCAAAAATCGGCGGAGAAATGGTCCCCCACGCAACAGTGGAAACTGCTTTAAACAATGAGCTTGGATTCGCCGCCAGCGACACCCCGCTAATAGCGGTATCTTCAAGGCTCGATGAAGGCAAAGGCGAAGCGCTTGTTCTTCTAAGCGCTACCGACATAACTCTTGCCGACGTAAAGAACGCCCTTCGCAAAGCCGGAATCAGCAATCTATGGCATCCCAAATACCTGGTGCGCGTAGATAAAATTCCGCTGCTTCCAAGCGGCAAACTAGACTTAAAAACAATAGGCGAACTCGCCAAACGCACGCAATAATATTTATATGCAAGCAGAACAATCCAAATCGGTGAAAAAACCCAACTTTCTAAAACGCCTATATAATTGGACTATTTCATGGGCGGAAAAGCCGCAAGGGCTTTGGGCTTTGGCAATCATCTCTTTTACGGAATCATCATTCTTTCCGATACCCCCGGACGTTTTGCTGATACCGCTGGTTTTCGGGGCGCCAAAAAAATGGTGGTGGACAGCTTTGATTTGCACGGCCGCGTCGGTTGTGGGAGGCATACTGGGATGGGGAATCGGCCATTTGGCCTGGAGCGGATTGCAGGATTTCTTTTATAGCTATGTTCCGGGATTCACCAGGGAAAATTTTGAATACGTCCAAAACCTTTATCAAGACAACGCCTTTATGGCGATTCTTGGCGCAGCCCTCACGCCTATCCCATATAAGCTTTTTACGATAGCCGCAGGCGTCTGCAATGTCGACTTAGCCACGCTTGTCTTTGCGTCCATATTGGGCAGAGGCGGAAGGTTTTTTGCAGTTGCGCTATTAATAAGAATAATAGGGCCGTCAGCAAAGGATTTTATAGACAAATACTTCAATATGCTTGCGACCGCTTTCTTTATTCTTCTAGTACTGGGATTCGTGCTAATTAAATACATGCTTTAAAAAATAAAATTCCGACGGATGCCAAAGGTGGGCGGCAAAAAATTTGCTTGTTATAAAATATAAAATTTTAAGAATAAATGCTTATGAGAAAAAATCTCGTTTTGGGTATCGATATTGGCGGCTCCGGCGTTAAAGGCGCTATAGTAAATCTGAAAAAGGGAGAATTTGAAAGCGAACGAATTCGCATTCCGACTCCGTCGCCACACACACTCCAAAATATGCTTTCCGCAATCGAAGAAATCGTCACCTCTTTCAAATGGAAAGGAATTATCGGATGCGGATTCCCGGGAGTAATAAGAGCCCAAATCATAGACACAGCCGCCAATGTAGGCGGAAAGAATTTTATCGGAGTCAACCTTGCAGAACAAATAGGCCAGCGCTGCGGCTGCGAAGCATGGGTGCTTAACGACGCCGACGCCGCAGGAATAGCCGAAATAAAATACGGGGCCGGCAAGGACAGAAACGGCGTCGTAATGATGCTTACCGTTGGGACGGGAATCGGAGTATCAATGTTTACGGACGGAGTTTTAGTTCCCAATCTTGAATTTGGACACTTAAAAATGCGCGACAAAGCCTCCGGGAAAAACATTTCGGCGGAAAAAATCTGTTCTGACGCAGTTAGAAAATCAAGAGACTTGCAATGGCGCCATTGGGCGGAGCGTTTCAACAAATATCTGAAATACCTGCATTCGCTGACATGGCCGGATCTAATGATAATAGGCGGAGGCATCGCATCAAAAAGCCCAAAATACATAAAATATTTAAATGTCGATTGCGATATAACTATAGCAAAGCTGGAAAACCGCGCCGGCATAATAGGCGCTGCATACCAAGCCGACAGAATATTGCGCCATTAACCGCACAATAATCCTTCAGAACAAGCCCGCAGAGATTAAAGCGGGCTTTTTTGTTGCTCAAATTTTGGCGGGTATTTGCATTCATGCCGCAAGAAAAAAACTGAACTTCCATGTTTACTACAAATATGTCAGTTTTGGTAAAAATCCACTTCATTTACGTAGCTTCTTTTCCACAAAACTATCCTTTTATATTTTTTTCGAAGCTGAAAAAACACTTGTTTCCCGTTTGTTAAAAGGATTTTAGAATTAAAAAAATTTTTGGCACGCCATCTGCTTTATACGTTTTGCTGCCCGCTCTAAAATCAGTTCTTGGAGCGGGGGAAACCCACTAAAACAATAAAATTGCAAAACTATGAAAAAGAATATAATCATTGGCGTATCGCTCATAGGATGTTCGATTTTTGCTGGCGCGGCAGAAACTACCGAATCTGAAAAAGCGGAAATAAACACATTGGCAAGCGAACCGTTTTTGTCGTCCGCACTCGAAAGATTTTCCGGATCCGTATCCGTGGGATATGAATCCGAATACATGTTCCGGGGCTACAACCTATGCAGCGGCATTGTCTCGCCAACTGTAAATCTTGGCTACGATTTAGGAGCGGGATTTGGAGTCTACGCTGGATACTGGGCTGCCCTTTCTGTTGACGATTTGTCAGAAACGGATCCTTTTAACAATACGGTGGACGGGCATTATTGCGAAAGCGATTTCTCGGCTGGAATAACGTACTCGATTGAGAATTTTGAAATCGACGTAGGCTACATTGCTTATGTGTACGACACCGGCGGAAATACAAACGAAATTAAAGCGGCTGTTTCCTATGACACGTCT
>FR901631.1 GCA_000438015.1 Coraliomargarita sp. CAG:312 | reverse complement strand
AGGCCAAACAAGGCGGATTACTACTTCGGGCTTAGGTGCGGAATATACGAGCGAATGGAGCAAGCCGAAAAAGATACGCTTTCTGGAGAGGGGGAAGAATCCCGCCAAAACTATGAACTGGCCTTATCAAACAATGAACATGAACTGGAGGTTTATATCAAAAACACTTTCAGAGTGATAGGAGAATCACGGAGAAGGCAGGGTAAGAGAATGGACGCAACATCTTACCGTGCAGGGAGAGAGAAAGGCGCAACACTTCAAATTAACCAAGCAATAAAGGCATAATATGGAAACAATAATAGAAAGCAAATTCGACTTCGGGCGGGTAGTTGCAACCACGACACTTGCAAACTACTGCGAAAAGAAGGGATTTTCAATGCTTCCTTATCTTATCCGCCACGCAAATGGAGATTGGGGCGACGTATGCAAGGAAGACTGGAAAAGCAATGACGAGGCTCTCAAAAACGGCGAAAGGCTGCTCTCCGAATACAAACTCCCAGATGGCAGAAGGATTTGGATAATAACCGAGTGGGACAGAAGCGCAACAACTCTACTTTTTCCAGAGGACTACTAATGTACGAGAACTTTCATAAGCAATTTTCAAACGCCATTGAGTCAATCCACTCTGGAAGTAAGGGGATATTGGAAAGTTTCTCAGAATT
>FR901630.1:276-1984 GCA_000438015.1 Coraliomargarita sp. CAG:312 | reverse complement strand
CGATTTTAAAACTTCTGCTTTTATCTTACAATCTTCTATCTTTGTATTATCTGTTATGTTTTTTACTATAGAATCTTGTGATAATAGTACGAGATCTATATCTAGCTCTTTTAACAATTTAGCAATATTTTTGTGGTCTGGATCTTTGCTTTTTATGTACTTATACGTACTGGCGGGTTTTGTCTTATCAAAAATTGCAATGATCTTTTTGAAAGAGTTTTCGTTGTATTTTTTTTTGTCTAATTTAAAATCGTCAATAAACTCTCCTTTGAGTAATTCGTATTCATAAGTTGTTATTTCTAACATTGCCCTCAAGAGTGAATCTTTGCAACGTTCAGAATCAGTTTTCCATTCAATAATGTTAATATGCTCTTTAGTTTTTGTAAGCATATCTATATTATTTTTTTCCTTTTCTGCCAATGGTACTTCATATTCTATTATTTCACCAAAGATATCTTTAAAGGTACTTCCTTTGTTCAAGCATCCTTTGAATTTATATAATAATCTTACGATATTGTTCTCTCTTCTCCTTGGGTCTTCTGTGTTAAATTTAATATTTTCAGTGCGATGTTCCTCAGGGACATATCCTTTTTTACGCTTTTTTATAGGGTTTTCCTTAAAATAATTTTTTAAACACTCTTTTATTCCATATATGTTTCCACATTTGAAATTGAGAATTTTTTCGGCTAAGTAATCCTCTATGTTTCTGTTTTCTTTTTCATCATTTAAACATGAAACAATATTTAGCAATTTCGATTTTTTACTTGTATCCCATGGAGTAGGTCTACTTGCATCATATAACTTGCCAATGTCTTGAGCGCAACACTCAAACATTTCATCGATATCTTTCTTTTTATACGGTCCTTTACGTCTAATCATAATATTTACCTTTCTAGTAGTTTTCTAATAGATCTGAAATCCATGTCGGGGCGTCCTATGGCGCGGGCGATAAAGTCTAATAGCTTGTCGCCTTTAAGTTTATTTTTTCTTCCTTCGGATTCGGCTTCGAGCGCAAGTTTTTTTAATGCGGCAAGGCGCGTGCGGCTCTCTGTAAATGCCAATCCCTGCTTTTGTACGCCCTTTGCTTTGTGCAGGCGCGAAATTTTACCGTGGTTAAAGTCTCGTTTGGCATCGTATGAAATATATCCTGGTATAAAGATCTGCGTGCCAAGCGGAGTAATATTTACTGAAGGTTTCATTATGTAGGGCTTATCGCCATCCATTGCCCACAAGTAATACTTCCAACAAAAAAGTTCAAATATTGCTTCAAATTCGGATTGTTGCGTATTGAAAGAAACTCCGCCATCAAGCGTCCACGCACGCTCGTTTAATAGACGTCGACGCAATTTGCCTTTGACGCATGTTTCTTTTGGATAGAGCGATTTTATCAAAGTCCAGTCGCGTTTAAATTCTTCTGACGATAAAATCTTATTTTCAAATTCATCATATTTTGCGCGACCGACGGCGCTTAGAAAATCTTCATACTTACCTTTAAAGACAATTTCTTGGGCCTCCTTTACGGACTCCAAATTCTTAAATGCAAAGCTATTGAATCCGCAAGCTCCGTTTGAAGATGTATCTGCGGTGAGTTCTACAATAGCCCGTATTTTAGGAGAAAATATATCGGATTTACTTTCCAACGCCTCTTTTAAAATCTCTGCATAAGTTTCTGGGAAAGGCACAAAAGCCACTCGCGCCTGCCAAAAGT
>FR901630.1:0-135 GCA_000438015.1 Coraliomargarita sp. CAG:312 | reverse complement strand
ATCGGAAAACGGCAAAGAGTTCAGTTCATTTAACACTCTTTCTTCATTAAAAGAATGTAAATGAAAAACTTTTAGCCATTTAGCCTTAAAGACGTCTGAACGCTTACGAGACATAGTACAAAACGTATACTAATA
>FR901629.1 GCA_000438015.1 Coraliomargarita sp. CAG:312 | reverse complement strand
CGCCTATATTTTGTATGGCAGACGAAGCATACAAATTAAGAGGGACAAAGCAACCGATAGCCTTTGGGGTTGAAAAGCTCGAGGGCTACATAGTTGACGCTACGGAAGACACCGTAGAGGGACAGGAGCTTGAGGTGGAAAACGAGGAAGGCAATGTTGTCGCCCACTTTTCAGGTTTTGGGATAAAGTATAATAGGACAGCGAGCGTCATTCCTTTGTCCGACGCAAGCGCACCGAGTCCGGGAGATTCTTTCAAAATTGGCGAGAAGTTTGAGTTCATCGTAAAAAGTGTTAAGAAATCTCGAGCAAGAAAAGACGTAGAAAAGTGGGATTTGTCTGGAACGTACTATCCAGAGGTTCCGATGGAACCGATTAGCTAATGGAATCTTTCTACGAGGCGTTTATAAATTGCGAACACAAGGTTTTAGGCAGGAGACTAAAGCCTTTTTGTTTGCGCCATTGCCTTTATCTTGAAGCGATAGGCTCTCCCATAATGCGCATTGTAAATGGCGAAGAAGTCTCAATATCAAGAAAAGACTTGGAACTTGCCGTAATTATTTGCTCTGCCGACAGAGATATAATAGCGGCAATGAAACGTCCGAACTTCGGCTTGAGATTCCATAGATTTAATCGCGGTTTAACGGCGTTTTTAGGGTATTTGACGGACTTTCTATCGCTTCCAGATATGTGGGATAGTTCTGAGGGAGAAAGAGCCATTAACGCGCCTTGGATACTCTCAAGGGCTACGCTACTACTTTCTAAGACAAATCTAACGCTTGGGGAGATTTGGGATATGCCGCTTGGCGAGCTTTTATGGTATTGTGCAAGTTTCACGGAACAAGAGGGGCTTGGGCAAATACAGTCGGACGAAGAAAAGAAAATGATACTTGAAGCGGAGAGGGTAAAGAATGGCCTCAAGTGAAATATTAGCCAAAATCGGCTTAAATTCAGCTGGATTTAAAACAGGGCTTGCGCAATGCAAACTTGCGGCTAACTCCTTCAAAAGTTCGATTGGGGGAATGTTTAAGAACTTGGGCGGTCAAGTGCTTGGAATGCTTGGGGTATCGGCTGGAAT
>FR901628.1 GCA_000438015.1 Coraliomargarita sp. CAG:312 | reverse complement strand
GTGATTGTCTGGCTTGTGCCGTTGGGTAGCACGAATTCAATTTGCGTGGGTTGCCACGTCGTTACGCTTTGGTCTGTACGGTTAGAAAATACCTTTGAAACGCTCATCATATTACTATGCGGGTCAAAGTAGTATATCTCCGTCATAAGTTCATTGCCTTGCGCGTGTTGCAATACTTTGACATTGGCGACGTTCCCATTGGCATCTACAAGCGCAACATTCACGGCTGAATCTATTGTTTGCTTAACGTAGTCAATATCTTGCCGCATATTCAGAATTGCATTTTCATTTGCGGAAATTCTACCCTCTGCATTTGCCATTCTACTTTCAAGAGAAGCAAGCGATGCACTTATTGCCGAAACATCTCCTGCATCGCCTTTATCACCTTTCGGACCTTGGATTCCTTGAGGACCTTGCGGACCAGTATCGCCTTTTATCCCCTGAGGTCCCTGCGGGCCCATTGGTCCTTGTGCGCCAGTGTCTCCTTTGTCACCTTTATCTCCCTTTGGGCCTTGTGGACCCATAGGGCCTTGTTCTCCGCCACTTCCGCCTGCGGGTCCTTGAGGTCCCATTGGCCCAGTATCCCCCTTG
>FR901627.1:171-957 GCA_000438015.1 Coraliomargarita sp. CAG:312 | reverse complement strand
TTCTAGGCTTGGACGCAGGAACTTTAAAGCCGGGGACTCCGGCCGATTTCGTGCTCATCGACGAGAACGAGGAATATGTTTACAGCAATCCGCCGAGCGCGGAGAAATGTACTTTGAAATGGCAAAATGTTCCTATTGCCATTCGGGAGACTACTACACCGACATGAAACGCCATGATGTCGGTTCCGGACTGGAAGAATACAAGGGTTTTGAATTTGACACTCCAACCCTGCGCGAAGTTTGGCGCACAGCGCCATATCTCTACGACGGAAGAGCGCGCACGGTATTTGAAATGCTGCGGAAATTCAATAAAGACGATAAACATGGGCACACTTCCGATTTGACAGACCAAGAATTGAAAGAATTGGAAGAGTTCGTTTTATCTCTCTAAAATAAAGCCTCCAGCCTGAAAACCATATAAAAATTTTTTGGCTGGCGCCGTTTCACCTGTCCGTTTTTACCCCAAGACGGATTTTTATCCGGATTTTAAGCGCGAAACAATTAAAAGCGCAAAGCTACCCGTAAAACGCAGCAAAAGAGCTGCAATCCGCCCTGTACAATTGTTTCTTCATCAAAAGGCGCAAACCGATTGCGCCGCCCCCGTCCGATTGACAATATTCCGCATTTTAGCAAGCGGTTTTAAATATTCCTAATTTTGCAAGGTTCCAAGAAGATAAAAACGCTATCATTTTCTTGCTCGGCAAACCGCAAAAACAAGCGAAAAAATACCTAAAACTGCCGCGTAAACCGAAGGTTCAGGAACAGCCGCTTTTATCCAGAGCTGGT
>FR901627.1:0-160 GCA_000438015.1 Coraliomargarita sp. CAG:312 | reverse complement strand
CAGCCGCTTTTATCCAGAGCTGGTCGCCGCCTTCGCCGTGGCGCAGTTCGTATTTCCAGTCTTCAAAAAGCTGCCCGCCTTGGTCGTAAACATTCAAATCTATCTCTCCGCTTAGCGTTATTGAGGCGTCGCTTTCCAATGCCAAGTATTCATCAAGCCC
>FR901626.1:24390-40600 GCA_000438015.1 Coraliomargarita sp. CAG:312 | reverse complement strand
AGTTCCGCCTGTCAGCCGCATGCCGGCTCCAATGGTTCCGCCGATTGCGGCAAGGCAGCATATCCCTGCGTCGCCAAATCAGCCGCCTTCTTCAGCCCAAGCCCCAACCCCGGCAGACGGAAAGAAAAAAGTAATCCAGGTAAAACCGCCTATTATAGTAAGGGATTTTGCTAAGTCGATAGACGTAAAGCCGTTTAGGCTGATATCTGAACTTATGGACATGGGGATTTTCGCCTCCATGAACCAATCGATAGAGGAAAATGTTGCCACGCGCATAGCAGAACGCCACGGATTTGAGCTGGATATCCGCCACCGCGGCGAGCAGCAACAACAACAGCTGGCTGCGGCTGCGGCAAAGCGCGAGATGGCGCGCCAAATACAGGACGACATAAAAAATTATGTCGAACGCCCGCCTATTGTCTGCATTTTGGGTCACGTCGACCACGGGAAAACAACGCTTTTGGATACAATCCGCAACACAAACGTAGTGGCTGGAGAGGCAGGCGGAATAACCCAGCACACGGCGGCCTACCAAGTGGAATATAATGGCAAGAAAATAACGTTTCTCGATACGCCCGGACACGCAGCTTTTTCAAAGATGCGCGAGCGCGGCGCAAATGTCACCGACATAGCCATACTGGTCGTTGCAGCAGACGACGGATTTATGCCGCAAACCGACGAGGCTCTCGCATTCGCCCAAAAAGCCGGAGTGCCTGTCGTTGTCGCTATAAATAAAATGGATTCCCGAGGCGCCAATATAGACCGCGTGAAACAACAAATGCAAAAGCGCGGGATAGCTCCGGAAGACTGGGGAGGAGAAACTCTTTGCACCCCGATATCAGCGCTAAAGAATGAAAATATCGACAAGCTGCTCGAGCTTGTCCTCTTGCAGGCTGAAATGATGGAACTTAAGGCAAACCCGAAAGGGCGGGTCGAAGGTGTAATAATAGAGAGCCAAATAGAACCCGGAAGAGGCGCCACATCAACTGTAATAGTCAACTCCGGAACGCTCAAAAATGGAGACGTTTTAATTTGCGGAGAAAACTGGTGCAAGGTTCGCGCCCTATTGGACGACAAAAACAAGAGGCTGGACAAAGCGCCGCCGTCCACTCCCGCCGTTGTAATGGGCTGGTCCGGAGCTCCGGAAGCCGGAGACGAATTTAAAAAGGTGGAAAACGACCGCACTGCCCGCCGAATGGCCGAAGAAGCCGTACAAGAGCGCAAGAAGCTTGCCGCCCAGGAAATGGCGCCAAAGCCGACGAATCTTGAGGAATTGATGGCGGCAATAGAGAATAAAGACCAAAAAGTCTTTAAATGCATTGTAAAAAGCGACGTATCCGGAACAGTCGAAGCGCTTGTTGCATGCCTTAAGGATATTAAAAGCGATAAAGTGTCGCTTGAAGTAATCGGGCACGGAGTCGGTCAAATTACAAAGAACGACGTCGATTTTGCGGCAACAGCCGGAGCTTCGATAGTCGCCTTCAACGTCAAGCAGGAAAACGGAGTTGCCGGGGCGGCGAAACACAAGGGAGTTGAATTTATAACCCATAATATCATCTACGAGCTGATAAACCAAGTCCGCGACGCCATGAAAAACTTGCTTGATCCGGAATTGCGAGAAAACAAACTGGGAGCAGCAGAAGTAAGGGCGCTATTCAATATAGCCAAGGGCGGTAAAGTCGCAGGCTGCATGGTCACTGAAGGCATTATAAAACGCGACAAATTCGCCAGGGTCTTCCGCAAGGGCAAAGAAATATCAAAAGGCAGGATTAGCGAAATTAAACGCTTTAAGGACGACGTCACTGAAGTCCGCGCCGGATACGAATGCGGCATCACCCTCAACAACTTTGCTGATTTTGAACCTTCCGACATAATAGAATGCTTTGAGATTCTCGAAATACGCCCGGATCTTTAATCCGTAGCGCGATTCATTCCCAAGGCAAATTTTCCGATAACATTTACAAGCCGGAATAGAAATATGGGCCAAAGAAAAATTAGAGTGGGCGAACTCATTTTGCGCCAGCTGAGCGAGGCTTTACACAGCCGTTGGCGGGCGGAAAGCGTTTCGATTACCCTTACTGAAGTCGACATATCGCCAGACTTGCGCAAGGCCAGAGTTTATTATTCGGCCGTAGGCGGACGCGAGTCGGTTGCTAAAGCCGGTAAACTATTAATGTCGCTGCGCGGGGAACTGCGACGCATGCTCGGCAAAGAAGTCGTTTTAAAATACACTCCGGAGTTGCAGTTCATATACGACCCGTCGGTAGAACGCGGAATGCATCTTCTATCTGTTATGGATGAAATTGCCGCAAGCGAATGCGAAAACGATTGCGGCGGTGCACAAGGCGCCGCCGGCGAAAAGGAAAAGTAAAAATGGCGCAATTTTTCCCCGAACTAAAAGAAGATTTTAAAAGACTGTTAAAGGCCGCTGCGGGGAAAAAAATCGCCGTGGCTGGGCATATGCGCCCCGACGGAGACTGCATTTCCAGCCAATTTGCGCTTGCCGATATATTAAGAGAATGCGGAGCCGAAGAAGTTGTATGCCTAAACCAGAATCCCCTGCCGTACTTGTACGAGCATTTTGCGTACGGCTCCAAGCTGCAAAGCGCAGCGGAATTCTGCGACGATTCGTTTGAAATAGTGACTGTAGACTGCGCAGACTACAAACGCACCAATCTAGAACTTTGTTCGCGCTTTCCATCGCCGCTTGGCTGCATAGACCACCACGCGACAAACAACACCTACGCAAAAATAAATATTATAGACACCCGCGCAAGCGCCACCGCCGAACTCATAGCAGGCATGGCCTTTGACGCCGGGCTCAAAATATCCAAGGAAAATGCAAACCGCCTTTATATGGGCATCGTAATGGATACCAGGCAGTTCACAACAAGCTCTGTCCGCACGCAGACATTCGAAGTTGCGACAGCCCTTGTAAAAAGCGGAGCAGACGCCGCATGGGTCGCCGTGGAGCTGTACCAGCGCGAACGGTTTGAAAAAATGAAGCTTTTGGCGCTCTATCTGCAAAGTATGACTATGCACTTTGACGGGCGGGTATGCGTAGGAGTTCTTCCCGCGGACGCATACACAAGCACTGGCGCGGAAAAAGCTGACAGCGACGGGCTGGTGGACTATGCGCGCGCCGTAAACGGCGTTGAAATAGCCGTTCTCCTGGAAGCCCTGCCCAACGGGGTGAAAGGAAGCCTTCGCGGAAAAGGCCCGCAATATATGGTAAACGACCTCGCAGCAAAATTCGGGGGCGGAGGGCATATGGCGGCGGCGGGATTCACCGCCGAGGGATACGACCTAAACACTCTATACCCAAAAATGCTCTCCCTAATAGAGGAGCATCTGCTCAATTTAGACAAACTCAACAGTAAGATTTAAATGGAAAAACCGTCGTCAGAATTTGAAGGAATATTGCTAATAGACAAAGACAGCGGATGCACTTCGCACGATGTTGTCGACAAAGTAAGGCGCTGCTTAAAGATGCGCTCCGTGGGGCACGCCGGCACGCTCGACCCGCTGGCGACCGGATTGCTTGTGATACTCGTTGGCAGAGCAACTAAAGTTTCCCAATACCTCATGAGCCTCGACAAAGTTTACGAGGGAGAATTTGAACTAGGCAAAGAAACTAATTCGCACGACCGCGACGGGGATGTTGTTGCCGAACTGCCCGTTCCGGAAGCTCTCGACGAAGACTCGCTGAGAAAGCAAATGGCCGGATTTATAGGAGACCAATACCAGACGCCTCCAATGTTCTCCGCAAAAAAGGTAAACGGCGTTGCCCTTTACAAGCTCGCGCGGCAGGGCCAAGAAATTCCAAGGGAACCGCGCTTCATCCACATATCTTCCTTCGACCTGCTTTCCTTCGACAAACCAAAGGCTAAATTTAGGCTCTCATGCAGCAAGGGAACATATGTGCGAACGGTTTGCAATGACCTGGGGAAACGCATAGGATGCGGCGCCTATATGACGAGCCTCCGCAGAATATCCAGCGATAAATTTAACGTCGCCAACGCCATAACCATAGAGCAGCTTTCGAATATGAATCCGTCGGCAATCAAGAAGATATTGATTCCGGTGGCGAGCGCGGTGCCAAGTTTTGCGCTTTAATGCGATGAAAAGCATCCTAACAGACTTGGACAGCCTAAAAGCCTGCAAGCGGCCTTGCGTCTTGGCGATAGGGATGTTCGACGGGCTACACCGCGGGCACTTGCGCGTCATAGAAACTGCGTCTGAAATAGCCGGGAAAAAACATGCCCTTACATGCGTCCTAACATTCGCCCCCCATCCGTCAAAAGTCGTAGATATGGGAAGAACGCCGGTAAAAATGCTATTCCCCCCCGAAATACGCGCCCGCATGTTTGAGGACGCAGGGGCAAAAAAAGTTTTTGTAAAGAAATTCGACAAAACGTTCGGAGCAATGACTCCGGAAAGTTTTGGACGCTTCCTAAAGGAAAAGTTCCCAAAATTGCGCGCAATAGTGACCGGTTCAAACTTCGTGTTTGGCAAAGGCGCATCTGGCAATCCTAAAACTCTCGCTAAAATGGCGGAGGAAAACGGTTGGGAATACCGCTCTGTAGGAGGAGTTGCACAGGGCGGGCGACGCATAAGCTCAACGCGCCTGCGCGACGCTGTCATAAAAGGAGATATGGCGTTGTACAAGAAATTGTCCGGAGAAAATTACACGGCAACCGGCACAACTAAAACAGGCAAGCGGCTGGGGCGAAAGATAGGGTTTCCCACAATAAACCTCCCGTGGGATCCCGAATGCAAGCCTCCTTTCGGAGTGTATGCGGCGATTCTCGAATGCGCCGGCGCTACATATGAAGGCGTCGCAAATTATGGGACCTCCCCAACTGTAGGCAAAACCGAGCCTTTAGTGGAAACGCATTTATTTGCAAAAAATGTCCCGTTTGGGGCGCGCAGAAGGACAAAAGTGCGCTTTCTAAAACTTTTGCGCCCGCAAAAGAAGTTTTCAAACTTGCAGCAATTAAAACAGCAAATTGAAAAAGACGCTAATGAGGCAAAATCCTTCTTTGCAAAGGAAAACGGAAAACTTCGGCAATCACGCAAAGGAGCGCAATAGCAAAAAAACTCCCGCGCGTTTAATGCGCCTTGTCAAAATCGCGCATTATTTTTCGGGTGTTTTACCATATCTCCCGCAAAAATCCCCTGCCCTGACACATACCTGCAGGATTCCGGAAGTATTTTGATTTTCAGCTAAAAATCCAACTTGGCCGCAAAAGCCCGCAAACCTCTTTCAAGTCTGGCGGGCAACTTTGGAGCTCACACAAAGAATATCGGAGCCTTTCCCCATTTTCCACTAGAACTAATTGCCGGCGTCATTTGCGCGGGAAATGCCTCCCGGAAAAACCGGAACGCCCGCCGCTGCGAAATTTCGCAAAATTTTTAAAAGGTTTTTTGTTTTTTGCCTGCGTTTTTGAATGCGCGCTTCCATGCTGGCGCAACAGCATTTCGCGCTGTGCTCTGCGTTCCGCCAAGCCTTTATTTACCTCTATAGGAGTTCCGTCGGGAAGAATCTCCGCGCAATACATTGCGCATCCCATTGTCATCGGCAGAGGAATGAAATCCTGGACTTGTTGGACATTCCATTTAGATTTCGCGAGATAGTCGTCGACAACCTGCATTTGCTCGCGCGTGCATCCCGGAAAATTTGAGATGAAATAAGGAACCATATATTGCTTTTTCCCCGTTTTTGCGTTCACGCGGTCGAAGATTTTTCTGAAAGCCTCAAACTCGCCTTCCTTGCCTTTCCGCATCATGCGCAATACGCCTGCGTCCAAATGCTCAGGAGCAACGCTAATTTGTCCGGATACATTTTCGGCGATAATTTTTTCGGTTAGCTTCGGCTGCTTGAGCGCCAAATCAAGGCGAATTCCAGAGTTTATAAAAACGTGCTTTACGCGCGGAATTTTTTTTATCTTGTCGAGCAACTCAATCAAAGGCTTTTCGTCCGCGACATAGTTTGGGCAAAACGCCGGAAATATGCATGAATACCTGCGGCACTTCTTGCAGAGTTCGGGATTGCGCGGGTGGTGGCTGTATATATTGCCGGCAGCACCGCCAACATCGCTTACCGTACCGTGGAAGAAAGCCTGCCCGGAAAGCTTTTCAACAGCCCCAACAACGCTTTCAGGAGACCTGGATACCAAATTCCTGCCCTGGTGCAACCCCAGGCCGCAAAAAGCGCAGCCGCCCGGGCATCCCCTAACCACCGTAATGGAATCCTTTATCATTTCCCACGCCGGAATCTTTTTTCCGCAATAACTCCAATGGGGAAGCCCCGTAAAATCCAGTTCGCTAAAGTGGTCGAATTGTTCCGACGTCATCGGCGGGCGCGGAGGCTCCACAAGCAGTATTCTGCCGTTTGTGCGCTGGATTAGGCGCTTGCCGCACCAAGGGTTCATTTGCGCTTCCATCTCCACGGTTTGGCGCATTATAGCGGATTTTTCCGAGCATACCTGTTCGTAGGAGGGAAGTTCCGCGCAAGATTCGCCGCAAACGAACTCCGAAGATTCCCGCCCGCCCAAATATCTGCATGTGCCGCGTATTCCGCTTAGGGAATCTCCGTTTCTTAAGCGGCTGAAAATTTCAAGCATCGTAATTTCGCCGAGTCCGTAGCATAGCAAATCCGCCTTAGAATCCACAAGTATGGAAGGGCGCATTTTATCCTGCCAATAATCGTAGTGGGCAACCCTGCGCAAACTTGCCTCAACGCCCCCGATAATGACTTTTATCCCCGGAAACGCCCTGCGCGCAAGCTGGCTGTAAACGACGCACGCATGCGGCGGGCATAGGCCGGTTTTCCCATCTGGCGAATACATATCTTCGCGGCGCAGCCTCCGGCCGGCAGTGTAAATCTTTAGCATCGAATCCATATTTCCGCTGGAAATTCCGCATCCCAAGGCGGGGCGACCGAATATTTTCAGGCTGTCCGGATTGCGCCAATCGGGCTGGGCTATTATACCGACGCGGAATCCGGCGTCGAGCAGGATCCGCGCAATCAGCGGCGGACCGAATGTCGGATGGTCGACATAAGCGTCCCCGGAAATTATTAAAATGTCTATTGCGTCCCATCCCCGGGCAGACATTTCTTCCCGGGTTGCTGGTACGAATTTTAACAAGTCGGCTTTAACCATCGTTGCGCGCGTATTTTGGCAAAGAATTTTAACGATTGCCGCCAGTTGTAAAACCTTTTCTTAAAAAAACAGATTTTGGGCTTGACGTGGTTTTCTGCGAAAAATATGATGATTGTTCTATGAAAACGAAATACATTGCGGCTTCGATTGCCGCTTCTGCATTGATGTTTCTTGCATGGGGGTGCATGGAACTTTCTACAACGGAAACCGTAAAGCCAATAAAAGCGGTAACAAAAGAAAATACAACATGGGGATTCGGGAAAAAAGATTCTTCAATAATAAAATTGGTTGCCGGAGCGTCGGTTTCGGACGACGGCAAGATTTTGTCGATTTCCGATAAAGTCCATAATTCGGGATATATAAACCGCGCCCATACAAAAGAGGGCGTGCTTAAGCCCGACACGGACTATTTTATAAAACTTAAAGCCAAAGTCGAAGGGGAACAATCGGACAAAAACTTTCTGCACATAATTGTCCGCGACTTGGGAACAGTATTTCCGGACGGGGATTTGGAGCGCATAAACGTTTATCCGAAGCTGCAGGCGGAGGAAGTCAAACTTAAATTCCGCACTCCTAAAACGCCTACGCGCTACGTTCTGCATTTTATATCGCACGGCAAAATTAAAGCCGAAATCGCAGACTTTTCAATTTCGCTGGGAAAGGGAGAAGATTTTTATCCCGCTATGCCCAATGCACCGCGCTACGGCGGCGATTTAGGCAAGCTTCCCACCGGCTGCCCAGACTTTGATATAGACGCGCCTAAACCGGCAAAAGACATTGTCGTAAACGCGGCGGACTTCGGCCTAAACGAGCAGGCTGAAAACTGCGCAACAATAATAAACAACGCAATAGCCCATTGCAAAAAGGTCGGGGCGTCCAAGCTGGTTCTGCCAAAGGGAAAATACAAAATCTACCAGGAAGAAGGAATCGTCTTTGATTCGTTTACCGACTTCACGTTCGACGGCGGCGGATCCACGCTCGTGTTCCGCAAGGATAAAGGCGCTTGCAATATGCGCATCAAAGATTGCGTAAGAACCGTATTCTGCAATTTTAACATGGATTGGGACTGGGATACTGAACCGCTCGCAGGCATTGTAAAACTCGTCGATAAAAAAGTATCTTCGGAAAAAGGAAAATCGTACTTTGAGTTCAAATTTACAGAGTATGATAAACATCCGCTCTATAATAAAAAAATCGATGTCATCAATTTGTCGTGCTACGATCCCATCCTAAAAGCCGTCGGATACGAAGGCGGAAGAGGGCTCTCGTTCGGGGCGCTTGGCCCGAACAATCCGCGCCCAAAAACGGAATGGACATCTCCCAACACTCTCCGCGTCTATGACGACAACACCCGCAAAATCGAAAGCTATGAAACAGGCCTGTTGTTCAGAATGCAACACTACTACTACGGATTGGGCGGCATCGCCCTAGTAAACAACAAGCATCAAACTTTAAAGAATATCAACATATATTCCTGCAAGGGACATGCGCTTGTCAGCGACGGGCAGCAACAATATTTCCAGCTGGACAACGTCAATATAGTAGCCCCCCAAGGGATGGGACCGCGCCCCATAACATGCACCGCAGACCACTTCCATTTTGCTAGGTCGCGCGGATTCTTTAAGATGCAAAACTGCGAATTCTCCCTGGGAGCGGACGACTGCATAAATATCCACGACTGCTCCGGTTTCGGCATAAGGCACGACGACTACACTATTCTAATCAACAGCAAGCGTGACGCAAGCTGCCGTCCGGGAGATCCTGTTGAGTTGCGCCATAGCGACTATTCAAAAACAAACTACAAATCCAAGGTTAAGTCAAACATCGTAAAAGACGGAATCCGCTATATAACGTTTGAAGACAAACTTCCCGCGCAAACGACGAAAGGCTTTGTAATTTTCAATTTGCGCTACGATTCTTCAAACATACTCATTCGCAATTGCTACTTCCATTCAAACCGCGCTCGCGGGCTGCTGATTCTTACAAGCAACGTAACGATAGAAGATTGCCGCTTCTACCATAACGAAATGGGCGCGCTCAAGTTTGAGACCGGATACACAATGAATATATGGTGCGAAGGCTATGGAGTAAACAATGTGGTTGTGCGCAACTGCAAGTTCGACACGTCAAATCCGCTCGGAGTCAAAAACCAAGGGAAAGAGCGCGACATATTTATGGGCGTATACCTCGGACAAGACCCGTCAACGGAACAAACATTGTATCCGATTATATCCAACATCCTCTTTGAAAACAACACATTCAAGGATACTTTCGGGCTGGTATCGTTCATAGCGTCATCCGGCAACGTGATTTTTAAAGACAACCGCTTTGAGAATCCCACTCCGAGAAAGAATCCGCTGCCTTACCGCGGCACGTTCTTTGTGACAAGCTCCTCCAACACAAAAATAGTGAACAATACTTATGTAAAGTCGCCCAATGTTCCCAATCCGGGCGTATATACCGACGACAATGTAAGCAATATCATAGTCGCCGGCAATAAGGTTGTGGAAGAATAGAGCCAGGCATATAACAAAAAAAAAGGACGCAAAGAATAAATAAAGCTTTGCGTTCTTTTTTTCTATTGGTTGGAAACGGTAGAGGGCTTTTTCAAACTGTCCCGAGAAAATTCATGCGCCATACGGATTTCAACAAGCTTATAATTTTGGCAAGAAAGCATCTTTATAAATATATGAATCCGCCAAACTCTCAGATTAAATTCAAAAAAATCTGGAACTGCATTTTATATTGCATTTCAAAACTAAAGTAAGAAAACGTAAGCGCGGCTAAATAATAATAACTGCATAAAAAACGCTTTTTTCATTTTTTAATTTCCCTGGCGCAAATTTATCAAATATGTTTAGCGACATCACATCAATGCCGCTGATGCAATGGCGTCTGCACCAGTCTTATTGACTTTTCACCGACATTAAAACAATAAACATGTTTCTATATCCGGTGGCAAACGGAATTAGATTCCACTTCTTTGTTTCCGGTATATTGTAAAAGCAATGCCATTGCCCGAATCAAACATGCGTTTGATGGCTACATCCAACACAGTGGAATTGCCCATAAGATTCTTTCCTCTTATCTTATTGAAGCAATTTTGCCTTGGGAAAAATGATAAAGCCAAGGACAATAAAATGTAAATCTTTCTCATTAATCCATCTTGTCATAATTGGATTTTTCCTTATTGAAATAGAATATCATTATACGCAGTTTCCGATTCCCCGCCTAAAAACGCAGCTTTCCATGAGGCGCATATTTTATTTGCGCATTAACAACATTATTTTTTCCATAATAGTTTTTCTTGAAAGAAAATGCGCTGTTTTTCAAATACAGGAATGCCATAGCTAAATACCTATATATTCTCCATCTATGCATAAATATTGCAGTATATAAAATTTGCACGATTGCCATGGGAAATACCCTAATTTTCTTTTTTTTGGATATTGGCATCCGTATCCGGCTTAATTCTGCCGCATAGCCTTGCAAACAAAACGGCCTCTTGTATAATATCAAAATTAAGTCTACGCTGTTTGCGGAAACTCAGGCAAAAAATTGCTCCTAGTTTACAATTCATAAGAAGAGACAAATGATTCCGCTTTAAAGAAAAAATTTTCACATTTCGACGCAAAAAATGCGTTTAAACAGCATGAGTTTAAACGCAACAGCGGAAATCCGCGCAAAATGGATGCTTTGATGCTTGACGCCGATAATGCCCTACTTCAGCCTTCTATATGCGGCCAACGCAAACGCGAATGCGCCTAAAACAGACGCTACTGCCGCGGGCTCGGGAACCGCCGTTCCAACAAGCCAATATCCTCCGTTTACGGTGTCGGCTTCCCAGCGGAACGAGCCTTCTTCAAAGCCCTCCGCAAATATGCGCGACAAATCGTCTTCTTCCCTAAAGGAATCTACATGCAATAAATAATTTGAATAGTTTACCAGAGTCAACATTGCCTTCTCATCAAGATTGTTCGCCCATCCACCTCCTCTCTCCACGGTGAACTCGTCCAGCCAGAGCGAGCCGCCATCGTTGAAGTTTACGACTAGCTCCGAACCGTCCGTAAAAGAAAACGCCTTTGCATGAGCGGCAGCGTAAAGGTCTATCGTCGAGGTGCCGCCACTGGAATAAAGCCATATTACGGTGGAAGCCAAGGCTTCTTCCGAGCGCAAAACGAGTTTTCCGCCTATAAGCCGGAATCCGTCATCCACATACACGGAGTCTTTGCCTGTTGAGGATATGTCGAAGGTCCCCCCTCGGAATACTTGCACATTGCGGTATCCTCCATCTTTTATATAAACCGAAGCGTCTTTGCCTACGTTTACCGTTCCGTTAACATTTATCGCGTGTGTGGATGCAGTCGCGGAAATCTTAAGATTACCATTCACGTTTAAGACGGCGTTCGTATCGACTTGGATATTTGGGTTTTCGGATGCTATTCCGCTATTTTTTGTATTTACGGAAACATTTGCCCCTTTGGCTATATTTAAAACGGAATTTTTTTCGATATTGGTTTTCCCAATATTGGCAGTTGCGGTTTCGCCAAAATTTACAATTATTGAATTATTGTCGTCGCCTTTAAGGGTGATTGAGTTGTATTTTACAACGCCGTCCGTTGAGACCGAAGTATTTAAAGCCCCATTTAAGTTTACCACGCTTCTTTCCGGGTATTTAGAGTTGTTTGCCCCAAAGAAAAACAGGGAAAGTTCCGAATTCAGCGTAGTTCCGCTCTCAAAAGTTAAAATCTTATTGTTTGCTCCGGAGGAATTTTCATTCAAGCGGATATCGGCGCTCATATTATATGTGTCCCGGGCGGAATTAACAATATTTACAGTGCCGCTTTCAAATATCATGGAGTTTTGCCCGAATGATTCGATACCCCGCAACGCAATCGTCGAGAAATAGCCGTCTTTTCCGTTGGAAGCAGTATCTATTGTAAGCACGGAGCCATCAGTCATGGATATGTGCTGGTTTGACGACTGCCAAAGAGAGCGGAACATCTGAACTGTTATATTCTGGTCCAAAACAAAATAATTTTCGCCGTCTGGAGTGGCGTAACTGCTATATGGATTGAGGTCGGTTGTTGGAGACACTGTAATGCCGGCTTTGGAAAAATACGAAGGGTTGTCTTTCGTCCCCGACCACCACCAAAGTTCAGCGTTTGCCGAAACAGTTAAAATTGTAAACGAAAATAAATTAACAAAAATTGTCTTCCACATAATATAATTGCTTTGTTGTTGTTAATATGTTGATAAATAATCATAAGCAACTGTCAAGTTCTTTTATCTATAGTATTTTGCAGGCATGGCGAAAAAATCTGAAAACAGCCGGATTTGTTTTTAAAAAAAGATTGAAATAAACTAGCCGAATTGCAAAATTCCGCCCCAATATGATAGATGTAAAAATCTTAAGGGAAAATCCCGACAAGCTTAAGGCGAAAATCGCCCTAAAGAAATTTGACTGCGATATCGACGCAATTCTGGCTTTTGATACAGTGCGCCGCCAGGCGGTTTCGGACTTTGAGGCCGCGCGCGCCGCCCAAAATGCCGCCAGTAAAGCTATGGCGGAACTTCCCAAAGGCTCGGACGAATTTAAGGCTAAAGTCGTAGAGCTAAAAGCCGTATCTGCAAAAGTAAAGGAATTGCAGGCGGCGGCTGACGAGTGCGAGAAGAAATGGCGACAAATGCTGTTGACTATTCCCAATATGCCCGACGATTCCGTTCCAGTCGGAAAGACAGACAAAGACAATGTCACCGTATATACATGGGGAGATACCGAAAATATAAAGAATGCGGTTCCGCACTGGGATTTGCCGTTTTTTGATTCTCTTCTCGACTTCCAGCGCGGTGTAAAAGTCACCGGCGCCGGCTTTCCATTTTATGTTGGAGACATGGCTCGCCTTGTCCGCGCGCTGCTTTCTTTATTTTTGGACGAAGCCCGCAAAAACGGCTACACAGAATTTATGTGCCCCATAATGGTAAACGCGGCGAGCGCAACCGCAACCGGACAACTGCCCGATAAAGAAGGGCAGATGTACCACGACGCCCAGGATGACTACTATATGATTCCCACCGCCGAAGTTCCCGTAACGAACTTTTACCGCGACGAAGTTTTCGATGAAAGCCAACTTCCCGTGTACGGATGCGCCTATACACCATGTTTCCGCCGCGAAGCCGGCAGCTGGGGCAAAGATGTACGCGGATTAAACCGCCTTCACCAATTCGATAAAGTGGAACTAGTAAAATGGGTTCATCCCGATACCAGCATGGCGGAACTCGAAAAGCTGCGCCTTAACGCCGAAGGAATACTTCAAAAGCTCAAGCTCCCCTACCGAGTGCTTTTGATATGCACTGGAGACATAGGCTTCCCGCACGCGAAGCAATTTGACCTCGAAGTATGGGCAGCAGGCCAGAAGCGTTGGCTGGAGGTTTCCAGCTGTTCCAACTTTACGGATTTCCAAGCGCGCCGCGCAAACATCCGCTTTAAGCCAAAAGACGGGTCCAAGCCCCAAAACGTCCATACGTTAAACGGTTCTGGTTTGGCAATTCCACGCGTTTTGGCTGCGCTATTGGAAAACAATGTGCGCGACGACGGCAAAGTCCAAATTCCGGAAGTTCTGCGCCAATGGTACGGTTCGGACACTATCGGCTAATTACTGCATTATAACCAAACTTTGGCGCGGGAAAAAGCAAGTTTGTCCCGCGCTTTTTTGTGTCAGCCTCGGCGCGCAAAACCTTGGGGCATCCTAAATTCAGCCTATTGTTCCCCTGCAAAGCCATCTTTGGCTGCATCCCATATCTTTAAATCCGAAGCTCTATCTTTGCCGGAATGCGCAAAATTTCCGCTTGCAAGGCAGCGGCAAATTTTCTCCGCAATTGCCGTCGCAATTTGCCGAAAAAATTCGCTATAAAAACCATTCCCCAATACTGGCATCAACAATTCCACAAATGCGGCGCAAACGTCAGCTTCTGCCAGGCGCCGCATATGACGCCGCACGCGCGCAGGCGGCAAAGTCCCGACGCAAAACTGAAGTCCCCATGCTGCCAATATCTATTGTTGAACAGGCTGAAGCCCAAAAAATTCCGAAGCGTTGCGCGAAGAGATTTCCGCCATTTCCGCCGCGCCAACACCAAAAAGCCCGGCGGCAAATTCGGCAGTTATGGGTATAGTTGAAGGCTCGTTGCGTTTGCCGCGCAATGGAATCGGGGCAAGATAAGGGCAATCCGTCTCAAACATAATCTTGGACAACCCCTGCTCCAGCATATTCTCCCGCATTTCCCCCGCGTTTTTGTATGTGATGACACCCGTAAACGAAGCCCTTGCGCCCTTTTCCACAAGCTCTGACAACTCTGCGCGGTTGCCGCTAAAACAGTGGAATACCGCTCGCGAAAAATCGAAGTTTTCCGACGCCATAGCATCTATGCATTCACGCACTGCATTGCGGGCGTGCACGCAAACCGGCAAACCAAAATCTTTCGCCAAAGCGAGCTGTTTTCGAAAAATATCTTCCTGCAGCAACTTTATCCGCACAGCCTCATCCGGATCGGTGGGCAGGCGGTAAAAATCCATCCCTATTTCGCCAACCGCAACCGGCGCGGGACCGGAACCTATTAGAAAACTGCCCAAAGCCTCCAAAGCCAAATCGTCTCCGGGCTTAAGTTCAGTTGGATGAATGCCGATTTGCCAATATAGAACACCGCTGTATTTCTCGCAAAGCTTCTGGTATAGCACCCAGTCAGACGGCGTTGTCGAACACGTTATAATGCGCCCAACACCCGCGCGCAGCGCGCGTTCGACAACGGAGTCCAGAGAGGAATCCGCGGCAAAATCGGCCAAATGGGCATGCGTGTCGGTAAAAATCATCGGCTAGCATTATTTAAAACAACCCGCATTATTGAAAGGAAAAAATTATGCCAACTCTCGTGGGGAAGCGCGCCCCTGATTTTAGCGCAAAAGCAGTCGTAAACGGAAAAATCGTAGAAAACTTTACGATATCGCAGTTCCAAGGCAAAAAATATGTAATTTTATTCTTTTATCCCAAAGATTTTACGTTTGTTTGCCCGACAGAAATTGTTGCGTTTCAAAATGCCCTAAAGGATTTTGAGGACCGCAACGTGCAGGTAATAGGATGTTCGACCGACAGCGAATACAGCCATTTAGCGTGGATTAATACGCCGCGCGCGCAGGGCGGAATAGCCGGAATCACATTCCCGATCGTATCAGACATAAACAAGACAATTTCCGCAAGCTACGGAGTCCTTGCCGGAGAGACATCCATGGATGCCGACGGCAATCCGAAAGCAAAAGGGGAACTCGTAGCCTACCGGGGTCTGTTCTTAATAGATAAAGAGGGAATAATTCAACACGAAGTTGTCAACAACTTCCCATTGGGGCGCTCGACAGAGGAAGAATTGCGCATGGTCGACGCACTACAGCACTTTGAGCAATTTGGAGAAGTCTGCCCGATGAACTGGCACAAGGGAGAAAAGGCAATGAAACCTGACGCCAAATCTACGGGTGAATATCTGGCCTCTAAATAAAATTTCCTCTAAACTGTTCAAATTTCCCGACGCACGCGCCAACAGGGCGGAGCTCTCCCAAATGCGCAAGTATCGCCAGGCGCTGCGCGGGAATAGCATTTTCTTTTAGGCGCTGTGCGGGACGCGCTCTATAGAAAATCAACGCCGTGCGCATGCGCCGCGCATGTTCCGCGAGCGGTCAAAATTTTAGAACCGGATTTGCAGGCGTTTGGGAATGAAAATTTTCCGCACGGACAAAATTCCATACTCCGCGAAAAACTGCGCCCAGTTCCCTGCCACGCCGATTTTCTCCCGCCGCGAGATTATATTTGGAATTGTTCTCATCCCCTACTGCGGCTTTTTGTTTTTTTGCCTTCAACGCACCAGCCGCGCCCGTTTTTTTATTTTATGCGCAAAATAAGATTTACTTAAAATTCCAATAATCTATTCTAAAATCCGAATATGGAAGAAGTCATTATCATAGGAAGCGGCTGCGCCGGAATGGGCGCCGCCATTTACAC
>FR901626.1:9884-24376 GCA_000438015.1 Coraliomargarita sp. CAG:312 | reverse complement strand
GCCATTTACACTGCCCGCGCGGGAATGTCGCCACTAGTACTGGAGGGATCGCAGCCAGGCGGACTGCTCACAACAACCAGCGACGTTGAAAACTTTCCGGGATTTCCCCAGGCAATAAACGGATTTGAACTAGTTTGGAAAATGCGCGAACAAGCCGAAAAATTCGGCGCGCGCGTGGAAAACGCAACAGTTGAAAGAGTCGATTTTTCCGGGGAAGTAAAAAAGCTATTCTGTGGCGACGGACTGGTCTTTGAAGCAAAAAAAGTAATAATTGCAACCGGTTCGGCCCCGCGCATGACGGGCGCAAAAGGGGAATCCGAAATGTACGGCGGCAAGGGAGTGTCCGCATGCGCAACATGCGACGGCGCCTTCTACCGAAATAAAGACGTTCTTGTAATAGGAGGCGGCGATACCGCCGCGGAGGAAGCCGACTTCCTCACTAGATTCTGCTCAAGCGTAACGCTAGTCCACCGCCGCGACCAACTGCGCGCGTCAAAAATTATGGCAGACAGAGTAATGGCAAACCCCAAAGTAAAAATTATATGGGACAGCGTCTTGCAGGAAGTCCTGCCGAATGATTCGGGAATCTGCCGCGGCGCGATTTTAAAAAACGTAAAAACCGGCGAGCTTTCGGAAATTCCATGTTCGGGAGTATTCGTTGCAATAGGCCACACCCCAAATACAAAAGCTTTTGAGGGGGCAGTTGAAATGGACGCGGAAGGCTACATAATCCCCAAAAACGGCTCTCCGGTAAAGACTAGCGCAGAAAACGTGTTTGTAGCTGGAGACTGTTCCGACAAGGTCTTCAGGCAAGCTATAACCGCCGCGGCAATGGGATGCATGGCAGGAATTACAGCAAGCGCGTAAGCTGCCCCACCCCGCGCGGTGTCCTTGGATTTGCAAGCATTAAACAGCACTTTTACAATGGTAATATTAAAAACACCCATCAAAGATTCCCTCTCAATCCCCCTGGAAGAGTATTTTTGCGAAAACAATTGCCCTACTTGGGGCATTGAAAAAATCAACGACCGCACGCCGTCGGAACTTTTCGGATACTTCGATTCCCCTGAAGACGCGCAGCGCGAGTATTGCTCATTGCGAGGCTCTTTCCCGGAACTCCCTCAAAACGCCGCAATATCTCAAATAAACGAGTGCGATTGGAAAAATGAATACAAAAAATTTCTTACATCTTGGAGCTTCGAAAACCTTCATTGGGTTCCCGCATGGATGAAAGATTCTTACAAAGTTCCGGAAGGACACAAAGTCTTGTATTTCGACGCGGGACTTGCCTTCGGCACGGGAGACCACCCTACCACGCGTCTCTGCGCGATGTCTATGATGAGTTTTATGGATGAACGCGGCGGCGACGTTTCAAATGTATCGCTCATAGACGCAGGCTGCGGTTCAGGGATTTTGGCACTGAGCGCCAAGCTCCTTGGATTCGGAGATATCTACGGATTTGACCGCGACGAGGAGGCTGTTAGGGTAAGCGTCGAAAATGCCGCTTTTAACGGAATCCCGCTAGACGGACTAAAATTTGAACACGCAGGAATAGAAAGCGCGCTGGCTGAAAGAAAGGCCGACATCGTCTTGGCTAATATAATATCCGATGTCCTTTGCATATATGCCGACAACCTTTTAAATTCTGTAAAGAGCGGAGGGCACTTGGTGTTAAGCGGAATTTTGGCGGAAGAAAACCCAAAGGTAAGAGAATTTTTCCTAAAGCGCGGCGGCGGCAAAATAGTCTCATGCGAATCCGCCGTAATGGGAGATTGGTCGCGTTTGGAAATGAAAATAAAATAACTTTTCTTGGCGAATTTTACATATTCCCGAAAAATCCCAACGGCATATGCGGCTATTCCCCGCATAAAGCAAAACGGCAATGGCAAACAGAATTAAAATTTCCGAAGTTAAAAAATTTAAGGAAACGGAAGGCAAAAAGAACTTCAGTTCAATAGTTTTGCTGCGTTCAAACCAGTTGCGCACCGCAAAAAACGGAAGCGAATTTCTTATGTTGGAATTTGGAGACAATTCGGGGACGATCGGCGCTATGTGCTTCGACGGTTCTCCCGCGTTTCAAACTTTGAAAGACGCCCAGCCCGCAACTGCGCTTGAAATTGATGCTGTTTCCGACTTCTACCAGGGAAGGCTAAGCCCTAAAATAGAATCCGCCCGCAGGCTTGGCGACGAAGAACTGGAGCAAGCATTGGCGGATCTCGCCCCAGTATCTCCATTCGACCCGCAAGCAATGCGCTCGGAGCTTTGCGGCATAATTGCGGACATATCAGACGAATCTTTGCGCGCCACGGTCCTTTACGCAATAAACGAAGTTGGCGAAGCGTATTTCACAAGCACAGCCGCCACAAAAATGCACCATGCCTACGTCCACGGACTTTTAGAGCACTCTCTTAAAACCGCCCGCATGGCAAACGCCCTTCTGCCCCTATATCCTTACATAGACCGCGACCTGGCATTGGCTGGATGCATTCTGCACGACATCGGCAAGGTTGAGGAATACTCGCAAACTCTCGTCCCTGAACGCACCCGCGCGGGAATTCTCCACGGACACGTTGTTTTGGGATATAGAATCGTGCGCAAAGCCGGATTAAAAAACGGATTGTCCCCAGATTTGCAAGAGCGCCTTGAACACATAATATTAAGCCACCAAGGAGAATTGGAATGGGGAGCGGCTGCACGCGCTGCGACTCCAGAAGCCGTCTTTGTTTCCTCAATAGACAATTTCGACGCGAAAATGGGCGCTATTGAAGCAGCCCTGGCATCTGCGCAAGGCTCCGAATTTGTTGAAGTCGGCGCATTGCGCGCCAAAATTCTTACTGCCCCTGTTGTTCGGGAAAAATGAAAAAAACTATTTACATAGCAACTTCAAACGCGCATAAACTCTCTGAGTTTTCCGAGATGTTCGCCGCCGAAGGCATAGACTGCGCGGTATTGGGAGCGCGAGATTTGCAAAACTTTGCGCCCCCTGTTGAAAATGGTAAAACCTTCGCGGAAAACGCCCTTATTAAAGCTTCGGCCCTAAAGGCGATAGCTCCGGAATACGCCTACGTTTTCGCAGACGACAGCGGGATTGTAGTCGACGCGCTAAACGGCGCGCCCGGAATATTCTCCGCCCGCTACGCCGGCGCGGACGGCCCAGATGCAGACAAACTTAATAACGAAAAGCTCCTGCGGGAACTTGAAAATATTCCCGACCCAAAACGCACCGCAAGGTTTGTCTGTTCTATAGCGCTAATAACTCCAAGCGGCGAGAAGAAATTTTTTGAGGGGAAAATTGAGGGCGTAATAAACCATGGCGAATGCGGTTCCAACGGATTTGGCTACGACCCTCTATTTTATATCCCCGAACTTGGAATGACCACCGCCGAACTCGACTCGGCGCAAAAGAATGCCATCAGCCACCGCGGAAAAGCTTTTAAACAACTTGCGGAGTTTATTAAACGCCAACCTTAACAAAACATGAAAATGAAAAAATACATAATCGCATTAACAGCCGCATGCGCCGCGCTCTCATGCGCAACCGCTCAAAGCGTAACATCAATCGACTGGGGCAAGACAGACTCCGGACAAAACGTCAAGCTGTTTACCCTAAAAAATAAAAACGGCATTACCGTAAAAGTAAGCGACTATGGAGCCATAATCACCGCGATAGAAACACCAGACCGCTACGGGAAATTCGCCGACATTACTCTCGGATTCGACAAATTTGAAGACTACAAAAAAAGCGACTATTTTGGCGCGGTAGTCGGCAGATACGGAAACAGAATAGCCGGCGGAGAATTCTCCTTAGACGGCAACGACTACAAACTTCCCCAAAACAACGGCGACAACTGCCTGCACGGAGGTATTGTAGGCTTTGACAAAAAGGTATGGTCTGCTCAATCTTCAACGACTCCCGATGCTGCCGTTCTTAAGCTTTCCCTGCTCTCCCCGGACGGAGACCAGGGCTTTCCGGGGAATCTCAAGGTTGCCGTGACATACACTTTAAATAACCAAAACGAACTTATCGTAAACTACAAGGCAACCACCGACAAACCTACCGTATGCAATTTGACGCAGCATTCTTATTTCAACCTGCTTGGCGCAGGCAACGGGAACATTTTAAACCACGAACTAACAATCAATGCCGATAAGTTTACGCCTGTGGATTCAGAACTAATTCCAACGGGAGACTTGGAAGAAGTAGAGGGCACTCCGTTTGATTTCCGCAAGCCTAAAACCATCGGCAGCCGCATAGAATTTGACGATAAGCAACTGAAACGAGGCAGCGGCTATGACCACAACTTTGTCATCAACCAAAAAAAACCCGGCGAAATGACTTTTGCCGCGCGCGCCTATGAACCTGTAAGCGGCAGGGAAATGATAGTCAGCACAACTGAGCCAGGCGTCCAATTCTATTGTGGAAACTTTCTAAAAGGAGTGCGCGGGAAAAAAGGCAAAGCGTATAATTACCGCTACGGATTCTGCCTTGAAACCCAACACTTCCCGGACTCTCCCAACCAAGATGAATTTCCAAGCACCGTATTGCGCCCCGGTGAAACATACGACACCACCACGGTCTTTAAATTCCAAACCCAATAAACCCTTTGTTTTAGGCCCGCAATAAGGCTTAACCATGCAAAAAAAACCGCAAGATTAAGAGAACTTGCGGTTTTTTTTGCGTATCGCACTTGGATTCCGCAAATTCCGGTTGGGATTTGCGCGGCTTGGCAAACGCTCCTTTACATAAAGCGAATAGGAAAACATCCGCCAAGCGGTTCGCCTACTTTTGAATAAACGCCCTTAGCCTCCGGAGTGGAAATGCACAAGATCTCCGAAAACCCCATTCCCTTTAAATGCCCTATTAAAAAGCGGCACATTTGAGAGCCTATGCCTCTTTTGCGGTATTTTGGAGAAACGGTAAAATCCACAAAATAGGCAATATCCACACCATCTGATAACACACGCACAAAACCAGCCATTTCTCCGCCCACATAAGCCCCGACACAAAGAAAGCTATTTTTTAATATTGCGGCTATTTCCTCATAGCCTTCCCCGGGTTTTATCCATCCGGCAGCAGCCTCCAATTCCGCAACCGATTTGCACGCGTCCGCAGAATCCGGGCTTAAAATTCTAAAATCTAATTCCGTTTTCATTTAAAAAGCGGCACAAGTTTCAGCCGTTTATATAAACGCAGCGGATCAAGCGAATGTTTTGCCTTGCGGAGATTTTCCAATCCTAAGTCTTGCTCCCTGTTCATAAGGCTCGCGCCTTTCCCAATTATATGGGAAGATTCCAAAGAAACTATTTTCTGCGCAGCGCCCTCAGAATTCTTATCCGACTTTTCAAAGTGAACGGAATACATCTGCGGATTCAATGCCCCCATTATGGCAGCGGCGGCAATCTTCCTGTTCTCTCCCCGCAGGATAATCCCGTCGATAGGCAGTTCCCCAAAGAAAGAAAATGCCCGGGAAAGCGGCTGGATTTCGTTCGGCATTGCAAGTGACTCCATAAAATCACGCGCCTCCGGCAAATTAGCGGAGGTAATCGGCTCTTGCGTCCAATTAGGATTAAGAGAATCAAAATGCTTTATATGGTTGCGCTTCTTGCGCAAAATTCCCCCGCGCAAATCTAAAAGCTTTTGGGCGTCGTAAATATAGTCAAAATCGTCAGGACTCTCCTCCACTCTGAAAAATTCCGATACCCCGGGAAATTTTTTCGGATAGTCCGGCGGAACATCGTAAACAAACTTTGCGTCTAGCGAATGTGCGGAAAATTCCGCAAAAAGTTCGGAGAGTTCAGCGGGAGAAGTATCTCCGCCGATAGGATATAAAATAAAATTCGCACGCGTGTCAAAGAATACGGCGCGATCGCGCCATTGGGTAAACGGATATTCGCCTCCCCCCCGCCAAATAAAATTTACGGCAAAACTCCTTTCGCAGCTGTCTGACGGATTTAAAGAGTTTAAATTATCCAATAAAGACTTGTCGCCAAGCGATATTGTCCGCATGGATTCCATTGTGGAATTCAAAGATTGAAGCATATTTACTTTTCGAAAAGAAATCGGATTTTTAACCTTTTTGTAAAGGTATTTTTTAACTCCGCTCGGCAGGCAAATTAACCGCGCCTGGAAAAAAATTCCCGGAAAATAACACTGTTTCCCGGGAAGTAATCTCTTTTGATGCGTTTTTCTAATTACTTAACTTCCAAGATTAAGTCGTTTTGAGTTCTCGGATCCCTGCCAAAAGCCCCAAGATACACCTTTGCGGTCTTATCGCCGAGCTTTATCGGAGTCCCAAACGTGTACGGCTCGTCGTTGACAGTTATTTTATTGGGCTTGTCTATGCCGCTGCGGCGGTCGTAAAACTCCATCAGCGCGTATTTGCCTGTCTTTACATTTTTAGACAGTTTTATTTCTATGTCGCTGCCGCCAAGCTCTGCGCGCTTATTAAAATATATCGTGGGAACATTGCCACCAGAATCCGCAAAAGAAAATTTTAAAATCCACTGCGACGGATCGTCTATATGCAGCGAATCCATCACCGCCCCGCCGTTGAACGACAACTGGGTTTTGCCGGCAACCTCGATGATTACACCGGCGCGAGCCCCGTTTTGAATCAATGGATTTGCTGGTATCGCGGAAGTTAAGTCGCCTTTTACCGTCATCTTCGTATCCGTCAGAGACAATCTGCCAATTCCAGCCCCTTTAGCTTCGTGCCAAAACGTAAAGTTGAAAGATCCCCCGACTTCAACATTGCACTTCTCGTATATCATCGCAGACTCCCCGGAATTAAAAGTCGCCATGGAAATGCTCATATTGCGCTTTGTGCGAATATTCCTGCCTTTGGCAATATTTTGGGAGCCGTCTCCGCAACTTAAACTAAGCACGTTTACATCTACGTCTATATTCAGCGTAAAATGCCCGTAGCGCGACGATGCGTGGTCATTTGGTCCGGGTTTTGACGGCAGAGGACTCGTCTCAAAGTTTATATTGTCGCCCCAAGTGCAATTGCTCCACTTGATATCTTTTTCATCCGATGCGGCATTGTGCCTGCCTGCATAAAAGTCCAACGCGCTGGCTGAAGACGCCGCCAATAGGGAAACGAATGAAAGGGTAATAAGCTTTTTCATGGAATTATTAATCAACGGGGTTTATTTATACGGAACAACAAAAAAATTGCATCCGTTTTCTTAAAAGTAAACCGCAAACATGCCATTCTGTCAAGATACTTTGATTCATTTTCCTTGGCATACGAAAAGCGCAACATTTGAAAATTTGGAATTGACCCATGCATAATGCGCTTTTAATTTTACACTTATGAGAGGAAATATTTATAAAATAATGGGATTGCTTTCTGCTGCGTTCTTTTCGGCAGCGGCTGCAATTGGGGAAACTTTTTCTGTAAAATCTCCCGACGGCAAACTCGAAGCCGTATTAAACGACGGGGATCAAATTACGTTCTCGCTTATGGCCGACGGCAAGGAGATCTTAAAAGACGCCCCGATTGGAATGGATACCGACAAGGGGAAAATCGGTTCCGGCGCAAAAGCAAAAGGTTCCAGCATAACCTCGCACAGCGGTACGATAGAGAACAACTTGGGACTGCGCAAAACGATAAAAGACGAGTACAACCAGCTTGAAGTAGATTTTGGCGGCTACAAAGTAATTTTACGCGCATACAATGAAGCCGCGGCATACAGGTTTGTCTCAAATTTTGGAGACGGAGAAATGCTGGTGTTCTCGGAAACCTTGAAATTGCCGCTTCCGGATTCCACAAAAACCGTGGCGCATGTAGTCCAGGGAATGGCGACATCGTTTGAACGCCTCTATAAGCATCAAGAATTGGGCGAGTTGAAAAAACAGCCAAATGCTTCCCTGCCCTTTATTTTTGAGAAGAATGGATTCAAAGTCGCGATTGTTGAATCGTCCTGGTTCGAATATCCGGGATTGAGAATAGGATACCCCAAAGACGCGTCTTCCGCGCAGGCTATGTTTGCAAAGTATCCGAAAAAATTCAAGCTGGTGCATAATCTCCTGCAGCCGGAAGAAACTGAAAATTACATAGCCAAAACTGAAGCTTCGCGCGAATTTCCTTGGAGGGCGTTTATTGTCGCGCGCAAGGATATAGAACTTGCCGACAACGACACAATTTACAAACTTGCCCGCCCCTGCCAAATAGAAGACACATCTTGGATTTCGGCAGGTCCGTCAGTATGGGACTGGTGGGTGAATTGGACCACAGAAGGCGTCGATTTTCCATGCGCATTCAATGACGACATGTGCAAATACTATATTGATTTCGCGGCAGAAAACGACATACCCGTGGTGACTTTCGACGCCGGCTGGCATTTTGACCGTTCAATAGGCTTGAAAAATAAAAGCGGCTTAAGCCAATATATAAACGACGAAAAGTATTTCGACGGCAAACCGTATGTAAATATACCCGCACATGTTAAATACGCCCATTCCAAAGGTGTAAAAGTATTCATATGGGTATTAAGCAAGGCCCTTTACGCATACCCTGAAAAAGGCCTAGACCTGTTCAAAGAATGGGGAGTCGACGGATTGAAAATAGACTTTACCGACCGCGACGACCAACTTGCCATCCGCCATTTTGTAAATATTACAAAAATGGCAGCCGAACGCAATATAATGATAGACTGGCATGGATGCCCGTCAATGGTAGGATTAAACCGCACATATCCCAATGCCGTAAACTTTGAAGGCGTTTACGGCGGAGAAGTCAATAAATGGTCTAAAGATATATCCCCGGCGCACAACGTGGATTTGATATACACCAGAATGCTTCTCGGCCCCATGGACTACACCCCCGGAGGCATGCGCAACTCCACAAAGAAGGATTTCGCCATAAGCAACAATCAACCTTGCGTGCAAGGTACCCGCGCACATATGGTGGCAATGTATGTAATATACAACGCCCCCTTGCAAATGATGTCCGACAGGCCCTGCGACTATGAAAAATATCCCGATATCCTAAAATTTATAGCCACCACGCCCACAACTTGGGACGACTCGAAGGCAATAGAAGGCAAACTTGGCGAATATGCAGTCATAGCGCGCCGCAAGGGAGATGTATGGTATATTGCAGGAATGGCGGACTGGAACGGGAAAAAAGTATCCATCGACCTCTCAAAAATCCTCGACGCAGGAGACTACGAGGCCGAAATCATACGCGATTCTATAAACTCAAATATTGTCGCATCCGACTATAAACGGGAGACCAAAACCGTTTCCTCGTCCGATATTCTAGACTTGGAAATGAAAAACGGAGGAGGATTCGCCGTAAAATTGACGCCTAAAAAGTTCCTCTGGCTATTCTAAACAGCCTTTTCAAAACGCCGAACCGCATTGGTTCGACGTTTTTTATTATACATTCAGCTATATATCTCACATTCAAACAAGAGCAATGCTATGAAAATGCATATTATTGCGTTTATTTTATCTTCACTTTTGGCGCACCCTGTATTCTGCGCCGAAAATCCTTATCCGCAAGTTCCGATAGTCAATATTGTATTAGTTGTGGATGGGAAAGAAAACGAACTTGCCCAAGATATGAAGGCGTTGGAAGTCTCTGGCGGATGCAATATGCATGCAGTATCTTTTACGCTACATCCGGAAAACTCGCCAAAGCCTTTCGATAAAATGGGCAACTATTCAAAAACGTACAACAAAATCCTGGAAGCCTACCACAAGCTTGGGGAAGGCAACGCAAAAGTAGGCATTCTAATGCAATCCATCATGGGGCATTGGAAAATGAACAAGCCGGCAGAATTCCAAAAGATAGTATCCGCAAAAACCGGGATGGAGCTCCACTCTTATTGTCCACTAGATGGGAACTTTCAAGCATATGCGCGCGATTGCGCCGCAAGGATAGCCTCGCTCAAGCCTGACTTTGCCATGGTCGATGACGATACGCGCCTAATAACCGGCCGCTATGCGTGCGTATGCCCGCTGCATATGCGGGCCGTCTCAAAAAAACTCGGCTATGAAATATCAAAAGACGATCTTATAAAAGCGCTAAACTCGACAGTTCCCGACGGAGAGAAAATAGGGAAAGCTTTTGATGAGACAATTGCCGAATCAATGTACTCTCTCATGAGAGCCATAAGGGAAGGATTCGATTCCGTAAATCCGGAACTCCCTGTAATGTACTGCCAATGCGCGGAGGACGCGCGATTTTCTCCCCAAATCTCAAGAATCCTCGCGGGGAAAGACAATCCGACCGCATGCCGCATAAACAACGCCCGGTACTGGCATTCTGGAGCCCAAATGCGAACATTCCCGGCAAATGTTTACCGCACCGCGATACAAACAGACATATGTAGGAGAATCGACATTCTGCTCGCCGAGACAGATCCCTACCCTCACAATAAGTATTTCACGGGAGCGCGCACGCTGCACTCGCTGTTTGTCGAATCGATTTTGGAAGGATGCTCCGGCGCAAAGTTTTGGCCAAATGGAAGCGGAATTTGGGACCCCGAATCGGGGTCGGACTACAAGCGCATATTCTCCGAAAATTCTGGATTCTATAAAGAGCTTGCACGCCTTTATAAAGAATTTTCGCCTTTTGGAGTGACGTCCCCAATTCCAAACAAAACCACCAATTGGAATCCTATGCGCGGTTTCTGCACGCCAAAGTGGAATGCAATTGTTTTCGGCAGAATGGGCTTTCCCCACAACTGCGCGAGATCTAAAACAAATGCAAAAATATTCGCCTTGGATGCTTCAATCATACGGGAACTTTCGGACTCGGAGTTAAAAGAAATTCTCTCGAAAAATGCAATTTTGGATGCCTCCGCTGCAATCGAAATCTCAAAAAGGGGGTTTGAAGATATGATAGGCGTAAAAGTAGAAAGAGTTGCCCAGCCTACTTCTGCCCTAGAAGACCTGACAAACTCTGCCATAAACGGACCGATGGCAAACCTTAAAACCCCATCCTCTAGGGCTTTTGAAATAATCCTAAAAGAAGGCGCAGAAGCACTCTCTCATTACAAGGTAATATATGATTGTTCAAGCTCTAATGGAGAACGCATGGGAATAGCAGCGGCGGCTTTCGAAAATTCAGCAGGAGGGAAGATCGCCGTTTTCGCGGCGAATGTCTCTGACGGGAAAAATATGATGCACTCATCCCGCAAAAAAATGTTCGAATCGATCTTCGAATGGTTTGGCGGATTTCCTATAACATACACTGCCGATGCCGAAATGTTTTTGCGCGCAGGCGAACTGGGCGACGGCTCAATTTTAGCCCACTTCCTAAATCTCGGCCTGGATCCGCTGGACACGCTGGAAGTCCGCATAAAAGGAAGTGTCAGCCGAATAGAGAAACTGAACCCAAACGGAGAATGGAATAGGGTAAAATTTGAAGCAGAGCCCGGAGGCATTTGTAAAATAGATACCGGCTGCGAAACTATGCTGCCGGTAGTTTTAAGGATAAAGCGCTAACAATTTCAAAATACATTTTATTTTAAGATAACGCCTGTATATACCACGCAATACGGATGGTCCCAATAAAAAGGCAATTAAACAAGCGCGCAAAACAAATTCTAAATGGCTCCTCAAAAAATCAAGGAATCGGCCAGACTTATTTTTAAGCCAGATTCTGTTTTCCTTTTGCAATAATAGGCGCCATATTCGCAAAGGTAATTCGTTAAAACAAAAAATGGTTTTCAATTATCGGGATAATCATTCAAGAAGAAAAATATTTCCGAAACACGACCCGGTTTGCAAAATACCTTAAAACATATTCTTTATCGAGGCGGAAAAATAAGAGCCAATGTATTTAATCCGCAAGTTTTCGCGCCTGCGCCAGTGAAACCAATCGATGTTCTTTGCCAAATGCCTGCGCGGCTGGAAGGCTTCCGTCGGCGGAATTAAAAATCGCAGGCTGCGCGCCCGCGCCGCGCGTCTGCAATACTGTTAAAAGTCCGCCAATTCGGGCGCGGACGCTACTTGCATTGCAAAACGCATCTTTTGCGCTTGATGCCGATTTGCGTTGTTCTTGGCAAATCCGACAAATCAATTTACCCCTTAATCAGCTATATTTAATTTATGCCACAGGCAGATTATTAAACAACTCTTACCTTTACAGAAGCATCTCCAGACTCGACAAACAGCGGCAAAGCCTCGAAACCTGGCACATAATTAAACGCGCGCCCTCCGCCGACGGGAAGCACCCGCATAGGCTTGTCGCAAGAGACTTCCAAGACACAATTCTTTTTTGTTATAGTCAAACGGTTTTCCGAGAGCCAATCGACCCTCTCGTCCTCCGCGCTTATTATAGGGAAAATTATCCGCGGACGCACAGACTTGCTCTTGGATTTGCACGCAAATTTTAATGTCACTCCGCTTGGAGCAAATTCATACAATGTTTTTGCCGACATTTTCCCGCGCCAGTTTGAATTTTGATTTGCGTCCACAAGATTCGACGCAGTTTCAACAAGCACATTTCCGTCTGATTTCGACACTTTCATATCGGCATTAAAATCGGAAATATTCCTATATTTAATTCCTTCTATGTCGGCCTCTATTCGCGGAGTAAGCCCTACGAAAGACATTCCGCGTTCTGCCTGCATATTTTCAGGCTCCACAAGAGTGTAGTCGTTTAGGCTGGCGACAATTATAGACCCGGCCTTTTTGTGCCATAGCATAGAGATTGCCCCGCCGCTTGCATGTCCGTTTTTTAAATTGTAGTAGTCTAAATCATATCCGGTGACAGTAGCGCGATAATCGCCCACTGACACTAGGGCGGTTTGAATTTCGTCAAAGAACTTTACGCCATACTCTTTCTCGCGGGGAAGCTTGGCTGAGTCTAAATTAGGAACGGGAATCCTGCCCATAGAAAGGACATCCGCCATAACTTTCGCATGGGCAAAAGTGTGGTGGACGCATGCGGGAATGCCGTGTTTGCGGAAATCCAAACCTCCGTACAGGAGATTGTCGGCTGTGCAACGCTCTAAAAGCTGAGTATTCCGCAATGCCGCTTTATAGAAAACCGGGTCCCTGTCAGCCAAAGCGGCTAAAGCTGCTGAGCATCCGTCGGAAGTCCTACTGCCCCAATATGTCCATTTAAAGTTCCGTATCCCCCAACTGTTGTCCCATGCGCCGTCGGCAAGCATAAATTCAAGATGCGAGCGCATAGACTTTTCGGCGGCTTCCAAAACTTCTTCGTCGCCGGTTAGTTTCGCGTAATTCACAAGCGCCGGCAGAGATTCTTCGACATTGTACCCCAAATCGACCGCATAACATCCTTTAGGGGTTTTTATATCTAGCGGGTTTGACTCCCCGAACAATAGTTTACTTTTAGGCGTCAAATATTTCAGCGCGCCATGGGCAAAATACCGCGCGCGCTCCGCCAAAGAATCGTCCTCCAAGACCTGGGCGCAAAGGGCGAGAGAAAATGACGCCGTGACCGGATAATTAATATTTCCATATCCGAATTTAAAAGTATCGCGCATAAAATCAGCGGCTCTGCGCAAGCGGGCCTTCATGCGTTGTAAATCCTTTGAAGGCAAGACATCGGCCCCATGCTTTATGGCTTCAGCCAAGGCGGCAGCCCCAAAAACTGTTATGCCTTTCCAAGAATGGCCAACTACGTCGTTTATCCAAGAGCCGTCTTCTTGGCTTACAAATCTCTCCTGCCAATCAAATAGAGCGCATGCGGCGTCGGCGTACCCAGCGTCGCCGCTTATTTTTGCCAGATACACAAACGGGAAAACAGCGTCTCCGATTCTGCCGTGGATAAATCCGCATGCAGGACATCTTATGCCGCCAAAATTTTTATCTTTAGGATCCTTTATTTGCAAAGAACGCATTCCAGCGCACCATTTCTTTAAAAGCGATTTCGCCAGCAAATATAAATCGTCCCCCGCGCTCTCTCCCCGAGAGCATCCAAACATTAATCCTGCTGCAGACAACGCGGAAATTTCTATAAATTCTCGTCTTTTCATAGCGGCAAAATAAATTGGCGTTTATATATAAATACTTTTAATTTCTCTTCTGAAATAATGTCTAATAAGGAATAGAGCCTTATACAAACCTTTTTACGTTTAATCCACGCTGTTTTAGGCAGCGCGGCGCTGCCTTTCAATAAAATAAATAAAAAGCCGCCGGCATAGATTGTATGCGGCGGCACTTAAATTTATCTTCGGGCTTTGAAACTCGCCTTATTTTCTCCTTCTGCCATGCGCGGCAAGCGCGAGCGCTACCACACCGAATATCGAACATACGGCAGCAGGCTCCGGAATTACATCAAGCTTCAAATACAGACCGTCGTCGCGCAGGTCGAAGTTGGCGGAGTACTTTGACTTGTCCAAATTCGTTATCATGAAATCACCGTCATCGTAATCGGAAGACGCCGTCCCCATGCCTATCAACAGCCGGTAGTCTGACTCAAAATAGCTTAAATCTTCACCCACCAGCTCTATCTTAACAACGCCTTTATTCGAGGCGTCCGCGGCAACAAGCGTTCCCGTCA
>FR901626.1:9612-9876 GCA_000438015.1 Coraliomargarita sp. CAG:312 | reverse complement strand
GCCTGTATTGGCAGCATCATTACCCATATAAGAGAGCTTGCCGCCTCTCATCGTGAGATCGCCGTGCGACGTGTCGCGGCCTTCAGCGGCACCGTTAAAGGTTAGCGTTCCACCCAAAATTTCAACGCCGCCCGAAAATTTTAACTGGGTAGCCGAAAATATCTGCGTACTCGGACCATCTTTTACAATTTTAAGTTTTGATGTCGTTCCAAAACCAGGATTGGTTTCATTGTAATCTATATCAAAAGTCCAACCGTAAAAAGT
>FR901626.1:0-9566 GCA_000438015.1 Coraliomargarita sp. CAG:312 | reverse complement strand
TCCGTCTCTCCGCGCAAATATAAAACTGCGTCAGTCCTATATGTGCCTTCGGACATAAAGGAATTTCCCAACAAAACGGCATCACCGGTTATGGATTCGACGCTTATTATAGACGTTGTGTCTTGGGCTGGAGCCCGAGTCGGATCAATATTGAACAAAACCAACTTCGGATTTACATAATTAGGAGCTCCGGAGGCGCACCATATAAGAGAGCTTGCCGCCTCTCATCGTTAGATCGCCGTGCGACGTGTCGCGGCCATCCGCATTGCCATTAAAAGCCAAAGTTCCGCCCAACACTTCGACGCCGCCCGAAAATTTTAACTGGGTAGCCGAAAATACCTGCGTACCTACGCCGTCCTTTACTATTTTTAGCTTAGAAGTATCTCCAAAACCGGTGCTGATATCGTACGTCCACCCGTCGAAAATGTATTTTTCATTATTTGCGCTGCGCAAATAAAGAATGGCGTCGGTTCTATAACTGCCTGAATAAGAATAGGAGCTTGCCATTAATGTCGCCGCCCCGCTTAAAGATTCCACGCTTATTATGGAGCTTGTGTCGTGCGGAGCCTGGGCGGGATCCAAATTGTACAAGACCAACGTCGGATTTTGATAGCTCGGATACCCCGAACCTCTAAACAGAAAACTTCCGCCAATATAAGTGTCGGGATCGTAATAAGATGAAGTCCCGTTGCGGTTGTAAACGTTCATAAAGAGTTTGCTGTTATTGTAAAGAATTACATCGCCGCCAACTGTCACCAAGTCCATTGGGCCGCCCCATTTTGTGTCTTCGTAAGACGTGACATTCCCAAGATACAAACTGCCTCCAGCAGTATTTTCATCCTCTCCTACAATCACATTGCCGCCCACTCTTAGGTTAAATACCGTCCCCGCCGACCCCATTGAAAACTTTGCATAGCCGCCGCCTAGCTTTTTTAAGTCGGTTGTTATAGTTATTTGAACAGGGCCGTTCGCGCCGGAATTTATCTTCTTATCAGCATTTGTATAGTTTAGGGTAAGGCTGTTCCAAGTAGTGTCGCTATTCCAAAATCCGTCAACAAGATAACCGTTGCCTTCTGTCGTTATATATGTCTCGTCTATGACGACATCGTCGGATGCTGAAGGCATTTTATCCCATCCATATTCCGAGTAAAAGCCCAAGCCTGCATCGCTGTTATTCCCTTTCCAATAAACCGTGTCTGCGAAAGATGAAACAGCCGCAAAAGATACCAATAAAATAACTGAAAGTTTTCTATTTAACGCAAACAGACTCCTATCAAATTTTTTTCTACTTAAAAATATTTTGAACGAACAAATCCTTATATCTCCGGCGGCAAAATTTCGTGTTTTTTCGTTGCGCCCGTAAAAATCCGCGCAATGAAGCGCTTTAATCTGAAATTGAAATATCCCGGCTGAGTCAGGCCTTGGCGCGCGGAATCCATTTGCGTTCGGGTACCGGGATTGGCCTAACTTTACAAATTTTGAATTTAACGAGTGCCGGCTCGTTTTCCAGCCGCTTAAAGATCTCCGGAACGTAGGCGCTCTGAAGCATCCCGTTTGAGGAAACTTCCACATAGTCGGTATCCGAAACCCTCAAAAGAAGCTTGTGGGTTATATCTGTACCCTTTGAAATATCGTCATGCACACAATGGGAAAGTATTTTTACAAACCGTTCGGCGTAAGCGTTAGGCTCCACAAGCCATTCCACGGTTTCACAGAAGCGGCTGACCGCTGTTCTCATAGGCTCGATTGAATCTACATTAAACCGCAATTCAGCGCCGTCTTCACAGCGGCACTCGCCTATGACACAGTAGCATTCTCCGTCGCGCAAGTCTGAAAAGTAGTTTTCATAAGCGGCGGGAAACATATTCATTTGCCAAACTTTTGAATTTTCCCTTCCAGACAAAGTAAAGTAACACCACGGCTTATTGTCTTTTTTTGTGAGGCGCTTTACTATATTTGAAACAACTCCGCACAGCCTAAACGGAGCGCGCTTTACGCGCCTGACCTTATCGAGGGGAGGAAGATCGTCAAGGGCGTCGTCAAACTTGGCAAATTCGCTCATCGGATGCCCCGAAACATAATAGCTCAACAATTCTTTCTCTGCAAACAACTTTTGCGATATTGGCATAGGAGGACGCGACACATCTATTATCCCGCTATCGCCGCCCATAGAACTTTCCGCGCCCAGACCCAACATGTCAAAGAGGTTGCCTTGGCCGGAGGCGCTGTCCTTTTCAAGCTCGTGCGAATAATTCAATATCGCGTCCATGCTTCCCAACAAATGGCCCCTGTCTATTCCGAAAGAATCGAACGCGCCGGTCATTATAAGGTTTTCAAACACTCTCTTATTGAGTTTCTTAGTGCCCAACCTGCCGACGAAATCGAACACGTCCTTAAATTCTCCGTTGGCGTCCCGCTCTTGAATTATTGCGCGCGCGGCGGCGTCGCCTATTCCTTTTATAGCGGCAAGCCCGAAGCGTATTGATCCGGCGCTTTTGCCAAATATGTCGTCTTGTACATCGGGCCTCCAATCCGGATTTATTATGGGAGTAAACATCTCGCGCGAGATGTTTATATCCGGGCCTAAAACCTTTATGTTTATCGCCTCGGTTTCCTCGATGAACTTTGAAACCTTGTCCATATTTCCGAGTTCGCTGGAAAGCAGGGCTGCCATGAACTCCACGGGATAGTTTGCCTTCAAATAGGCAGTTCTATAGCTCAGCATGGCATAGGCGGCAGAGTGGGATTTATTAAAACCGTACTGGGCAAATTTCTCCAAGACGGCAAATATGCGCTCGGCTTCGTCGGCGTCCATATTGTTAAAGGACTTTGCCTTGGCTATAAATATAGACTTCTGCTGCGCCATTACCTCGGGCTTTTTCTTGCCCATTGCGCGGCGCAAGATATCCGCTTCACCCAAAGTATAACCGGCTATTATGCGCGCAGCCATCATAACTTGTTCCTGATAAACAAGAACGCCATAGGTCTCCTGAACCAGATCTTTCAGGAGGGGATGTGGAACTTGCAGCTTCGAAGGGTCTTTTTTAGCCTCTATAAACTGGTCGATAAACTGCATCGGCCCTGGACGGTAAAGGGCGATTAAGGCTATTATCTCCTCAAAAGAACTCAATCCTATGCGGCGGCACAAGTTCTGCATGCCCTCGCTTTCAAGCTGAAACACTCCAACGGTAATTCCGCAATTCAAAAGTTTGAATGCGGCAGGATCTTCGAGCGGAACTTCTTCTATGTCGAAGCCGGGATTTTTACGGGTGCGCCGCACATTATCCTGGGCGTCCGATATTACTGTAAGCGTTTTGAGCCCCAGAAAATCAGCCTTCAACAAGCCCAAATCCTCAACCGGAGCCTTGGGAAACTGGGTTGTAAGAGTTCCTTCCTGAATCATCATAGGAACCAAATTGTCAAGCCGCTGGTCTCCGATAATAATGCCGCAAGCGTGTTTGCCTGTTTGGCGAATCATTCCCTCCAATACTTCGCCCTGTTCAAATACATGCTTGATCTCCGGATCGTTCTCAACTTCCTCGCGCAACTCCCCGGATGTTTCCAAAGCTTTTTTAAGCGTCATTTTAAGGTCGTCCGGAACCTTTTTTGCGACGGCGTTGGCGCGGTCGTACGAGATGTCGTTTACGCGGGCAATATCGCGCACAATCTGCTTTGCGCCAAGCTTGTTGAAAGTTATTATGTTGGCGACGCGGTCGACGCCATACTTGCCGCGCACATAGTCGATGACCTCGTCGCGGCGCCTCTGGCAGAAGTCGACGTCAAAGTCCGGAGGGGAAACGCGCTCCAAAGAAAGCATTCTTTCAAACAGCAAATTAAAGCGTATAGGCTCTATGTCGGTGATTTTTATAAGATAGGCTATCATGCAGCCTGCGCCGCTACCGCGTCCGGGGCCGACGGGAATCCCGTTTGTGCGAGCCCAATTTATAAAGTCCCAAACAATCAAGAAGTAATCGACGAATCCCGCGCCGATAATAATTGAAAGCTCATAATCCAGTTTGTCGCAGAGCTGCTTGGCTCTGTCGGCCGGCTCGCCAGGTTTTGGAACGTAAAGATCCGGATGGTCGTAGTCGACGCCATAGCGGCGCTTCAGCCCTTTTTTGCTAAGGTCAAAAAGATATAGCCCGTTTTTTTTCAGCGCAGCGCGCTCGTCTTCCGAAAGGTGAAAATCGGCAGGTTTGCCCTTTTGCGCCTGAACTTCATTCTTTTTTTTGACATACAGGTCCAAAATGCGGTTAAAATGAAGCTCGTCTTTGTTGTACACTAAATCTTTAGGAGCCTCGTACTTCGGATAATGATTTTCTCCGAGCGGAATCTTTATATCCACCATTTCCGCGACATCCAGAGTGTTGTCGAGTGCCTCGCGCAAATCGGGGAAGGCAATTTCCATCTCCTGCCGGGTTTTTATATAAAACTCATTGTTTGGATACTTCATCCGGTCGGTTTCATTTATCTTTCGGCCGGTTTGAATGCAAAGCATGGCATCGTGGGCGGATGCATCGGACTTGCGGACGTAGTGCGAGTCGTTTGTTGCAACAAGCTTCAAGCCAAACTCGCGGGCGAGTTTTATAAGCCCCGGAATAATCTTTTGCTGCTGCGGAAGATAGTGGTTTTGTATCTCTATAAAATAGCGGTCCTTGCCGAATATATCGACAAACTTGCCCGTAGCTTCGCGCGCCCTTTCATAATCCGAATAGAGCAAAAATTGCGATACAACTCCGTTGAGGCATCCGCTTAAGGCGATAATCCCCTTGGAATACTTGGCAAGAGTTTCGACATCTATGCGCGGCTTGCGGTAAAATCCGCGCTCAAAAGACTCGCTGGAAAGTTTCGCCAAGCTCAAAAAACCTTCATAATTTTGCGCGAGCAAGGTTTTATGGTGGATTTGAAACTTTGGGTAGTTTTCGGGCTTCAACATCGACAAGTCGTTTTCGACATCGTTTATATCGTCGCTTTTTTCCCTATCCCGGCGGGGTTTATCCTCCATCTTATGGTCGTAAACCAAGTAGGCTTCAATTCCGATTATAGGTTTTACACCCATTTTCTTTGCGGCGTTGTAAAAATCAATAGCCCCGCACATATTGCCGTGGTCGGTCATAGCCACGGCGGGCATTTGCAATTCAGCCACGCGCGCCATAAGTTTGTCCACTCTGCTGCATCCGTCTAAAAAGCTGTGGTCGGTATGAACATGCAAGTGTACAAAATTATCCATTTTTTCAGTTTCTTACCGAACCCATACCCCGTCAACTATTTTTTGCCGGCAGAACGAACTATCGAGAAGAAGCCCCGCAAACAAGGCTGCTCCAGGCGGCAAAAAAATCTGCCAAGATTGTTTCCTTTAGACGCGCCGAAGAAAATTTGCTCTTTGGCAATAGCGCGGCATGAAATTTAAGCGCGCCTTTTTATTTAAATTGGCGGCGCGGCTTGCCCTATTGAGCCAAAAACATATAAAATTGCCGCACAGAAGAAAATGGAACAACAGGCAACAGCAAAAAAACGTAAACTCTTAAAATATCTATATTTCCATTTATATTGCAGATTGATGCGTTCTCCCCAAAACTGCGGAGGGGAGGACTTTTAGCCTTGCATAGCTAGGTTTGCGCCATAGCTCAGCAATTTACATGAAGCCTCCTTTAAAGAGAAAAATCCTTTCCCACTTCTGCAACGTAGTTTTTTCCGTCGGATTTCCAGCCTGGCAACACTTTTGATTCCGGCACAAGGCGCGCGGGAAGAATCAACCTCCTTTTAACGGAGTCGCCTGAACCGGACTTATAGTCCAACTTTACAAATTTTCCGTTCGAAACTTTTGCGCCAATCCAGCCTCCGCCGAAAACCGGCAGGCGGAAGGAAAATTCGCGCCAAGCCCCAGGAACGCTTGCTGCCACGTTTATATCTCCGTTTTCGCGCGGAGAAACCAACATTTGGTTTAGCGCATAAATATAATTTCCCGCAGAAGTTGTAAACCACGGCGTGCGGCGCACCTTGGGCTCGTTAATTTCCCAAGTTTCAGAAAATTGACCCGTGTTGCGCGCAGTGTTGGCAAGCAGGCGCCCGGGCTCCACTTCATCTCCGGCAACAACCAGCGCCGAGGCAAGCCAAGCCGCATACCACGAACAAACCGAACTGCCGACGGGATACATGTTTCCAACTGCTTCTATATTCTTTAAAACATCGTAAAGAGCCGCAATCTGTTTTTTTTCAGTTTTATCAAACACCCCATACGGGAAAAATCCGCCGATTGCGACTATGCTCTTTTCTGTGCATCCAGAAAACGGAACGTACATCTCCGGAGTTTGGGGAAGCGTTTTTCTTAGCTCCGCCGCGGCCTCGCGCAATTTTGCCGCATATTCCGCATCGATTCCCAGAATATCGGCCGCGCGCGCGGCAATTTCAAAGTTGTAAATAGCACCGCAAGAAGTCAAAAACGGATTTTCAACAGCTGGACCGAGCCTCTCTATATCTGTGCATTTGCCGATTATCAGTTTATCGCCGCTTTTTTGCAGCATATGCGAATAGAAAAACGCCGCACACTCCCGTATGACCGGATAGGCGGTTTCTGACAAAAACTCTTTGTCGCCCGTAAACAAGTAATGAATCCACGCGCTTGCTGCAATATTCGACATATGGAATACATGGTCAAACCAAAAGCCGTAGGGATTGGGGGCGCCTTCCGCAGCATCTTCGAGAGATTCCCAAGGATACCGCGCGCCATATTTTTTTTCTTCAATGCGGCTATAATGCGAGACGCGGCTCATAGCCTTTGAAAGCGTATTCTTTCGAAAATTTGCAGTGCGCGCTGAAAGACCGAACTTTCCGCTTGAAGCAGCCCCAAAAACGCAAAACATTTCATCCCATCCAAAAAACCGACCCGACCAGCCCACTCCGTGCCCAAAAAGCGAAACGGGTATCGACCATTTAGTGTACATGGAATTTAAATGATACAAAGCCGTTTCATACGCGGCCTGCATCTCTTTATCAGGAATGTCCATGCAAGCTCCGCTCCAAAAGTCCGCCCATTTGGCCTTATGCTCGGCAAATATGCCGTCAAATCCCTTTTTTACAACTTCGGTTTTAAGTTCCTTTGCCCGTTCAAGCTTACTTTGGTGAAAGTCGTCGGCAAAAGATATGAAATAAGTCGCAACGGCCTTGCTTTCTTGCATATCAAAAGTCGAGCTCAACGTAGCAGATATATTTCCAGTAGAAATATTGCAAGGAACATCCGACATCAAGGAAACTTCTCCGTTGTAAATCTTATAAGCGTATGCAGTATAGTCCAAAGATGCCGCATTCGGATAGGCTCCGTCTTTGCGGGGCGATACAAGAACATACGGAGGTGCCTTGCCGCTATCGAGATCGCTTAAAAAATATGTAAATTTTATTTCGGCATTTTTTGCATCCGACGCCTTCGGAGAAACCGACTTTCTAACCACAATCATATCTAGGCCGTAAGGGACAAACGCAATAGTGGAAACTATGGCGGAATCATACTCAACTTCCGTCGCACTGTAAGCCTTGCGCGTATCAAGTGTCTGTTTCCAAGCCAGTGGCTTTCCCAATGGCTTCCCATCGACGAGCACTTCGTCATCAAAATGCCCCATAGTTATCAGCATACATCCCTGCACTGCGGGAGGATAACGGCGCCCCGCCCACACAACTTCCGGATAAAACGTGACATATTTCCTTTGAACCTGCTTCCCCAAATAGTCGACGCTTGTGGAAATTGAACCGTTGCCTAAAAAGGGAGGAACATAGTCTTCGGGATATGAATCTCCTTTTCCGGTTGAGACTTGAACATGCGTGTCCGCAACCGCCAAAGACGCCACTCCCAACAGACAAATTAAATAGTGCAGCAGTCTTTTCCCCATTAACCCCCCCTATCGTATTGTTATTTATAAAATATAGACGGAGGTTTTCAGCTTCTTGCGAAAAAAATTCACGCTTAAAAACCTAAAAACAGCCTCCCTCTGCAGCAAAATAGAATGCTTTTTTCTCGGGATAATTCTACCGCCAAGCTCTGCAATTACTTGCGGCGGCGCGCAGCAGCTAAAGCCAACGAGAGAAATCCCAAGAGCGCGGCGTAAGCGGCGGGTTCCGGAATCGCCGAATTATTCAGCCAATACCCGCCTTCCCCCTGAACTAAATTCCATTCGCCATCAATAAGGTTGCCTTCAGCGTCATGCGCAACTATCTCTATATAAGAATAAACAGAATTGGAGCCATCCTTATAAACTTTCAAAAGATTATTCTCCAAAGAAACTCCCGTTAAATCCTCGATTAAAATTTTGTCGTTGTCGAAATTATTAAGTTCTATAGTTGCGATGGCTTGAGTTGGATCGCAATCGGCATCTTTTCCGTCGCCGTCGAAACAAATCTGCTTAATAGAAAGCTGCTTGTCTCCAAGCATATCGATATTTAAATAGGAATCTTTATTAAAACGCAGCTTGGGGATTGTATTTATATAGTCCCCAACGGTTATTTTTAGATTTGAACCGGCGTCACTCCAATAAATCAGCTTTATGTTCCCCATCGTGGAAATTGCGTTTTCGGCATTTAAATTTAGCTGGCTTGTCGTGGACTTGCCTTGACCCACGCGAAATTCAACCCCCGTAAAATCTGCCGAAGAAGTATTTACGTTCATTACCGCGCCATATCCCATGGAAAACGACCCTGAAAGACTTGCGTTTCCATATACATTAATCAATGTTCCGCTCCAAAAACTGCCTCCAGAAATTTCAATAGTTCCGTAAATATCGGCATTCCCCAACTTTCCGACAGGACTAAATGGTTTTTCTGTGTTGGATATGCTTAACGTTCCGTTTTCCGAAACAATTAGCTTTCCTGAATTGGTAAAATATCCGACTCCGGTAAAACTTATATTCAGTGTTCCGCTTTCATCTGCTGTGCCGATCTGCAAAGTTTTTCCAGAATCGACCCCGCAGGATTCGGTAACTTCTTTGACGCCCGTAATAATCCCTTCAAAGGATTCAGCACAAGCAAATAGGGAAGAAATAAACAATAAAGAAAACGCAGACAACTTTCTCATAGATAAAAAGCTCCTTTTGCCGACTATCATTCATAGATTTTGTAAAATTTCAATAATATTCTGCATAAAAAGGAGATAATACATTTAAGGTCCAAATTTTGACCTTCTAAAATTTTGGCAATTGCAAAAGATTTAACTCATACCCCCGCACTTGTTGAACATAACGAATAAACCTTCCCTCTTATAAAGACGAGATTGCAAGAAAATAGGCTACGTTGCTGTAAAACGACGAAACAAAAGATAAGCGAATAATTTTAATCTGCACAGGAAAGTATTTTTTTATAAATACCTTCTAATAGACAGTCTTTCAGCCGAACCCCGAAATAAAAGGTGCTGTATTTATAAGAAAAATTTTACATTCAAGCAGCGATAGATTCTGCAACGGAGAAGCAGATAAAATGATGTGAAAGAGGCATGGGTTTTACTGGGAATAAAAGTAAAAGCCGTCGGCAAGGTGTTATATAGCCGTTTTTACCTGCAAATAGGAGGCAATATAGCCAATAAT
>FR901625.1 GCA_000438015.1 Coraliomargarita sp. CAG:312 | reverse complement strand
TTCGCCATCAAGGATTGTATTGTTGCCCGATACACGTTGGTCTTTCGATGTTTCTGTTCCCGCAAAACCACCATAGATTGCAACACCATTTTTCATGGTCATTGCAGAACCATGCTTGTATGTGCCTTTGGCAATCCACACTTCGATACCATAATATTCCGATGCTAAATCTATCGCTTCTTGAACGTCACTTTTTGCTGTTGCCCAACTTAAACCATCGTTTTCTGAACTACCTTCTGTTGATACATAATAACGTGGAATATCTACAGTTTCTATCGCAATTTCAGAGGAAGTTATTGAAGACGACCCATCGCTTACTACTACTGTGTATTTCGATGTCTCTGCACTTTGCGATGTCTTATAACTTGAGAATGTCGCACCAGCTATTGCTACTCCATCTTTATACCATTGATATGTGAATGTACCATCTACATCTGGTACATTTACATTTAAAGTAAATTCATAGCTTGAACTATATTTTAAATAACCTTCGCTTGTTGAGATTGATGCAACTGTAAGTTTATTTTGATATTCACACGCTCCTATTGTAGGTGTTGTTGAACGTACAAACCCTCGAGCATCGGCTGTTACACTTTCAACAACTTTACCTGCGCCTATCGCCGAACTTCCTGCACCTACTGGGCATGTTTTTACACTTCCACCATAGTTGCCAAGTGGCATTAGTTTTGGATCTGCTGTTATTGGTTCTGTTGTAAATGTACAATAATCGCTACCATATATTCCATCTTTTCCACCCTTTATTATACACGTGTCTATTGTTGGGTTAGAATTTGAATTCAAATTAGAAATTTCATTGCCACTATATGACGCTGTGTTTCCCCAGAGTATGCAATTTGTCAACGATGGACTCGAATATAAATTATACATCCCGCCGCCAGAACCAGCACTGTTGTTCGTAAAGGTGCAAT
>FR901624.1:35049-36471 GCA_000438015.1 Coraliomargarita sp. CAG:312 | reverse complement strand
AGTCAACGGCGCCGGCAAGACGACAACCGCCGCAAAGCTCGCCTATCTTTTGGGAAAAAATGGCGACGGCGTTGTGTTGGGGGCGTGCGATACTTTTCGCGCCGCCGCAAACGAACAAATCCGCGAATGGGCGCGGAGATTGGACGTAAGGCTTGTCGAAAGCAGCCGCGGCGCCGATTCTGCGGCAACCGCTTGGGACGCTTGGCAATCAGCAAAAGCAAAGGGCGCAAAATGGCTTGTGATAGACACGGCGGGGCGCCTCCATACAAAGGAGAATTTGATGGGAGAGCTTGCAAAAATCCGGCGCGTTTTGGCGAAAAACGATTCTGCGGCCCCGCACAATGCCGTTATAGTTTTGGACGGAAGCTTGGGGTCTAACAGCATCGAACAGGCTGAGGCATTTCACAAAGCCTTTGGGCTTACAGGAATGATTATTACAAAACTCGACGGAACCGGGAAGGGCGGGGCGCTCGCCGGAGTGTATCGCCGCTTGAAACTCCCTATTCTTTATGTCGGCCTCGGCGAGAAACCGGAGGATTTGCAAAAATTCAATATCCGCGCCTACGTAAATGGCGTATTCGGATTGGAGGGGGCTAATGATTGAACAGAAAGTTGAGCTCGGCAGCCGCAGCTACTGCATACATATTGGCGAAGGGGCTTTTGACGAGTCTTTAAAGGTTTTTGAACGCGTCTCCGCGGGCGGCCGGAAAGTTTTCTGCATCGCCGACAACGCCGTTCTAAAGGCTCATCCGCATACGGAGGCCGCATTGAAAAAGGCCGCCTGCATAATACCTATATTCGGCGGGGAACATACAAAATGTTTTGCGAAGCTTGCCGATATTTGTTCCGTTCTAGCGCGTTCCGGAGCAGATAGAAAGAGCGCGATAGTAGCTCTAGGAGGCGGTGTCGTCGGAGACCTGTCCGGGTTTGCCGCAGCGGTGTATATGAGGGGGATTGATTTCTACCAAATTCCGACGACGCTTCTTGCTATGGTTGATTCGTCGGTAGGCGGCAAGACGGGGATTAATATCGCAGAAGGGAAAAATTTAGTGGGTGCGTTCCACCAGCCATGCGGAGTTTTTGCGGACACTTCTTTTTTATCGACTCTGCCGCAAAGAGAATTTGCCGCCGGAATGGCGGAAGTTATAAAATGCGCTGTTTTGGGGGATGCAAAAATGTTCAGCTTTCTGGAAAATCTTGAAGCGCCGCTTTCCCCTCGCGACGCAAATTTATCCGAAGCTATAAGAATGTCCTGCAAGCTAAAGGCTGAAGTCGTCGCCGCTGACGAGTGCGAAACCAGTTCCGAGGGAGGCAGGGCGCTGCTGAATTTGGGGCATACGTTCGGGCATGCCATTGAAAACTGCGCCGGATACGGGAACTATCTTCACGGGGAGGCCGTAGCAATGGGAATAATAATGGCGG
>FR901624.1:31771-35030 GCA_000438015.1 Coraliomargarita sp. CAG:312 | reverse complement strand
GGCTATGCTCTCCAAAAAGCTCGGATTGATAAATTCGTCCGATTTGCAAAGAATAGAAAATGTCATCTTGAAAAACCGCCTTCCCGTTAGGCTGCGCGAACCTCTCGATATCGGCGCAATGTTGGCGGCAATGTCGCACGACAAAAAATCCGCCTGCGGGAAATTGAAGTTTGTGTTGATAAAGTCTATAGGCAAAACTTTCACAGCTCCCGCGGACGGCAAATTGGTTCGCGAAGTTTTGGAGGAGTTCGTCAATTGCAGATAGTATGTATATGCATTTGACAGACGCCCACTGCCACGCAAATTTTAGCATGTTTGCGGACGGAGACGGGTTGGCGGTAGGTTTGCGCGCATGCGTGGATGCTTGTTTTAGCGGAGATTGGGAGGGATTGCGCGCTTTTGACGCGTTTGAAATAAAGAAAGCATACGGGCTGCATCCTGATTTGCGCATATCGGAGTTTGACAATATAGAGTTTGTAGAGCGGGAGGTTTTTGAAAGATTTTTGCCTGAAGTTCAGCAATATTTAATTTCCGCCGACGCCATAGGTGAAACCGGTCTAGACGCAAGAATCTCCGAACGGGTTCCCATGGATTTGCAGCGCAAAGTTTTCGCAGCCCAGTTGAAACTTGCCGACAAATTCCGCCTGCCGGTGATAGTGCACTGCGTCGGAGCTTGGGGTGGGGCTCTTGACGAGCTTCTAAAATGGAGGCAAAGCGGAGACAATATAACCGAAAGCCAGCGATTGCGGGGAGAAAAAGAAAAGAGATTTTTGATTCACGCCGCAAGATGCTCGGCCGAAATGGTCAGGGAGTTCGAGAAGATAGGTGGATATTTTTCATTTGGCTTGCGCGAGTTAAGCTCTGAAAAGGGAACTCTTTGCGCTGCCGCAGTGCCCGTCGACAGGCTGATGGTTGAAAGCGACGGCGTTTCTTCAAGGGAAAAGATCTCGGAAACCATAGAAGTCTTGGCGAAAATAAAAGAGGTTGATCCAATTGAGCTCTCAGAAAAGATATATTTAAATTTCAACAATTTTTACGGCAAATGAGCGGCGGGAGATTTTCAAGAAGCGCAATGCTTTACGGAAAAGAGGCGCAGGCGAAAATAGAATCCGCGTCGGCGGCTATTTGCGGAGTCGGCGCAGTGGGGTCGTTTGCGCTTGAAGCCTTGGCAAGAATTGGAATCGGGAAATTTTACTTGTTTGATTTTGACGCTGTTGAAATTTCAAACATAAACCGCCAATTGTGCGCCTTGACTTCTACCATTGGAAAAAAGAAAGTAGAGGTGGCGGCTGCGAGAGTGGCGGATATCAATCCCGGCAAAGGTATTATGCTTCGAAAAATTTATAGGCGAATCAAATTGTGCCGATATCATAAATTGCTCGCCAGACGTAATTGTCGATGCCATAGACAGTATTTCTTCAAAAGCCGCCCTAATCTCAAGCGCTTTAAGAGCGGGAGTGCCGGTGGTGTCGAGCATGGGGGCTGCGCGCCGGACGGATGCGTCAAAAATTTGCGTCGCGCGGCTTTTTAAAACTTTTAATTGTCCTATGGCAGCGAGATTGCGAAAACAATTGCGGGCGTTGGGCGTGGAAAAGGCTCCTGTTGAGTGCGTGTTTTCTTCGGAAGCCGCGCCGGCAAATACACACGAAACCTCCGGGGACGGTAAAAAAATCGTCGGCAGCACTCCGATTGTGACAGGGATTTTCGGTTTGCGTCTGGCGGGTTTGGCGTTGGATGAAATATTGAAAAAATAAAAGGGAAATGGGTCTTTACGACAGAGATTATATGGGCGGCGACTATCGCGGGGGAGGCTCTTTAAAAAGGGCTTTTGCCGGGTGGTCGGCAGTTAAGTTTTTAATTGTCCTGAATGTTGTTTCGTTCGTAGCCGGGGCTTTTGCCGATAAGGCGTTCGGGTTCGGAGCGTACTATCAATTATTTGAACTTTCGTGGCAAAATCTGGCTCAAGGCAAAATTTGGACGGTATTAACGTATTCTATTTTGCATGCCAACCTATTGCACATAGTTCTGAATATGATAGGACTTTATTTTATAGGGACTCCCTTGGAACGCATTATAGGGGCGAAAAAGTTTTTTGCAGTTTATTTGTTTGGGGCATTTTTGGGCGCATTTGCGTGGCTTGCGACTTCGGTAGGCGATACCGCAGGCCTAGTTGGCGCGTCGGCTTCGGTTATGGCTGTTTTTGCCGCATTTTGCTTCTTTTATCCGCCGGTGCCTATTACGTTTCTTATTTTCTTTGTGCTTCCGGTCTCGATGCGCCCTATGACGATGCTTAAAATCGCGGCAGTTTTTGAAGCCTTGGGATTGGCTTACAGCCTTTCCGGCGGAGACGCCGCAATCGCTTACGCCGCGCATCTGGGAGGAATGGCTGCCGGAGCTCTTTTTGCGGTTTCCTTCCAAAGGGGGTTGCTTGGCTTTTTGGACAAAATTGCCGCGCCCAATTTTTCTTTGAAAGGCAAGCGCGGGAACCGCGCCAATGTGGAAACGTATTCGTACAGGGTCAATATTACCGATCCTGTAGAATTAAAGCGGGAAGTAGATAGAATTCTCGATAAAATAAACGCCTCCGGTTTTGCCTCGCTTACGGAAGACGAGCGCGAGACTTTGCGACGCGCCAAAAGCTATTTAAAATGAGGAACATTTTTAGAAACCGTCTTGTCAAAGACTCTAATATTCATATAACGATAAAAGATTTATAAAAGTTTTCAGATGATAAAGCTAAGAAAATTGTTTTTGTTTTTTGCGCTGATTGTCGGGTTTGCGGCTCTGCCTTATGCCCAACAGGGCGCAGGCTTAACTTCGGAGGCTGCGGTTTCGGTTAAAAAAGCCGAGAAAAAATCCGCGCCGATGACTCTGCAAACCACGCCAAAAATGCGCAACGAGACCAGGTATCTCGTATTTTGCATGGAACGCGGGCATTATCTAAAAACGCCGATTACGGAACTCGACGTGCGCGAATTTATACGCGAATACATGCAAAATTTGGATTTCTTTAAGCTTTTTTTCACTGCAGAGGATGTCCAATATTACCAAGATTTTTTTGCGCCGTCCATCGACATAATGCTGAGGCAGGGCACGCTTCTGCCAGCGTATTCCATTTACGAGAAATTTCTGGAACGCGCAAATGCCCGCATAGATTGGATAAAGAAGCGCATGGACGAGCCTTTCGATTTTGACACAGCCGAAACCTTCCGTCCCGACCGAAGCAAAGAGGATTGGCCCGCCAGTATGGCCGATGCGG
>FR901624.1:29517-31761 GCA_000438015.1 Coraliomargarita sp. CAG:312 | reverse complement strand
CCGCCAGTATGGCCGATGCGGACAAGTTATGGAATAAGCGCATCACTTACGACCTCATAAACGAGATATTGGGATACTCTCTCGACGCAAAGAAAGCCGAGAAGCAAAAAGGCAAAAAAGACGGAGCCGCCAAGCCTTCCAGCGCGTCGCCGGGAGAAGAAGCCGCCGCATTGGCCGCCGAACCGGACGAATCCGAAAATATGATAGAAAAGGAAGTTCTCCAGACAGAGGTTATGGAGGAGGAAATCCCCAAAACTTTTGAGGAAAAGCTGGCCAAGGCAAAGAAAGAAGTTCTCCGCCGCTATGAACGCCTTGTTGAAAACTATGCGAAAGCCGACGCTGTAGAGGCCCAGGAAATTTATCTTAATACCCTCTCGCGCCTTTACGATCCGCACTCTGCATTCCTTTCTGAATATTATCTTGAGGAGTTCGACATATCTGTGCGGAACGCCCTCGTGGGAATCGGAGCGCTTCTTCAAGACAAGGACGGCTACTGCACTCTTGCCGAATTGATGCCTGGAGGCCCAGCTGAAGAATGCAAACTTCTCAAGCCTGGCGACAAAATATTGGGAGTGGGCCAGGAAACAGGAGAAATTGTGGACGTTATAGGCATGAAACTCCGCAATACAGTCAAGATGATTCGCGGAAAAGAAAACACAAAGGTTCGTTTGCTTATAGAGCCGGTTTCGAATCCGTCGGCACGCAAGATAGTGACGCTTGTAAGGCGGGAAATAAAGCTTACAACTAAACTTGCAAAGGCTGATGTCTACACAATACCCGTAGGCGATAAAACAGTTCCCATAGGAGTTATAGATCTTCCCGCTTTTTACGGCGAAGGCGGATTGAACGGAGAGTCCAAAGGTTTTAGCACCACAAAAGACGTTGAGGAGCTTCTCACAAAGCTCAAGGCAATGAATGTAAAGGGCATTATTTTGGATTTGAGGCGCAACGGCGGCGGATTTTTGAACGAGGCCGTCGATCTTGCAGGATTGTTTATCAAAACCGGGCCGGTTGTTCAAGTCCGTGATGCCGGGGGACGGACAAACAAACTGCGCGACGAAAATGAAAAGATTGTTTGGAACGGGCCTCTTATAATTCTGGTAAGCCGTCTTTCGGCATCCGCGACAGAGATTGTCGCCGGCGCGCTAAAAGACCATCAGAGGGCGATAATAGTCGGCGATAAGTCGACTCACGGCAAAGGCACTGTCCAGGCCGTTTACCACTTGCAAAATTTCGATCCGGAGCAAAAGAGCGCCGCAAAGGTCACCATTCAAAAGTGGTATGCGCCCAATGGCGAATCAATACAGTTAAAGGGAGTTCATTCCGACATAGTCCTTCCGTCGGCGTACGACTATATGGAAATAGGCGAACAATATAAAGACTACGCCATGAAATGGGACAGCATAAGCCCTGATGCAATAGAGCAACTCTATGGATACGGCCTTCCTCAAGGACAGGCGGAGGCTTTAATGGGGCTTCTTACAAAGCAATCTGAAAAACGGCAGAAGTCTCTTGAAGATTTTGCCCTTTGGAACGAGCGCTTGGATTGGGTAAAGGCGCGTCAGGCCAAAAAGGATTGGAGCTTGAATTTCAAAAAGCGCGAGCAGGAACTAGACGCCGACGAAAAATACAACGAGCATGTAAAGGAAGTCCAGAAAAAGCTTGCGGAGAAAAATTATTCCAAGCAGGAAGTTCTATTAGACAGCGCAAAGGATGTCGAAAAGAAAGAAGCCGGAAATTCGGACGGCTCAAAAGACGATTACGATATCGATTCCATTGACTCTGACATAGACGACGATACTCCGGAATTCGACGTTCAACTGCGCGAGTCTCTCAGAATAATGGCTGATTGGCTTGAAGTGCTTGAGCATCCCGAGGTTCTAAAGAACTCAAAGCCGGAGAAGAAAACCGACGCCGGAGATTCTATTGAAAACTCACAAAAATCTTCTCCCGAATCTTCGCAGCCTGTTGCGTCCGCCGCAAACAGATAGCGGAAACAGCATGGGCTTTTCGGCGGCAAAAAAGAAAAATTAGTTTTCCAGACTTTCAAAGTTGCGATGCCGCGGGCAAGCCTGCTGCTGAGAGTTTATTCCCTCCCCCACTGGGGCGCAGGCGTTTTAGGCATTCAGTTTAAAACGCCCATATCTTTCCGGGGAATGCGTTTCGCAAATCGTTTCGCAAATTTTTAGGCTGGGCGATATTTTGCGTGTTTTCTAATAAAAAGCGGGGCGCATTAAAAGCGCC
>FR901624.1:27173-29491 GCA_000438015.1 Coraliomargarita sp. CAG:312 | reverse complement strand
GCTTTTTTTTAATTTCCATGAAGGTTATTTGTCGGAAGGCTTTTCAATATTGTTGCTTATTATGGCGTCGGGATTGTTTGAGTGCAGGATAGGAGTGCCGACATTCTCAAACACGTTTCCGGATATAAAGAGATCCCGGGCATCCTGCACGTCTATTCCTACATCGCAATTTTTTATTGTATTTGAAGATATAAATACGTCCTTCAAAAATGGAGTTTGCTCTTTTGGCGTGCGCCCGCTGTATTGTATTCGAACCGCTATTGCGCCGACCCCTCCATGCCTGGACTGCCATCCGCATGTGTCAAAGGTATTGTTAGCAATGTGGATATTTTTTCCGTTTACTCCCTCGACTTCGGCAAAGGCGCCTCCGGCGCAAACAGCTGGATACATTATATGGTCGAATTTATTTCCTATTATATTTGCGTTCTCGTTCCGGATTAGGCTGGCGGTTCCAGCTATATTGCGGAAGGTGGAGTTTATAAGAGTGTAGGAGTCTAGGTTCATTCCATAGAATTGGCATACTGTGGATTTTGACGCAAAATCCGGTATATCCTCTGCGAATGTAGCCTCTATTTGGGTTTTCCCGTTTTCCGCCTTTCCGGCTTTTTTGTAGGACAGCAAAGTTAGCATTGTTTGCTCGTCGCGGTTTTTGCAGAAACCGACTTTTGTTTTAAGTGGAACTTTTATTGAGCCTAACCCGTATAGGTTGTTGGTTAGCATGGCCGTTTTCTTGTCGATAATTTTTTCGACCCATCCGAAAATCCCGTGCACGTTTTGGGCGTCCCATCGCACTCCTTCAAAATAACAGTCTTCAATTACGGCGGTTCCCCGGCACGAATATAGTTTCCATGCGTCGCGGCTTCCGACATGCATCTGATTGCCTTTTCGTTCAAAGCGCACATTTTTTGCGAATACGTTTCTGCATCTTGACGCCTGCATGCAGAATCCGATTGCGCTGTATGTGCTGACATTTTCCAAGTGCAGGTTCTGGCAGGTTATGAGAGATACTTGCAGCCCCAGCCATCCGAAATTCCAGCTCAACACTTCGCCCAATTCCAATTGCGACGCAATTTCTGGAGAGTTTATCCTGAGAAGCCTGTCTTTAGGGTCTCCTTCAATATGCGCGGTAAGTTCGCCGATCCTGTCTTCGACATTTTTCCCGCCAAATGTCAGGCTAGGCTTCTTTTTCAGATTTTTTGTCTTTGCATCCCATACGTTGGCGCACCAGAGGACAGTTTTATCGAAATAGGGATTGCCGTCGGGAATTTTTACGGTTGCGCCATTCTCGTCCAGTTTTACGACTTCGCCGCAAGTCATATAGCGCGGAAAATTGTCGAAAGCCACGTTTTTTAGCTTAAAATTTGGGCAATCCTGAACTTGAAGTATTGGCGCTCCAGAAATATTCGGCTTAAAATCGTAGCGGCGCAAAAATAGCGTTTTAGGCTTTTTATTTTTGCTGCAAACTCCGGTAAATTCCAAGTTGGGATGGGAATTTATTATTATGGGAATGTCTTTTGACGGGTCTTCCACAAAGAGGTCGTATGTTCCGCTTTCAAATTGAATGCGCGTGGCTCCGGTTTCTTTGGCGTATTTTATGGCTTCGCGTATGGCGGCAATATCGCATTTGCCGTCGTCCGGAACTGCCCCAAAATCTGATACTTTTACAGTGGATGCGCTTTGCGCAAAAAGTGAAACCCCTGAAACGGCTATAAGCGCTGCTGCAGCCGCAATTTTAACAATTGGAATCATTATCTTCTGGTCTTTCTTTTATTCTTGTTTTGGTAGCTTCCCGCGATATGGAAATCAATCTGTCTTTTAAACCTGTCTACGGATTCGACTTCAACGCGGACTTTTTCGCCCACGCTGAAAGTTCTTCCGGTTCTCCTGCCGCGCAATTTCAAGGCGTCTGCGTCAATATGGTAAATGTCGTCTTGCAGAGTATGCACATGCACGAATCCGTAAGCCATGGATTCTGTCAGCTCCACAAAGAATCCGTGGCTTGTCACTGAGGTTATTACCGCCTCAAACGAGTTGTTTGTCCCGACACTGCGTTCAAAGTATTCCATCAGCTTGATTTTTTTGCTTTCGCGCTCCGCTTCGGCGCTATTTTGTTCGGTTTTTGTTATGTGTTCGGCAGTTTGTTCGAGCGATGCTTTCGTTTGGAGCTGAACAGGTGAACGGGGAGCGCTTTTCATGTTAAGTTCGCGCATGAGGTAGTTCATTTGGCGGTGCACGGTCAGGTCCGCGAACCGGCGTATAGGCGAGGTGAAGTGGGCGTAGTAAACCTTGTTAAGCCCGTAGTGCCCGTCGGCGGACGC
>FR901624.1:25281-27164 GCA_000438015.1 Coraliomargarita sp. CAG:312 | reverse complement strand
GCCCGTCGGCGGACGCGCGGTACTCCGCGCGTTTAAGGCTGCGCAGAAATTTTGTTTTTAATATATAGCTTTGTGGGTGCTTTGAGATTTCCGCCAATACGCGCATTACCTCTTTGCGTGAAGTCAAATCGCCGCAGCGTATATTGAAAGTTTCAAGGTCTTCGCGGAGTTCGGCTAGCTTTTCTTCGTCCGGATCGTCGTGGACGCGCGATATGTAGGGAAGGTGGTGGTCGAAAAGCTCCCTCGCTACGGCTTCGTTTGCGGCAAGCATAAACTCTTCTATAAGCTGGTGGCTTTCGTTGTTCTCGGATTTTTCTATTCTGTCGGCGTATCCGTCTTTATCGCAGAAAATCTTAAATTCCGGAATGTCCAAATCAAGGCTTCCCTTGCGCATTCTTTTTTTGCGAAGCGTTGCGGCTATGGACCACATGCGCCTTATCATTGTGCGCAAATTTAGAAGAGTGTGTTTGTCTAGCTCGTCCAGGCGTTTGCCGGTGAAGGCTGTTTCGTAGGATGGAGGTGGATTTATTTCCGATATCTTTTTTATGTCGTCTTCGGTTAGAAACGCGTAGGCTTGTTTGTAGCTTAGCCGTTTCTGGCTGCGGATTACGGAGTTTGCAAAACGCACTCCCGTGCAGTCTCCGGCTGCGTCATAGCGCAGAAACACGCTTTTCACGAGCCTGTCTTTGTCTTCCACAAGGCTGCATATCCCATTTGAAAGTTCGAACGGCAGCATGGGAATTACAGTTCCGACTAGGTATGTAGAGTTGCCCCGCTTGCGGGCTTCCTTGTCGATTTGCGAGTTCGCGCGCACATAGTATGACACGTCGGCTATATGCACGCCTATTTCCCATTCTCCCCCGGAAGTTCTTTCTATCGAAAGGGCGTCGTCAAAATCCTTGGCGTCTTCCGGGTCTATTGTGATTGTGAATACTCCGCGCATGTCGTTTCTGCCGGATATTTCTTTTTGTGAAACTTCCGATGGAACCCGCTTGACTTCTTCCAGCACGGCGTTGGGAAAGGTTTCGCTCAATTCGTATTTTGAAAGAACTGCCTTGTATTCCGCCATGGGGGTATGGCTTGGTCCCAGATTCTCTATTATTGTACCCGTTGGATTTATGTGGCGCTGTTTCCAATCGTTTAAGAACACCACCACTTTGTCGTTCTCTTGAGGAACCGGGAACAATCCGGTTTGTTCGGGTGCGCCGACGATGATATCGTAGAAGAAATGGGGGTCGTCCGGCACGACATGCCAGAAATTGTATGATCTTTGGAGTGTGCCTATTACGCGCTCGTTGTTGCGTTCCAAAATTCTGATTACTTTGGCGTATTTCTTTTCCGACCTTAAAAAAGCCTGGTATTTTTCATCGGTATTCTTGCCGCGCCTTTGGCGCCCGAACGGCGGTTTTCTGCGCATTGAATTGTCCGCGTAAAGGCGCGCCAGAACCCTATCCCCGTTGAGCGCTACCGACGTGTCGTCAGGGCGCACATCTATGGATGTCTTGCCGTCAGGCAAGCGAAGGACAGCCCATCCGTTTTGCCTGAAGTCTATTGTCCCGGCGACTAAATCCAGATCCGCAGACGCTCCGTATCGGTCGCCTTTTACTTTTGCAATGCTGCCGTCCTTGAGCATTTCGGCGAGTATTTTTTTTAGTTGCGGAAGATTCTTGCGTTCCAGCCGGAGTTGAAGCGCAAGTTCTGGAAGCGTTTGGGGAACGTAGTTTTTTGCGCGCATTAGGCGCAGTAGATTTTCGGGCAAATTTTCTTTTGTCATTTTACGAGTGCGGTTCTAAGTTCTATTGGTATCAACATTAAGAGGGCGAGTATAGACAGGGCAATTTCGCATATGGCGAGCTTTTTTGAGCCTAGTTTTTTTGCCGCGG
>FR901624.1:9825-25246 GCA_000438015.1 Coraliomargarita sp. CAG:312 | reverse complement strand
CTGCCGCTTGCGCCGCCAGGATAACAGCGCCGCCGGAAAGCTTTATGAACATCGGCAGGTCTATGCTGGTTTGGCTTGCTATTATTGCCCCTAATATAGAAGACACTGCCATTGAAAACAGAGCCGTTTGCAGGGAGACTTTCATTGTTCCGTCCAGCCTTTGCAAAGACGGCAAAATTCGGGCAGAAAGCGAATGGGATTTTTCCCTCAAGTATTTTTCTTGCGCCAGATACATGGCTGCGGCAACGGCTCCGGCTATCATGAAGGCGTAAGATATCACCGCGAGTATCGCGTGTATTGTAGATGCGCCCGTGGAGGCTCTTTGGATGTTCTGCATTGTTTCGGCATACATTGGGCATCCCAGTGGGAGGGCGGTTAGAATTGCTGCAGGCAAAATCGAAAATATTCCAACGAGCCCCGTCTTAAAGAAAACGGCGCCTGCCAGCTGGATCAACACAAAGCCCCACGTTATAAATTCCAGCAAGTCGTAGGATGTTGAAAGCGCAATTCCGCCTACGAAAAATCCTCTTACCGCTATTGCAGCAGTTTGCGATGCAAATCCCGCAAACGCAAAAATGGACGACAGCTTTAAACGGGATCTGTTCTGTTTTGCGAACGCCGATACCGCAAAGCTTAAAAAATATAGTACGGCGGAAAAAGCTACTAATATTGGTACTGTCATGGCATCCTTTCCAATATGCGCGCGAGCATTAGGGCGTGCGCGGGCGAATCGTTTAGGCAGGCAACGGCTTGCAGGTCTTCCCCGCCGAGTTCCTTAAACAATGTCTTTAGCTGTATGTTTATTTCTACGAGGGTTTCAGTGCAGTCGCATGAAAATCCCGGGCAAAGGACAAGCACTTTTTTCGCGCCAGCCGCCGCGAGGTCTTTAGCGCATTCTTCCGCCGACGGCCCAAGCCAGTCGCCTTTGCCCCCAAGCCAGTCGCCTTTGCCCATTTTTGATTGCCAAGCGAGCTCCATCCGCATGCCTTCCCCTATTTCAGATTTTAAAGATTCGAATGTCGCCCGGCATTGCTGCAAATATTGCGTCTTTTTCAAGTGGGAGATGGGAACCGAGTGGAATGAAACTATTGCGGCGTCGGGGCGGAAGGCCTTTTGGGACCTAAAAGAGTCGGCTATAAGGCTGATGTACTCCGGATTGTCGAAATACGACCTGTTGAATTCCAGCCCGAGTCCAAACTCCTCCGCTGCAGATGCGGCTTCGGCGAATGCGCTTGATGTTGTGGAGTAGGCGTCTTGGGGATATAGGGGAAGCGCCTTCACGCTGCTCGCTCCGGCTTTTTTTGCCGCCCGAAACGCGTCTGGTATGTTTTGTGCGCCGTAGCGGAAGGCGGAGAAAGTTTTTACTCCTGTAATAGACTGGATTTGAATGGCAAGGCTGCGGGCGGCGGATATGGACGGGTGGTTGCCTATGCTGCCGCCGCATATGGTTTCAAGGTTTTGCGCATATTGGGATGCGCGTTTTTTTGCAATGTGCGCCGACAGCAGCTGTCTCAGAGGAAAAGGGAGAGAAAGCACGTGTTTGTCTCCAAGGAATTCGCGCAGAAAACTTCTGCACGCGTCCGCGGATATGTTTTCGGGCGCGCCCAAACTTATTAGTATATATGCTTTTTCCACTTGATATTTTAGTCGGAAATCCTTCCGGCGAGTTTAGCCGCAGATAAAAGCCCATTTTCCAGGCAGCTGCTTACGCCAACTCCCCCCCTGTAGGCGCCAACAAGCGCAATATTTGGAATCCTTTTTTCTATGTCGTCCATAATATCGAGATATTCTTGGTATCCGACGTTATATTGCGCTATTGCGTTTTTCCAAACAAAGAGCTCCTCGAAAACCGGTTCTCCGTTTACTCCGAGCAGTTTCTTCAAGTCTTCCAAAACCAGCTTTCGCATTTCTCCGCGTTCCAATGCGGCAAACTCTGGATGGCGCATTCCGCCGACATAATTAGTAAGGGCGATATATCCGTCGGGCGCGCGGTCGTCGAAAAGCGTGGAGACAAACAGGGAGCCCAATATTGAAAAATTCTCCTTCTTTGGCGTCAGGACCCCGAATCCGTCTAGCGGATGAGATACGTCCTGCCGCTTAAATCCCATAGTGTAGGTTGCTACGGGCGCATATTGTATTTTAGCCAGAGGGGCAAGCGCCGCGGCCAGCATTCCCCCAAAAGGCAGCCCTGATATTTCGGGAGCCGGAACGGCAACAACTAAAGCGTCGTAATTTTCGCATACGTCTTCCGTCTCAGTTCCCCAGGAGACTTCCCAGCCGTCGCAATTTGAGTCTATTGATATTACTTTCGCGCCGCATTTTACGGAATCCCCAAGTTCCGCAGCCAGCGCGTCTGTCAGCGTATGCATTCCGCTTTTAAAGGATATCATAACTGGCTTGAAAAAGTTGCCGGCAGCCATTTTTTCTCTCCTGGCTTTCATTGCGCCCTTTATGACGGAACCGTACTTTATGGCTAGATTCCAAAAAGGGGGAAATGCGTGTTTTATTGACAATTTCTCCGGGTCGGCGCCGTATATGCCCGCCATAAAAGGATTCATTGCATAGTCCAAAACTTCCCTGCCAAAACGTTCCGCAGTAAAATCCGCAACGCTTGGGTCGGAGTCTTGCGACGGTGGTTTTATGAACGGCTCGCATAGCATGCGCAACTTGCCCGCAAATGAGAATAGGCGGGTTGTAAGAAGTTGCAACGGGCCCATTGGCACAGCTTGGGGTTTCCCGTATCTGGCAAAGAAGCGTTTTTTTGCGGCGGGGGAAGAGTTTACTATTTTGTCCTTTAACCCTATTTCCATTAGGAAGTCGAGGGTCTTTTGGGAATTTACCATCACGGTGTTTGAACCGCTCTCGGCCCTGAATCCATCGCGCGCGGTTGTGCCTATAACTCCGCCCGCGCGTTCGCGCTTTTCTACAACGGTGACGTTGAATCCCGATTTCTTTAGTTCGATTGCCGCGCACAAGCCGCTTATGCCAGCGCCTATTACGATTGCTTTCTTTTCCATTGTCTATATCAAAATCTTTGCTTTGGCCTTTTGCAAGGATTTAAAGCCGAAAAGATGGCCATGGCGGCCATTATTGCCGTATCGGTTCTCAATACCCGCTCTCCAAGCGACACTAATTCGAAAGATTTCTCTCTCAATAGCAGCCTGTCCGAATTTGCGAATCCGCGTTCGCTCCCGAATGCCAGTATGCAATGCGGGCGTTCTGCGCCCGCCTTTAGAAAATCGGCATAATTTGAAGTTGCTTCGTAAAGGTCCGGAGCCGCCCGCAGCGAGTCCGCCGGGGATATTTCTACGGCGCGCTCTATAGCGTCCTCAAGGCTGGAGGCTGTTTGGAAGCTTGGTATTGAACTTGCGCAGGCTTGCTCGGCGCCTTCAACCATTCTTTTCATCCATTCTCCGGACGTGTATAGCGAGCTCTTGGCGTAGTCTGCCTCTCCTTTTGTCGCCGGGTAGAAAATCAGGTTTTCGATTCCGAAACACGCCGATTCAAAAAGTATTCTCCGGGCTATTTGCGGCCTGGCGTAGGATACTGCCAGCGTCACCGGGATTGTCGGAGCCTGCGGGGCGGGGCGCAGCGGAACCAGATATGCACCCCCATCGGAAATATATCTAATTGAACATATTTGCAGCGGGGCGCCCAAAGTTCCGGCAAAAATTTCATCTCCGTCTTTTAGTTTTAAAACGCTTTTAACGTGCTCCAGCTTTGGATTGTCCGGAGCAAGGGTTAGCGGAGAATTTTTGGGAAGCAGCAGGCAATTCATATTGCGGGATAAAATATCTCAAAAAACGGTCTTGCGCGCAATTCAAAAAAGTCTTTCCCGAACGTTTTAAAGGGTTGAAATCGAAAATGATTTGTGCTGTTATCAACGGTATGAATCCTGAAAATTTTACATCGGAAGACGAAGCGGTTCTGCGCGATGCTTTAAAGCGCTGCTCGGAACAAACTATAGAAAAAGCGGTCGAATTCAGAAAGACCGGAAATCCGGAGCTTGTCGGGCCAGTAGTAATGGGAATTATAGAGCGGTTTCTGGAACCCGAAAAGCGCGACGCATTAAAGTCCGCTCCCGATTCTGCGAAAATGATAGAAGACTTGGGGCTAGATTCCCTTACGATGGTTGAAATTGTTTTGGCTGTCGAGGACGCTGTCGGAATGTCTATCGACAACGACGACATCCAAAAGCTTAAGACTCTCGGCGATATTAAAAATTACATAAAGGAAAAGGTTTCCAAATAGCGCTTGCCGGCTTTAAGATGCTATATTGCCCTATTTGGCTTTTTAAGCTCGCCGCCATGTGTTCCGGCGGATTTAATGCAGTCTAACTTTAGGGGCAATATGAAGCATTTTGCGCGTTAAAACTAAAATGGACGATTCTTTACAGGAAATGCCAAATTCCGTTATCGTGAGGAGGCTTACTAAATCTTACGGCGCGGTAAAAGCCATAGATAATGTATCCTTCCGAATCGGCAAGGGAGAGGTCGTGGGGTTTCTCGGCCCTAACGGGGCTGGGAAAAGCACTACTATGCGCATATTGGCTGGGCTTATGCCCGCCACAAGCGGCAGCGTGCATATTTGCGGGATAAGCGTTGCCGCATATCCTGAAATTGCCCGCAGGCATATAGGTTTTATGCCGGAAAACAATCCCCTTCCGGAGGATTTGCGCGTGAGCGAATATTTGACTTTTCGGGCGCGCATAAAGGACGTTCCTTCTGCCGAAGTGAAAAAACGCGTCAGGGAGGCGATGGAGATTTGCCAGTTGCACCATAAGGCGGCAAACAAGATAATAGGCAACCTTTCAAAAGGATTCCGCCAGCGCGTTGGAATCGCCGACGCAATACTGTCGAAGCCGGAGGTCATTATTATGGACGAGCCGACAATCGGGCTAGACCCCCACCAGATAATAGCCATCCGCGAGCTTATAAATTCCCTGAGGGGAAAAATGAGCGTGATTATAAGCAGCCATATCCTTCCCGAGATAGAGTTGATGTGCGACAGGGTTATGATTATAAACCAGGGGTCGATTGTTGCAAGCGGAACTCCGGAATCTCTAAGAAAAGATTTTATTTCCAGCGACAAGTACGAGGTGAGCCTCAAATCGCCTCCTGAGGAGTTTAAAAAGGTCGTGGGGCAAATAGGCCGCGGACTGTCTATAGAAAAGCTTTTGAGGACTTCTTCCGACGGATATTTCGACTATCTCCTAAAGAGTTCCATCCGCGGCGACTTGGGCTGCGAGCTTATAAGCGAACTTTCGAAGGACACGCGTTTTGCCGTAAGGGCCGTGGCATACAAGAAGCCGAGTTTGGAGGACATATTTATGGCCGCCACCCGCAGGAGTTGGGAGCAGGTAAGCAAATTGAAAGCCGACAATTCCGAATTTGTGCGTGAAAGCGGCGGAGGAAACGGACGATGAAAAGATTTACAATATTGTGGTCGCACCAGCTTTGGCAGATGTTTATTGCGCCGTCGACGTATATAGCCGCGTTTATGTTTTTGACTTTTATGGCGGTGATGTACCTTTTTTCGCTTGTCGACATAAGCATGAGCGCAAGCGATGTTTCGCCGTTGGGAAAATTTCTTTCGGTGTTTTGGGTTCCGGTCTTATTTATGGTGCCGCTTCTAACTATGCGAAGCATCGCAGAAGAACGCAGAATGGGGACCCTCGCCACCCTCATGACAACGCCGGTGACGGCCGGGCAGATTGTATTGGCCAAGTTTTTGGCGTGCTATTTCTTTTACATCCTTCTTTGGATTATGACTTTATTCTTTCCCCTTATAACGGAACTGTATATTCCGAATTCTATTCGAGCCGCCGGATTGATGCCGATGTCGCAACTGTTGACCGGCTACGGGTTTATTTTTATAAGCGGGGCTATGTATATTGCCATAGGGATTTTTGCCAGTTCACTTACAAGGACGACCCTCGTGGCGGGGATGCTTTCGTTTGGAATGCTCTTTTTTGCGATTGTCGGCGCGGGGCTCGTTTCCAAGTTCGCGCTGCCTGATAGCGGTTTTATGGCCTGGCTGTCCCAGCCGGTCGACTACCTGCAGACTTTCCGCCACTTGGAGGATTTCAGCAACAGCCTTCTGGATACCCGTCCTTTCTTCCTTTATATAAGCACTGCATGCATGCTGCTTGCTGTGACTTCCCTGATTACGGAGGCAAAAAACGCATGAGTTTGGGAGAAAATAAATTTGACGACTTTAAAACTACCTCGGTTGTTCGCAGGCTGAATCTTTGGGCGCAGATAGTATTGGGGGTGACTCTATATTTGGGGTTGAACTTTTTGGCGGCGCGCCATTACCAGAAATGGGATTTTTCGGAAAACAGAAAAAACTCCCTGTCTCCGGAGAGTGTCGCATATGTAAAAAACCTGAAAGCGCCCGTGGAGATTTTTGCGATAGTCTCCCAATATGCCAAAGACAACGAGGAAGTTTCCGTGTTGCGGGATTTGCGTTCGATTTTGAAACAGTACGAGTATAATTCTCTAAAGTCTGCGCCGGTAAAGTCTCATTTTGTGAATGCCCACATAGAAAATAAAAAGGCAGAAGAACTCGCCTCGCGCTTCGGTTCGGATTTGGAAAACAGCGTTGTGGTGGCGTCGGGCAACCGATTCAAGCGCATTCCGATAGTAGATTTCTACGATATCGAGGCCGGAAAAAGAACAAATTTCAAGGGGGAACAACTCTTAAGTTCGGCTATTTTAAGCGTGAGCAGCGGCAAAACTCCGACTATTTATTTTTTAAAGGGGCACGGAGAATTGAGTCCGGACGATTCAAGCCTCTCGCGCGGGCTTTCGGAATTTGCCGGAGCGCTTTCGCGCCGCAATTACAATATTGAAGAGCTGGATTTGAGCAAATCCTCGCAAATACCGGAAAACGCAGATATGATAATAATAGCCGGCGCGCGCGCAACAATGCTGCCTAATGAAATAGACCAGTTGCGCAAGTATTTGCTAAAAGACAACGGCAGAATGGCGATATTCCTAGACATGGGGTCGTTGAACGGACTTGAGGATGTTCTGTTCGATTGGGGGATAATGAGCGACGATATGCTGATTTTGGATACGAGCGGCGATTATGAAAGCGCGGGCGGAGATTTGATTGCGCGCAGTTTCCCGCAAAAAGCCCATCCTATATCGCGGTATCTAATAGACGCGGATATGCCGGTACAATTTGGATCTGTCCGTCCGGTTCGTCCGGATATGGGCGCGCCAATAGACGACACCCTTAAGCTGGATCCGTTGATTTTGAGTGGAAATTCGAGTTGGGCTGAGAAATCCTACGCGCGCGGCGGCAGGCAGGTCTACGATTCCGCCACGGACTTGGAGGGGCCTCTGCCTTTGGCTATGATTGCCTCGCGCAGCGGAGGCAAGGACTTGGGGCTTAACATTCCCGGAGGGAAACTGGCTGTTTTTGGAGATGAAAACTTTATAATTAATAAATGGTTTAACCGTTTGGGAAATTCCAAGTTGGCGCTCAATACAATAAATTGGATGCTAGAGGAAAACACAATGCTCAATATTCCGTCCCGCCAAATAAGCCTTTATACGATAACGCTTTCCCACAACCAGATAATGGCTTTGGCTCTGAGGTATATGAGCTTGCCGGCGGCCATACTATTGTTGGCCTTGATTGTGTCGTTTGCGCGGCGTCGTTAATTTTATACGCGAGGAAAAACTATGCGATTCAGACTGACATTGTTTCTCTTGATTTTAAACGCGGCTTTGTTTTTCGGCATATGGTCTCTTGAGCGGTCGGATTCCGAAGGCGGCGATAAACCCCATGCCAGCATAGCCTTTAGCGTTCTCCAAATAGAAGGCAAAAACATAGAAAAACCCCGCATCTTAAAGTTGGAAAACAATAGATGGCGCATTGTTTCCCCAATAGACTGGCCTGCCAACCTCTTTGCGGTGAACAGAATAAAAAACCAGCTTGAGTTTCTCGACAAGGAGGCCAGCTTCTCTCTGGACGAGGTAAAGAAACACGGGCATTCGCTTTCGGAATACGGCCTGGATGATCCGGCTTATGTTTTCAAGTACGGAAACGAAAAAAAGATGTACGCGCTGAAGATAGGCAAAAGCGCCCCGATAGGCGACCGCATTTATATGCTGGATGAAAACGGCAACCGCATAATCGTGGTGGACAAAGAGTTTGTAGACAGCCTGATAGTTGACATAGAGCGCCTCCGCCAACAGTTTATATTTGAAATTCCACGGTTTGAGGTTTCGGCGTTTTCGATCCGCCTGCCGGTTGAAACATCCGACGCGTCCGGCAAGATGAATTTCCGCAGGATAGGATTAATAAAAGACGGGGGAAAGTGGAAATTTGAAACGCCGATAGTTGCAGACGCCGACACCCGCGAAGTCAACGCTTTCTTGGATGATATATGCCAGCTGTCGGCGTCCGGATTTAACTCTGTTTCCGCGGACAACGCGGGATTCGACGTTTCAGCTTTGCCGGCGACAATAACAATCCAGGGAACGAACCGCAGGCAGGTGTTGCTTCTTGGTGGAAAGACGAAAGACGGCTCGCAAGTCTATGCGCATTTGGAGAACAATCCCACAATATTTACGCTGGACGCCTCTATTTTGAAGAAGATTTCAGACATCCAGACAACCCTTAGGGAGAAGTCGTTCCTGCGTTTTGACATCAACCAGACAGTTGGTATCGACATCTCGAAAGACGGCAAGAGCTTGAAATTGCGCAAGCTTAAGAGCGGCGTGTGGGATGTGATAGGAAGCGGAAGCGACGGACAGACACTTACTTCAAATGCGGATTTGGCGCTTGTAAATAATTTGCTTTCGCGCTTGGAAAAAGTAAAGGCCCGCCAATTTGTAAACGATGTTCCCGGCGAAAATCTCGCCGCATACGGTTTGACGCCAAAATGCCTACATATTACGGTTGCGCAATCCGACCAAACGCAGCGCGGAATACGCATAGGTTCTACATATAAATTGGGCGGAGCCCGGCTGATGTATGCTGCATCGGACGATTCGGACGCCGTCTATGGAATATCGATGGAGCTTTCTGAAGCGGCAAGCACGGATTTTCTTTATTACCGTTCCCGAATTTTGGAGATTCTCCCGGAAAAGGCTGTTGTGCAGTTCTTGAGGATTATGGAGCTTAGAAACGCCGAGCCTCCGCGCGCGGTGTTTGAAATACAGTCTGCCAACGGCGATTTCTCCAAGGCTTTGTCTCTTCTTCCGCAGCGCAGGTCTTCCGCCGCAAAGACGCTGCTATCCTTCGGGAAGAGATTTGTAATAGGCGATTATTTAGACGCTCCGTTTTCAGACAAGGGAGTTGAAGCGCAGGGTCAAACATATCCTTGGAAATATGTGATGGAGGTTGGCGTTGAGCTTCCAGGCACAGATTCTTCAACTCAAACCGAAATTTTAAAATGGCATTTTACAAAGAGGCTAGGCGGAACTGTCCAATACGGAGGCAGTGCAAAGTCCGACGCCGTTTACACGCTTTCGGATTCTTGCATAGACGCGTTGTTTGAGTTAACCCAGGAATACGCTCCGCCGAAGTCTGTTGAAAAGCCGGCGCCGGATCCTTTAAAACAGTAGGGGAAACGGACGTGCGAGGCAGAAGTCTCAGTCTGAAAATTCTCACATTTGCGCTTAATGCATTCTGGCGTTCCCTTTGGGTTTTGAACGCATTTCTGCTATTTACCGCAGTCATATTGTCCGCAGTATTTTTAGTTCTGATTTTTATCGATAGAATTCCGGCTCCGGATTCGGTCTGCGATATGATAAGAAGCGAGTGCGCGGAACGCGGGGTAGTCGCGGATTTTAAGGCGATGTCTTTTTCTCTTTCCGGAGGAATAGAAGCCGACGGAGTGAGACTCCGTTTCGAGGGGACTCCCGAACCGTTTCTAACTGCGGAGAAAATAGACGTTGATTTCTGGATTTATAGGATGTTTAGCGGAGATTTTGCATTTCGCAGCATTCGCGTCTTCAACGGAGCATTGGGCTCTACTTTTGAGGGAGCCGAGAAATCCCCCGCTTTTTCCAAAATATATTTGGACTTGAAAAAAGACGGCGGATGGTGGACTGTGGAGGCTTTGAATTTTAGGTGCGGAAGGCTAGCCGCGGAGTCTTCAGGGGTAGTCGGAGCCGCATTTTCACCCAGAGAGTTCGCTGATAATTTTATGCAGGTCAATTTGTCGTCCTCCGGAGGCGACGTTGCCTATGACGACGCTTTTAGCGATGGAAAATCTCCGGCGGAAACATTTGACCGCCTATTGGAAAAAATCTCGCTTTATAACACTTATTTCGAGATGTTTTCAGATCCCGTTGTAATTTTCAGGTTTCACCTTTACGGAGGGGATGACAATATGTTTTCCGCATATATAAGGGCGAACCAGGCGAGATTTAAACTGTCCGGCAAAGAAATTTCTGCGGATAAGATGGGATTGGCATTCAGGTATGAAGGGGGCAGGGAATCCATAACGCTTCAAGCCTTTGCAGACAAGGTTTCCGGAGCTTCGCTGCCCGCGTGCGACAATGTCGCAGCCCGCGCGGATTTGCTTGTTTCAAACGGGTCGTATGCGCTTGAGAACATTGAGCTTGCCGCAAAAAAAATCTCTTACGACGGCATGCTTATAGACAATGTTTCTTTTAAAAAGGATTATATCGACGAAAACGAATTCGGCAGGAATTGGATGTTTTTTGCCGCGCTTGACATATACAGGCTGGGAGGAAAATTGTCGTTTGATTCTTCGTATTCGCTGACGGCTGAATTTGGAGGAACTTTAAATCCGGATTGGGTCCTGCACAGGAGGGAATTTGATAATGTAGAGGAGCTCAAGTCGTTTTCATTTTCGCGCGGAATAAATATAGACGGCGCGGTTTTATATTCTCCCAGAAATTCCGTTTTTAAGCTAAAAGCGTGGGTTGACGCGCAGGACTGCGTAATATCAGGAATCCCTGTTGAAAATGTCTCGGGCGAACTTCTATACGACACCCCGTCCGGAATGTTCGAGGGCAAAGATATAAAAGTCAGCGCCCGCGAAGGTTGGAGCCTATCGGGATCTTACAGGCAAAGCATAGATACAAACCGATATTTTATAAAATTGCGCGGGGACATAAGGCCAATGGCGATAGCCTCATTCATGGCTCCTTGGTGGACTCGCGTAATGGGAGCGTTTTCTTTCGGCGGAGAGAAGAATTTTCCTCGCGCGGATGTAAGCGTTGAAGGCACTTGGGGAAGCCCGGAATTCATATGGTGCTACGCCTCGACGGAAGGCGCGGACGCCCTTTACGGAGGAGAGAAGTTCGATGCGTTTTCAATGTATGTTTGGGTTAATCCCAGCCGCATAACTCTTTACGACGTTGAAATAGAGGCCGCCGACCGCCGCGCTCACGGCATAATAGAATGGATGTACGGAAGCGGGGGAATAACAACCTACCAGACACAGGAGATATTTCTTGTCTCAACCCTAAATTCGCGCGAGCTAATAGCGCTCGGGGGCGAAGACGCGCGGGAAGTTTTGGACGTTGTGAGATTTTCCGAAGCGCCCAATATGACAATAAATGCCGTCATGCAAAACCCGGCTTCCAATAACGGGAAGCGCGATATATTCAATGTGGACGCCTTCGCTCCCGGAGATACTTTAATAGAGTGCGCATCCTTAAAGAATTTGCGTTTTAACGCTCGCAGCGACAAGCTTATAACGCAGATAGACAACGTATCTTGCGAGTTTTGCGGGGGACAGGCAACCGGTTCGGCCGTCTTGCGGAAAACCGGAGAGTCCATGGGTTTCAACGGGGAGGCATTTGCGGAGAAAATGAACCAGCAAAAATTCTTTGAATTTCTAGCGTCTTTGGCGCCCGGAGACCAAAGCGAAAACTCCGCTGAAAATATAGAAGGCAAGTCCGGTTCCGAAGGCGGAAACAGCATCGTTGAGGGAGGCGAAAATGGGGAGATATCCGTTTCTATTTCTTTGGAGGGCGATGTAAAAGAGTTTGAAAAATCGTCCGGAGGTGGATATGTTAATCTGGAAAATAAGGATCTGATAAAATTAAATCTTTTCGGAGCGCTTTCTCGCGCGGCGGCGGCTTTGAGGCTTCCGTTTGGGTCTTTCGACATAACTTACGCCCATAGCAATTTCGCGATAAAAGACGGCGTGGTTTCGTTCCCGAATTTGGAGATGGGCGGCGCGGTGATGCAAATTAAGGGCGCCGCAAACTACGACTTTATGAAAGACGACATAGATGCGACTCTTGCCATACTGCCGTTTGCCGGAATTAAAACCCCGATAATTTCAAATGTCGTATCCGTGATAAATCCTCTTACAAACGCAATACAGGCCACCGTAGACGGGCAAATATCCGACCCAAAAATAGGATTGAAAGTGAAGCCCGCAAATATAATTCAAAGCCAAGAAAAGATTCAGGAGGAGATACGCTCAGACTTGTGATATTTTCTTGTAAATAAAAGGGCCGGGATATAGCTTTTGTGTAATTTATGAGCCAAAATCAAAAACTCAGGTGCGGCGTTGTGGGAGTCGGCTATCTAGGCCAACACCACGCCAGAATATATTCGCAACTCGACTCCACGACTCTCGTCGGCGTTTACGACAGCAATCCAGAAAGGGCAAAGGAGATAGCGTCTTTATACGGATGCAAAGTGTTCGATTCCGTCGAACAGGCGGGCGACGAATGCGACGCCGTCAGCGTTGTGGTCCCCACGGACAGGCATACTGAAGTTGCTTTGCCTCTGTTTGAGCGCAATTGCGATTTGCTAATAGAAAAGCCGATTTGCACGTCAATAGAAGACGCAGAAAAAATAGTGCGGATTGCCAAGGAGAAAAATTTAATTGTTCAAGTTGGGCATATAGAGCACTTCAATCCGGTGATGGAGTTTATGGAGGAGCATGTAAAACAGCCGAGGTTTATCACGGCCGACAGGCTTGCTCCATTCAATCCGCGAGGAACGGAGGTAAGCGTTGTTTTGGATTTGATGATTCACGACATAGGCGTCGTGTTAAAGCTTGCCAATTCCGAAGTTGAGAGTATTGAGGCTGTAGGAGTCGGCGTTTTAAGCAATACGCAAGACATTGCCAACGCCCGCATACGCTTTAAGAATAAATGCGTGGCAAACCTCAATGTTAGCCGCGTCAGCCTCAAGAAAATCCGCGAGATAAGAATATTCCAGCCCGGCGCATATATGTCTCTGGATTTTATGAATCAGCGCGGGCATTTAATAAAGGTAAAGAGCTCCAAGGAAATCATTCCTGAGGAAGTTCCATTTGAGAAACAGGAGCCTTTAAAGTCGGAGCTTGCGAGTTTTGCAAACTGCGTGATAAACAAGCTTAATCCCAAGGTTGACGCGCAGCTGGGAATGAGCGCGCTTGAAGTCGCCCTTGAGATTGTCCGCCAAATAAAAGACTGCAAATAGTATGGCGGAAGACGTTTTGGCTATGCGCGAATTTCGCTTTGCGCCTCCGGAAAGGGGGGAGTGCGACGTGCTTGTTATAGCCGGAGAACATTCCGGCGACGAGCAGTCGGCGCGCATGCTAAAAAACGCATTGGAAAAGAAGCCCGATTTGCGCGTGTGCGCCTTCGGAGGAGTTTGCCTCGAGCGGGCCGGAGCGCAGCTATTGTTCGACATGACGGCTTTTTCCGTTGTCGGTTTGGCGGAGGTTTTGAAAAATTACTCTTTCTTCAAGAAACTCTCAGAAGCCGTAGTAGATTGGATTTGCATTTACAAGCCGCGGGCGGTTTGTTTCGTCGACTATCCGGGGTTTAACATGCTGATAGCCTCTATGCTAAAAAAGCGCGGCATCAGCGCAAAAGGCGGCGGAAACGTTAAAACCCTCTATTACATTAGCCCACAAATTTGGGCGTGGAAATCCAAGCGTCGGTTTAAGATGGCAGACACTTTGGACGCTCTTGCTGTCATATTTCCTTTTGAGGTTGAATGTTATTCCGACACCTCTTTGAGGGTAGATTTTGTCGGGCATCCTTTCTTGGAGAAATCTTACGTTCCGCCAGTCAGGTACGATCCCTGCGGAGAAATTCTTTTGCTTGCAGGAAGCAGGGGCATTGCCGTGTCGCGCATATTCCCCGTAATGTTGGGGGCGCTTAGATTGCTCCCTGGCATGAGGGCGGTGGCGGTCTATCCTACAAGCGCTATAAAGCAAAGGCTTGAAAGCGCGCTTGAAAAGAATCCGGATGTCGCCGGTAGGGTCAGGCTTGTTTGCAATGAAAGCGGAGTCCTTGGGGTAAAGGCGGTTATGATGAGTTCCGGAACGATGTCTCTGGCATGCTCTTTAGAAGGCATACCTGGGGCTATTGTGTACAAGGCCAATCCAATCACTTATATAGTTGGAAGAAGCCTTGTGAAAATAAAATATCTCAGCATAGCAAACATTCTTTTAGACAAGCCCGCATGGCGCGAATTTATTCAATTCGACGCATCGGCCCGGAAGCTTGCGAAGTATATGCAGCGGTGCGCGTGCGACCCGTCCGAGCGCGGGCGGTTTCTTTCGTATGCCGAAAAATTGCGCTCTCTTCTTCATTCCCCCAAGGATATGGGGGCTGCGGACTGGCTGATAAAGCGTTTGGAAGGCTAGGATGCTTTGGTTATAAATAAAGCCGGGCTTTTTTACGGGGAGCGTTCCGTTTAGTTTTTGCGAAAAACAAATCTGAAGACGCCGTGTTTGTCCGGGATGCGGCGATTATTTTTCGGCATAAGGAAAGCTGGGTTTTGCCTCGTCGGATTTTAACGTTAAGATTTTTTTGATAGCCGCGCTGTCTCGGCATGCGTATAATCCATAGTAAAAAGACGCTGTTTGGGACTGCTGCTGCGGACTCGGCGTTGACGTCTGCCATGGCCATGGGATTTCAGTATGGCGGGTTAGCTTTTGCGCGATTATTTGGGCATCTGCCTGGTCAAAATCTAGCGGCATATAAAATCCTAAAGCACGACCCCATGTGGGCTGGGCTTAGCAATTGCGCGAGTTCGCGCTTGTCGGGAGAAAATGGATCGGGGGATGTTGCAATTTTTCTTATTTCTTCGGTTGCGTATTTCATGAAGAAATCTTCCTGGCTTGTTGCAAAGGCTTCCGAAAATCCACATTCAAGGGCAATATCTATTAAAGGATCGGAACAGGGCGAGAATGTTATGTCGGTATTTCCAACTTCCGAAAAGAAATTCTCTCCTTGAGTGTGCCTAAAATAAGTTCTTGCCGTTCCGCCGGGCAAAATTGACAGTTCCTCGGAGCTTCTAAAGTAATCGGCGAATAAGAGCATTCCGCGCCATTCCTGCCCGCACAGCTTTTCTAGCATACCGCATGCGTCGAACGAGAAGTCTATTCTGAAATCTTGCACCTTTGCTTTGGGAAAATATTTCTCCAATAGTGCTGTTTCAGACTCGTCGGATGGGAGGAATATCTCTC
>FR901624.1:6810-9805 GCA_000438015.1 Coraliomargarita sp. CAG:312 | reverse complement strand
CGGAGGGAAAGAGCCGGACGAGAAATCCAAATATGCTTTAGACCATTTGCCTCCAATGAATTTAAAGCGCGAAAACGGCCTGGCGTCTAGAAGCTCGTTTGAAAATAAAATTGTGTTTTGCGGCAATATAAGATCGTCGCCAAGCCTTAAAATTTTTGCGGATTCTGTTATGCAGGAGTTCGGTTCTGCCCCGATTTCAACTCTCTCAAAAACGGTTTCGTTTGCGCCTTTGGATTTTAGAATATTTTCAGCGCATGCGTTCAAGAGCCTTCCGAATACCTTGCGCTTCAAGCTTGAGGCGGTATAGAAGTCGGCGCCGTCTTTGCCTACGCGCAGCTTCTGCTTGGCGTAATATCCGAATTTAGGGTCGAATAAACAGAAGTTTATGTATCGGCTCCAGTCCATAATGCCGCCTGTTTCGCGCGCGGATTTTATTATTTTTTCTTCTAAGGGCGAGAAGTTCATTGAAATTTTCCGTTGGATACGGTTATGGTTTTCCAATCGCTTCGGATTCCGTCAGCAGGCGCGGGAATTGTTGAGGTTGCTATAACCTGGGCGGTGGGGCTTACGCAATCCCAAAAGGCGGCGCGCCTGTATGCGTCGAGCTCGCCTAGGATATCGTCGCATAAAATTGGCGGTTCGGTTTTGGTTGTCCTTTTTTGTATTTCAAACTGTGCAAGTTTTAGGGCTATAACAGCCGAGCGCTGCTGCCCTTCGGAGGCGTATAGTTTCGCGTCCCGGCCCGCAACATAAAAAGCCATGTCGTCGCGGTGGGGGCCTTTGCGCGTAAGGCGCGCTTCCAAATCGGCATTGCGCTCCCGTTCGAATAGTTTTGAAAAGTCTTCGGCAGAATATCCGGAATACGGAGATTTCAGGCGTATTTTTGCGTCCTCGCCGTTTTCGCGAGCGAGCACGGCATACCGGATGCCGGCTATTTCCCCTATCTCGTCAAGCCATTTCTGGCGTTTTTGCGATATATCCGCGGCGGCTTCGGCCATTTGGAGTTCAAAAGGCTCATAGATTGCCGAAGATTGCTCGCCGTCTTTCAAGAGGGCGTTGCGGTGCGGAAGGGCAGCGTAATATTTTTTCAAGGCAGCAAAATATTGCGGATCTATAGACGATATGAACATATCTACGTCCTTGCGCCTGACATCGGGGGAGTCGCGCAAAATTCTTATATCTTCGGATGTCATTGCAAGAGCTGGAAATTTTCCTATGTAATCGGAAAATTTGTCTATTTCTGAGCCGTCTATGCGTACGCTTCGCCTGTCGGAAATCCTTATTTCGATTTCATTATATTCTGATCCGCATGTTTCTACGCAAGCTAGAATCGCCGCTTCTTTGCAGGATTGGCGCACCAGCGCCTTCAAATTTTGCGTTCTGAAAGATCGCAGTGCCGGCAGCAACCCGAGAGCTTCCAATAGGTTTGTTTTCCCCTGTGCATTTTGCCCGCAAATCCATACCGAACGGGAATCTAAATCCGCCTCGGCGAATTCGACATTCCTGAAATTCTGCAATCTGACAAAATTTATCTTCACAATCTTTTAAAGAAGTGTAGGGTGTATCTAAATTTCAGCCAAGTAAAGTTTTTTTTGAAATGGATAAAGGCACTGATTATCTCCAAGAGGCATTGGCCCATAAAGATGACGATTTGGACGCGTCGTTGCGACCTGCCGGTTTCGACGCTTTCACCGGACAGGAAAAGACAGTCGAACGCCTGAAGGTTATGGTTGGTGCGGCTAAGCGCAGAGGCGATACTTTAAGCCACATTCTATTGCACGGCCCGCCCGGATTAGGAAAAACGACGCTTGCTTTTATACTGGCAAACGAAATGGGCGCCCAAGTCCGCGTGACATCCGGCCCCGTCATCGAAAAGGCGTCCGATCTTGCTGGATTGCTTACCAATCTCCAGGAAGGCGACATACTGTTTATTGACGAGATTCACAGGATTTCGCGCACTGTTGAGGAGTTCCTATACAGCGCGATGGAGGACTTCCGCATAGACATAATGATAGACCAGGGCCCGAACGCCCGCAGCGTGCGTTTAAATGTCCCCCGTTTTACCCTAATCGGGGCGACAACCCGCACAGGTCTTTTGACTTCGCCTTTGCGCAGCAGATTTACTTTGCAGACCCGTCTGGACTACTACAACAGGAAGGATTTAATCTCAATAGTTCAGAGAACTTGCGGATTGCTGGGCGTAAAAATCGACAGGTTTGGAGCCGACGAAATCGCCCGCCGGGCCAGGGGAACTCCGCGAATAGTAAACAATCTAGTGAGGTTTGTGCGCGACTACGCCCAGGAAAGGGCTGACGGCGCGATAAACCGCCAGGTTGCCGTAGATGCCCTTGAGCTTCTCGAGATAGACGAAAACGGCCTCGATGAAATGGATAAGCGCATGTTGCGCGTGATGGCACAAAATTACCGCGGGGGACCAGTTGGCATGGGAACCATAGCGGTAGCCGTAAACGAGGAGGCCGACACATTGGAAGAAGTTCACGAACCATATCTCATTCAGGAAGGTTTTTTGCGCAGGACTCCACAGGGCAGAGTATTAACGCAGAAAGCATGGAATGCGATAGGCTTGGATTCGGTTGTGGAAGGCGGATTATTTTAACTCATGCGCGATATAGATTTCATAATCGTCGGGCAGGGAATAGCTGGCTCCTGTTTGGCGGTTGAGTTTCTTAGCCGCGGTAAGAGCGTGGCGGTTTTCGACGAGAACTGGAAAGACGCCGCATGTCTTGTTGCGGCGGGCGTAATAAATCCAATAACCGGGCAGCGGCTTGTCAAGAGCTGGCGTAGTTCTTTGGCGCATCCCTACGCGAAAAAATTTTATGAATTGTTGGAATCCCGGCTGCATTCAAAGTTCTACCATCCGCGTAAGATTTTGCAGCTTTGCAAGTCTGAAGCCGAGCGTGGGCTTTGGAACCGAAGGCTATGCGAGCCTGATTATGTTCCATATATAGGCGGAAGCTTTCCAGGCGGGGCATTT
>FR901624.1:205-6798 GCA_000438015.1 Coraliomargarita sp. CAG:312 | reverse complement strand
GAAGCTTTCCAGGCGGGGCATTTCCTTCGCTAAACGATTCGTTTGGATCTTTTGAAATAGAGCATTCGGCGTGGGTCGAGACCCGGGTTTTGATGGAGGCCTTGAGAAAATATTTCCTTGAAAGGGGTGTTCTATTTTTTTGCAGGTTTGAATACGGCGCATTGAAATTTTTTAGCGGCGGGATAGAGTATGGAAATTTTAGGGCAAAAAAAATAATATTCGCGGACGGATGGAGGGTTCTTGAAAATCCGTTTTTTTCATGGCTTCCGTACAGGCCTGCAAAGGGAGAAATTTTAACATTGAAAGGATCGGCTTTGCTTCCGGAGCATGTAGTGCACCGCGGAAATTGGATAATGAAATGTTCGGACGACTCCTTCCGCATAGGTTCTACTTGGGACAGGGAAAACTTGGATTCTATCCCAACTTCCGCCGCCCGCGAGGAGCTCTTGGGTGCGGTTCCATCAATTATACGCGGTTCTTCTGGAGTGGAGATTATTGGACATTCCGCAGGGGTCCGTCCGTGCACTGCCACAACCCGCCCGCACTTGGGATGCCACCCAGAAAACCATTTAGTGCTTTCCTTTAACGGATTTGGCTCAAAGGGATACGCTTTAAGCCCATATTTTGCCCGTGAATTCGCCGATTGGATATTGTGCGGAAAACCTTTGGACCAGGAGGCGGATTTGTCGCGCCATGTCAGAAAATTCTTCAAGGGAAGCGGAGTTTGCCTAGGCTGACAACCGCTTGGCTTCTTTTTTATCTTTGCATGCAGCTACGCAAGCATAGCCACGGCGCGCTCAAGTTTATCCGCGAAGAAATCCACTTCTTCAGCCGTATTGTAAAAAGCCAAAGACGCTCTTGCGGTTGCGTCCACGCCCAGAGTCCCCATGAGGGGTTCGGCGCAATGGTGCCCTGTCCTTATGGCTATTCCAGACGCATTTAATAGTACCGATATATCGTTGGGATGCACTCCTGCAACGGAGAATGAAACTACGCAAACCTTGTCTTTTGCCGCTCCAAAAATCTTTAGATTTTTTATATCGGACAGTCGCTTTGTCAATTGGTCCAAAAGCCGGTGTTCATGTTCTCTGGCAGCGGGGATGTCGAGTTTGCGCAGGTAGTCTATTGCTGCGGAAAATCCAAATGCCCCGGCTATATCTGGAGTTCCGGCCTCAAAGCGTTCCGGGGAGGGCCTGAAGGTGGTTCCGCTCCACGATACGGAATCTATCATATCGCCGCCGCCTTGGTATGGAGGCATTGAATCTAAAATTTCGCGTTTGGCTATAAGCGCGCCTATTCCCGTTGGGCCAAAAAGCTTGTGCGCAGAAAGAGACAGGAAATCGCAGTTTGATTTTGATATGTCGTCCAAGAAATGCGGAGCCGACTGCGCGGCATCGACGCAGAACTTTGCTCCTGCGGAATGCGCCATTGCGCCTATGGCTGCGATATCGTTTATTGTTCCTAGTACGTTTGAGGCGTGGGCTACCGATACGATTTTTGTTTTTTCTGAGAGCTTATTTTTTAAGTCGCCCATGTCTAGGGAGCCGTCCGGCAGGATTTTTACCACTTTTATTTCTGCTCCGGTATGTTCTGCCGCAATTTGCCATGGGACAATATTGGCATGGTGCTCCATTTGCGTAAGCAGAATTTCGTCGCCGGGCTTTAGGTTTGCGCCGGCCCAAGACGATGCCACAAGATTAAGCCCTTCCGTGGCCCCTCTGGTAAATATTGCGCAATAGGAGTCGTCGGCATTCAAGAAGTTTCTTACGTTTTCGCGCGCTCTTTCATAACCGATTGTCGCGCGCTCGCTCAGGTCGTGGGCGCTTCGGTGGATATTGGCGTTGTTGTGCGCGTAGAAATCAGATATTGCGTCTATCACGCATTGCGGCTTATGGGATGTTGCGGCGTTGTCGAAATAAACAATCGGCTTGCCGGATTTTGTTTTTTCCGCAAGTGCCGGAAATTGCCGGCGAATTTTTTCTATGTCGAAGCTCATGCGTTTGCCGTTTTACTTTATTGTCATTTGCCTCAATTGTAGAGGCGGAATTTTTGGATAGATTTTTGGAAGGCGGCGTTGTTTCTTTTCCATTGGGCGACAAACTTTTCAACATCGGCATTGGCGCCTTTTGTATAGAGTTCCCGCCACCATGCTTCAGAGCCGGTATGCTTATTGAATAGCAACGCCTGCTGTTCCGGCAGGTGCCTAAATATATTTCCGCCGTTAAATTTGCAGGTTATACGCATCAGATGAAAACTTATCTCTGTTGGGTTAACTTTGTTCCAGTCATTTATTAGAACGTAAAGTCCGTCGACGCTTTTGCCTTTTTTATCTTTTGCCGATACTGGCCTGTATGAAAGCCCGGGAATGTCCGCTTTGCGAAGTTCCGCTTCTATTTGTTTCGGCGTCTTATTAGGAAAAGTAAGCATTCTGAACGGATATTGGGTGCCGTATCCGTGCTGAAAGCCTCCAGCCTGGCATCCCAAACCTGTCATAGAATATCCGAATGCCGCAGCTGGAGACGGGATTGCCGGACTCGTTGGAACCCATTTTAATCCTGTGTCGGGCCAAAGCATTGAGCGTTTCCATCCCCGCATAGGGATGACAGTCAGGCGTCCGTTGCGCTGGGCTTTGGAAGTTATCTCCATTGCGCCTTCCGTGCCTTTGGCGAACCTTGCAAGTTCCCCGATAGTCATTGAGTGGACGTATGGGACTCTAAACATTCCCACATAACTTTTAAATTTTAAATCCAAGGGAGGTCCGTCGACTTTAAGCCCTCCCAGGGGGTTTGGCCTGTCTAACACTACAACTTCTTTCCCATTTTCAAAGCATGCCTCCATTGCCCTCAACATGCAGCTTGCGTATGTGTAAGAGCGCGATCCAACATCTTGAAGGTCCACAACCAAGACATCTATTTTTCTCAACATTTCCGGAGTAGGCTTGCGGTATTTGCCGTACAGCGAATAAACGGGAAGCCCGGTGCGTTTATCTATTTTGTCTAGCACGGGAACATCGGCTTTTTCGTTCCCGTAAATTCCGTGTTCAGGGCCGAAAAGCGCGCATAGATTTACGTTTCTTGCTGAATTCAATATGTCTATGGTACTTTTCCCGTATCTGTTGACTCCGGCAGGGTGGGTTAAAAGCCCGACTCTTTTCCCTGCGATAGGCTTAAAGCCCATGCTCTCTAAAACGTCTATTCCCAGCATTATTTTAGGGGCGGCTGCTGCGTGGGAATATATCGATTCTGCAAAAAATATCAGAATAATAGCAAAGATGCGGAATATATTTTTAATTTTCATCGTCAGAGGCGCAGTTTCCCTTTTTTATCTCGAACCGTTTAAGATATAAGGCGTAGGCGATATGAGAAACGATTGCTCCGCAAATTGCAATTATAAAACCTCCGAGCAGGGTTGCCGATACCAGATGCGCTATTACGCCCCAATCGCTAATAGTGTTCCAGAGTGTCGCAAGCAATTCTTCAAAAGAGGACTTGCGTAAATTTTCCAACAGCCTTTGCCCTACGCTTTCCGAGGCGTTAAAAAATTTAACTATAATATAGTCGCCCAACATATATTGTCCCACCATGATGAAAGGTATGCTAAGCGGATTTGTAATCCATTGCAGAGCCATTGCCACAAGGCAATTAGCGCGAAACGGAAGGCATAATATAAAAGCCGTCAGCATTTGAAGTCCGTACATGGGAATTAGCGCAATTATCCAACCTAGATAAATAGCTGATATTACATTTGCGCGTTTAAAACTCCAAATGTATGAACATTTGCGCGCGTAGTTCGCAAACCACTTTATAACCGGATACTTATGCAGGTTTGTGCGGCGCGGCATAGGGCGCAGAAGCTTTTTGACTCTTCTTATGCGCGCATATCTCAAGGCTGTTGCACTGTCTAATTGTTCGGACATATTAAATCCTAGTATAATTGCGTAATGCTATGTTTTTTCAATTCTTTTCTTATTTTCATTTAAATCGGGAATTAGATAAAAAAATATATAAAAAATGGGAAAAAATGTCGCACAAGACTAAGACAAAAAGTGCCTGTCGCAGTTGTTAATACTTATGCGCGTTAGCTAACTCGTTGAAAAATCAAAAGATGTGGATATAAACTTGGCGTTGCACATATTGGCATGAAATCTGTTAATATAAAAATGAAAGCAAATGCAGAACATTCTGCCTGCTTTATTGTCAAATAGAAAGAGGAGGGAAACAATTTCCCTAAAAAAATTATGTCAACTATAGCTGCAAAGAAAACAAATAAAGACAAGGTGCTGACCAAAAAGCAGCAAGAGTTGTTTGTTAAATATTATCCGATGGTTCGCAAGGTGGTTAACTCCATGCGTTCCAAGCTTCCTTCGCACGCCGATTTGGACGAACTCCATTCGTCGGGCGTATCTGGTTTGGCGGACGCGGTTCGCAAATTGGATCCGTCAAGGAAAGATAGTTTCGACGGCTATGTTTCAACGCGTGTTCGTGGCGCGATAATAGACGAGTTGCGCGACTTGGATTACATGTCCCGGTCTGCCCGCAGCGACGCCAAAAATATAGAGCGCATAAAAGAGGCCATGGAGCAGCGTTTGGGGCGCGCTCCCAGCGATGCCGAATTGCGCCTTGAAATGGGTGTTTCCCAAAAGCAGTTTAATAAAATTATGCGCCGTACGCAGTCTTACAGTTTTGTATCTCTGAACGACAGCGCAGATTCTACTGAAGCTTCCGCGCCAAGCTTTTCAGAGTCGATAGCCGACGAGAATATCCCGACAGCGGTAGAGGAAATCGAATCGCGCGAAATGTCGGAGAGTGTTAGGCGCAATATAGCCAATCTTCCTGAAAAGCAGCGCAAGGTCATAGAGGGATATTATTTTCAGGAGAAGAAACTTGGAGAGATCGCTAAAGATTTTGGCCTTACTGAAGCCCGCATATGCCAGATCCACTCGCAAGCGCTAAACGCTTTGAGGCCGAAGTTTGTAAACTAGCTTTCCGCATTGATGCGCCCGTTGAAAAATGCCTTTTCTTGGGGCGCAGATTTTTGCAAAAAGTCGGCGTTTTGTTTTATATTGGGAATTAGCTGTACGCCTTGGGCGCGGTTATCTAAAAATTTCTAGATTTAAGCATTATCTAAAAATCAGTAAAAATTGTTTGCGGATTTACCTGCGCAAAAAAAAATCCAGGCACCTTATGAGCCTGGATTTTGTTTTACGTTTACTTATTATATCAGCGCATATTTTCCTGGAACCGGAACTGAAACTGGGTTCTTAATTCCAAGGTCCTGGGTTTTTGCATTGAAATCAACTGATTTTGGAACGATGTTTTCTTTGGATTTTTTCTCCATCCATTCGTATTTGAATCTCTTGCCGGAGAAAGCGCTCATTCTTCCGGCTATGGCTACCATATTTGAGTTCATCAGATTCTTTAGCTCGTTAACCCTCTTTCCTGAGCGAATTGCGCCAAGAAGATACTTGTGTTCGGCGATATATGGGTCTAATTCAAGCTTGGGAGATTCGCAAATAGTCTTTCCCTTATGGTCAGTTAGGCGCAATCCTTGGAAAATTCCTTTTGTTCCGATAATTCGTTCGCTGACGTTGGATGAGGTATTTGGGTCTTGATGGCAGTAGCTTGCCATTCTCAATCCGTCTCCCATATCGTAGTCTATTGCGAAGTGCGAGAATCTGTCTCCGAAGCGCGGGCAGGGCAGGTCTGTGCTTCTGCCGCCGAGACCGGCAACTTCGACTGGCATGCGGTCGTTGCCGAACGCCCACATTAACACATCAATATTATGCACATGCTGTTCGACAATATTATCGCCTGACGCCCAAATAAAGCACCACCAGTTGCGGATTTGATATTCGAGCGTTTCTTCAGTTCCTTCCGGGCCGTTTGCCCAAGCTCCAATATATCCGCCGTTGTTCCAGTAGCACTGTCCTGACAGAAGCTCGCCTATTTCACCGTCCTGCATGCGCTTTATCATATCTTGATAGCGGTTATCGTAGCGGCGCTGGTTGCCGCATACGACGCAAAGACCTTTTTTTTCTGCTTCCTTTGCGAGTGCGTACATTTTTCGGCCTTGTTCAACGTCAACTGCGCCGGGTTTTTCGAGGAATGCGTGTTTGCCGGCAGCGACGATTTTCTCATAATGCGGCGTGCGGAAAACCGGGGGAGTTGCTTCGACGACCAAATCGACGTCTTCAGCCAAAACCTGGTCTAAGTTGTCCCAGCCAACAAATTTTTTAACTTTAGACGGATCTATAATGTCGGTGGCTTTGTTTTCTCCGACAGTTTTTTTTGCAAATTCATAAATCTTTTTTGCAGAAGCGTCGGCTTTGCCTTCAAAGAGGTCTCCCATTGCGACCAATTGGATATTATTGTCGGCTGCAATCATATTGCACATGGCTCCCGTTCCGCGGCCGCCGCAGCCGACTAAGGCGACTTTAATTCTGTCGTTGCCTTTTACTTGTGCATAACTAAAGCGGGGCAACGCAGCCGCCGCGCCGATAATTGCGCTATTTTTTATGAAGTTTCTTCTATCCATATTCTTTGTTTTTTTTTGTTTCCTGTTTTTAGGCGGTAAAAGTTAATCCTCCCCGCATT
>FR901624.1:0-196 GCA_000438015.1 Coraliomargarita sp. CAG:312 | reverse complement strand
AAGTTAATCCTCCCCGCATTTGACGGTGTAAATCGCATCCGTCAACAGTTAAAATTTACCATATTTTGAAAGCGGCAGTCAAATAAAAAAACTTGCGGGAAAAGCAGTTATTTGTTCCGGAAGGCAATTTTTCTATAGTGCCGCACGCCGACGCGCAGTAAAAGCATGTTTATTGCTATTATGCGAGGCGGCGTGC
>FR901623.1:56011-68332 GCA_000438015.1 Coraliomargarita sp. CAG:312 | reverse complement strand
GGCATTGAGTACACGGGAGACAGGAAGCGAACAGTAGTTGAAGAGGTTTTGGGCATAAGATAGCCCCATAAAAGCGATTAAACGCCTCTAGAATTGATTAGAATTATAAATTAGAAGATTATACGAAAACGCCCATTTAAGCCAAAATTTGGGCGTTTTTTTGTACCCAATCGCCACTTGTCGCCACTTTTTTGGCGACAAATATTTTTCCTATTCTCGAAAGCCCTTATAAACAGCGGGGAAATCCTTTATTTTTCGTCGCCACTTTGTCGCCACTTTTGGGGGCTGAAAACGCAAAAATAAGGCATTTTACGGAAAGCGATTTTTCATAACTATATTTATAATAAGTAAGTTATGAAAATCAGTCTAAAATGGCGATTTTCGGATTTTCGCCAAAACGCCTTGAAACCCGCATGAATAAAGGGATTGAGGGCTTTTTTCCCAATTTTTCGATTTTTCTAAATTTGGACACAAAAAAACCCGCAAATCCTTGATTTACGGGCTCTTAAAGGTGGTGCCAGGAAGTGGATTCGAACCACCGACCAAAGGCTTATGAGTCCTCTGCTCTACCGCTGAGCTATCCTGGCAAATTTTTATTCGCAACAAAGTAGATTTTTAACGCCGGCAGTCAAGAATAATTTAAATTTTTTTATTCCAAGCGGCATTATATGTTGAATCTTCTACATGTGCAAATTTATCCAGTCTTAGATTCAAAAGTTTTCCAGCATCTCTAGAAGCTATCTAGACCGGACTTTATCCAAGGATTTTTTATGCGATGCTTCTATGTTTCCCAGGCAAATTAGGGCTTTACCCGGGCTAGAAGCTCATTTAGGCGTTTTGCCATGTTGCGCGGGTTTTCCAACAAGCCCGCCGCCAAAAGAGCGTTGTCGTACAATTGTTCCAATACCAGCTTGCCCAACTCAGGATCCGAGTCCTTGAGGGCAGATAGGTTTTTTATGACATCGCTGCGGGGATTGATTTCAAGCTTGATTATGGGAGCAGGCATAGGAGAGTCCGGATTCATAGCCTTTAGTATGCTTCTCATTTGCGGCGATATGCTGTCCGCATTTAGTGCTGCTACAGGGCTGTCGACCAATCTTCCGGACGTTAGTACTTCCGTGACTTGGTCGGGAGAAAGAGTCGATTTTATCCAGTCTTTTAAAGCATTTAATTTATCGTCCGGCAGCGCGCTTCCAGTGTTCGGAGTTTCAGGAGCGTCTCCGAGATTTAACTCTGCAGAGTCGACGCTGGCGAATGGTTTTTCCGCGTATGAGCCTAAGTTCCCTACAAGGAAAGAATCTATCGGTTCGTAGAGGTACAATACTTCAAATCCGCGAGTTTTAAATGCTTCAACATAAGGCGCGCTTTCAATTGTATTTCTATCTTGTCCTGAAGCGTAGTAAATTTCTTTTTGGTCTGACTTCATCCTTCCCACGTAATCTTCAAGGCTTACGGTTGTTCCGCTTTCGTTTACGCTGGATTCAAAACGCAACAATTTTGACAGCTCCGCGCGGTTTTCAAAATCCATCGCAGCGCCCTCTTTTATAAAATTGCCAAAGGTCTTAAAGAATCTTGCGTACTTTTCGGCGTCTTTTTTTGATAGCTCTCCAAGGTGCTTTATAAAACGCTTTAGAACTACGCGCCCCAGCTTTTTTACCAAACCTGTGTCCTGCATGCTTTCGCGCGATATATTGAGAGGTATGTCCGAGCTGTCTATGACGCCCTTTGTAAATCTCATCCATTCGGGAAATAAATTCTTTGGGGATGGATCTATGAGGACCTTTTTGCAGTATAGGGCTACTTGGCATTCGCTCTTGCCCAATCCCAGCCGTTCTGGGTTGTCGTTCGGAATGTATATTAAAGCGTTTAGTTCAACTGGGGCGTCTGCCTTGAAGTGGAGCCAATCCAAAGGATTGTCAAAAGCGTGGCTTTGGAATTTATAGAAGTCAGAATACTGCTCGTCGGAGAGTTCTGATTTGGCTTTTAACCATATTGCCTGGTGGGTATTTACCTTTTCGTCTCCCACATAAATAGGGAATTCTACATAAGCGCTGTATTTTTCCACCAACCCTTTTATGCGCGCGGAATTTGCAAACTCCTTGTATTCATCCTTCAAATGCGCGACGATTTTCGTTCCGCGTTCCGGCTTTTCAAAGTCTTCTATTGTGAAGTTTTCCGAACCGTCGCACGACCAGTGCGCACCGGTTGAATCTTCGGATTTCGTGTAAACGTCAACCTTGTCCGCCACCATAAAAACGCTGTAAAATCCGACTCCAAATTGGCCTATAAGCCCGTCGCTAATATTGCCTTTGGCTTCTTTTAGCGCCTCAACGAAAGCTTTTGATCCCGAATGGGCTATCGTTCCCAGATTCTCAACAAGCTCGGCGTTTGTCATGCCGGTTCCGAAATCCTCTATTGTAAAAGTTTGGGCTTTATCGTCCAGGGATATTTTAATTTTTAGCTCGTCTTCGGCGGGAGTTTTGTCTTGGGAGAGTTTTGCGTAGCGCAGTTTTTCCGACGCGTCGGATGCGTTTGATACGAGTTCCCTCACAAAGATTTCCTTGTCGGTGTACAGCGAGTTTATTACTATGTCCAATACTTGTTTTACTTCCGCTTTGAACTGATATTGCATAATTTTATTATACCTTTTTGTTTTACAAATTTTTGCCCTTTATTTAAGGAGTATTAATCGTAAAATAGTTGAATTTTAAAGTCAAATTTTAGGATATTTATGGATGATGGCAAAGAATTTTTTTACGTATATTTTGCGGGAGCGCTTTTTAACCACAAAGATTTGCTTGGAAATTCGGCATTGGCGGAATCGATTTATAGAGTGTCAAACGGCAGGTTCAGATGCGCTTTGCCGCAGAATTTTGAAAATCGCAAATTTTCCCCAAAGATGATAAGGGACGAGGATATAACCAACCTCATACAGTGCGATTTGGCGGTCTTTAACTATGACGGCTCCGAGCTTGACAGCGGCACGGTCGTTGAATTTATGTTTGCAAAATTTGCGGATATCCCGTCTTTGATTTTGCGCACGGATTTCCGCGGAGGCGGAGACTGTGCCGGAATTGAAGAAAAACTTCCATGGAATTTAATGTCTTCTTTTTATCCCCGCACAAAAGTCTTGCTCGCAGATTCTTCCATGCTTTATAAGAAAGCTTTCTGCGAACATATGATGGACGAGTCCACGTCATATTCATCTTCAATGTCGGGGGTTGCCGCTGCCTCAAAAATGATAGATACAATATCCGAAAAAGTTGTTCGGGATTTGGAGGAGTTGCTTGTATCAAAGCCGATTATGCCTGAAGAATCGCGCGGCGCGGTTTATGAATGGCTTTTGCAGATGCCCGGCTTGGATTCCGAAGGCAGCCGGGAGCGTATCAAAATGGCTCTAGAGCGTAAAATCGGCAAAAAGTTGCTCTAAAAAAAGGCTTTCAACATCCGCGAAAAAGTGATTTTATAAAAATTTCATTTCTTTAGAACTAATCGATATGGCAAATATAAAGAGAAAATTATTGAGCGGCAACGAAGCTATAGCCTTGGGGGCTTTGCATTCCGGCTGCGCTCTTGGAGTGGGGTATCCGGGAACGCCGTCTACGGAAATACTGGAGGTGTTCTCGGCTCTTGGCGGAAGCGCGGAATGGGCTCCTAATGAGAAAGTGGCAGCGGAAGTTGCGTTGGGAGTGGCTTTCGCGGAGAGCAATTCTTTGGTTACGATGAAGCATGTTGGCTTGAATGTTTCGCAGGATTTATTTTTTACGGCATCTTACAGCGGCGTTCAAGGGGCCATGGTTGCGATTGTTGCCGACGATCCAGGAATGGCTTCCAGCCAAAATGAACAGGATACCCGTTCTTTGGCGCATGCCGGAGGGCTGCCGGTTCTTGAGCCGTCCGATTCACAAGAAGCGTACGATTTTGTTAAGCTTGCCTTTAAATTGTCCCATCGCTGGCAAATCCCTTTTATAATCCGCACTACAACACGCATTGCGCATAGCAACACGATAGTTGAATATTGCGACGGCGAAACCGCTCCTTTGCCGGTGGCGGATTTTAACAAAGATATTTCGCACCGCGTTATGGTTCCGGGGTTTGCCAAGCCAGCGCATTTAAGGCTGCGCCAAAAATTGGCGGATATGCGCGCATGGAACAATAAAGAGGGACCCAATAAGATAATAGATTCCAAATCCCGCGATTTGGCTATTATTGCCGACGGCGTTGCGTTCCAGCACGCCCTCGAGGCGGCTCCGGATGCCGGATTTTTCAAGGTAGGAATGAGCCATCCGCTGCCCGTGGAGAGCATAGCCGAATTCGCTAAGAACTATAAGCGCATAGTTGTGGTGGAGGAGGGCGATCCTTATATGACGACGCACCTCAAGGCCGCCGGAATAAACGTCGAAGACCGCGCGGAGAAGTGGAGGTTTGGGGAATTAAATGTAGATTCAGTAAAAGCCCAAATAGCCGGAAATTTGGATTACTCGCAGCCGGTTCTAAAAATGAAGCCGCCGCAGTTGTGCAAAGGCTGTCCGCATGTGTTTAGTTTTGCCCCCCTTGTCGAGCTGGGATGCATAGTGGCTGGCGATATCGGCTGCTACACTTTGGCTGCTATGAAGCCGATAAGCGGAATGGATATGCAAATTTGCATGGGAGCGTCGATTGGAATGGGATTGGGGCTTCGCAAGGTTTTGCCCGAGGAAAAAGCCAGAAAGGTCGTGAGCGTAATAGGGGACAGCACGTTTATGCATAGCGGATTGACCGGGCTCTTGGAGATGGTTTACAATCCACCGCCAACAGGGCATATCGTGGTTGTGGTTGACAATTCGACTACTGCCATGACTGGCCAGCAGGAAAATCCAGGGACTGGAAGAAAACTTGACCATACCCCCACGAACGCCGTTTCTATTGAGCGGGTTGCCGAGGCTATCGGAATACAAAATGTAAGAGTTTTCAATCCTGTGCGCGAGGGCGCTCAAATAAAAGAATTTATTGCCGAGAAAATGAAGACAAACGAACTTACGCTCGTAGTCCTTAGGCAGACTTGCATCCTTGCAGCGGCTCAATTGGCAAAAAGAAAGGCGTAATTTTATGGAAGACAAGGTAACTAATATAAGAATCGCAGGACTCGGCGGAATGGGCGTGCTTAAGGCCTCTTTAGTTCTCAGCGAACTTCTTTTTGAGTGCGGCTACGATGTAAAAAAAGCCGAAGTTCACGGAATGTCGCAGCGCGGAGGTTCAATTTCAAGCGACGTGCGCTTCGGTAAAAAAGTCATAAGCCCTATGATTCCTGAAAAATGCGTCAATTATCTGCTATCCCTGGAGCCTGAATGGTCGGACGTCCATAAAGTCTCGCTGGCGGAAGGAGCGGTTGTCATTTCTCCGGCTGATTTCGACGTTTCAAAACTTAAGAGCTTAAAGGCTATAAATGTTGCCGCGCTTGGAGTCCTAAGCAACTATTTGGATATTCCGGCGGAAAAATGGCTTGATGTTCTAAAAAAATTCTTTCCTGAAAAACTCCACCAGGCAAACGAAGAAGCTTTTTTGCTTGGACGCGCTTCAAAAAAATAATAATTTAAAACCGAAATAAAAGATGTCTCATAATTGGAACGATAAAAACGGAAACTTTCATCCCGCGAGCGCGATGGATTTTCTGCCTGTTCAACAGTTGCGCCGTTTGCAATCCCAACGCTTGTCGGAGATTGTAAAGCTCGCCTACGAAAATGTCCCTCTCCACCGCGGGCGCATGGATAAGCTTGGCGTCAAGCCTTCCGACATAAAGTCGATAGACGATATTTCAAAGCTTCCTTTTACCCAAAAAACCGATTTGCGCGATACTTATCCGTACGGAATGTTTGCGGTTCCCTCCAGCGAAGTTGTTAGGTTGCACGCTTCAAGCGGAACTACCGGAAAGCCTATTGTAGTAGGATATACAAAAGAGGATATGCAGGTTTGGCGCGAGTCTGTCATGAGGGCTTTGGCGATGTTCGGGGTCAACCGCGGAGATTTTATGCAGGTTTGTTTCGGCTATGGGCTTTTTACCGGCGGTTTGGGATTGCACGGAGGAGCCGAGGAAATGGGATGCACTGTCATACCTGCTTCCGGCGGAAATACAGAGCGCCAGCTTATGATAATGAGGGATTTTGGCTCAACTGCAATAAGCTGTACTCCTAGTTATTTTATACATATAATCGAGGAGTCTGCAAAATACGGTGTGGATATGAAGAAGTTGCCCTTGAAAATAGGCATATTTGGGGCGGAACCCTGGTCTGAGCAGATGCGCCAGTTTATGCAGAAAAATACAAATATCAAGGCGTTTGATATTTACGGGCTGTCGGAAATAGTCGGCCCCGGGGTGGGCGGCGAGTGTTGCGAACAGAACGGGCTTCATATTTTTGAAGATTTCTTTTATCCTGAAATAGTGGATCCTGAAACAGGCGAGCCCCTGCCTGACGGCGAAGAAGGCGAGCTTGTCATAACGACTCTGGCAAAGAGGGCTATGCCTATACTGCGATACCGCACTCATGATATCACTTCAATAATGACCGGAGTGTGCAAGTGCGGCAGAACAATCCGCCGCATACGCCGCATCGGCCGGCGCAGCGACGACATGTTTATAATTCGCGGCGTAAATGTATTCCCGTCGCAAATCGAGGTTGCCCTGATGCGCGTGGAAGAATGCACTCCAAATTATAGAATAATATTGGAGCGGCTGAAGGATTTGGACACGGTCACCGTAGAAGTGGAAGTCGCAGACGAATTCTATACCGACAGCATATCGCAATTGGACGCATTGCGCAAAAAGATTCAAACTTCTATAATGAACATAACGGGAATAAGAATTGAAGTCAGAATAGTTGAGCCTAATAAAATTCCGCGTTCCGAGGGAAAAGCGAAGCGCGTAATAGACAACCGCAAAATCTAGGATATAAGCCATGAGAATAAAACAGATATCCGTATTTTTGGAGAATACGCCAGGGCATTTGGAAAAACTCTGCAAGGTGCTGGCGGAAGCCGGGGTAAATTTGCAGACAATAACAATCGCCGAAACGCGCGATTACGGAATTGTCCGCGCAATTGTTGACAAAACCGATACCGCTATTTCCGCCCTAAAAGAAAACGGTTTTTTTGCCAAAGTAATAGATGTTTTGGCTGTTGAGGTGGAAGACAAGCCCGGAGCCCTTTTATCAATTCTAAAACGGACTTCGGACGTAGGCCTGAATATAGAATACATGTATGCTCTTACCAGGCCGCAAAACGGTAATCCGGTAATGGTCATGAGTTTTAAAGACTTGGATACCGCAGAAAAAATATTGGGCTGACCGAAGATGCAAATAGAGTCGAAAGAGTGGATGGAAAAAAAGAAAGCTGTCACAGGGCGCATATTCTTGTGCTTTGTGGCCATTTCCATTCTTGCGCTTCTGTATTTCAATATAACGCCAATGTCCGATTTGTCCGCCTTGGCTCAAAAATTTCCGGAAATAGGCGACACGATGCAAAAAACTTTTGCGCGCAGTTATAAGATGGCTGTATCATTGGCGCTATTTTTGGTGGATATAGTTCTTATCGGGCCGTTTGCGTACATATCGTACTTTGGTGACCACATTAAGCCAAGAAAGGGAAGCCCTTTAAATTCGGTAAGCTTTTTTGACTTTGGGCTTTTATTGGCTCTGTGGTTTACTCTCACTTTGGCTGGCTTGCACTTCCAGCTTCTAAATTATGTCCGCAAAGTCCATGCGGTGTTTCTCACCCCCAGCGCTTTTGTTCTATTCTCGGGCGCCGCTTTCTTGATATGGATAATTGCGCTGCTTGTTAAGTTTTATTCATATACGTCATACCAGCGTAAAGAGTTAAAAAAATACGCTATAAGATTTTAATTCTGGAAATCAAGTTGTTGAACTTAAACTATATCGAAGCCGCTCTGGGTTTGTGAAAATCTGAAGTTTAAATTGTAAAACGTTGTATTTTATATCAACTATCTTTTCTTTGAAACAAAGAACTCTTTAGTCAAACGATTGAGATGGCGTAATTTTTCAAAAATATGCTTGATTTATCCGGAAAATGTAGTAGCTTATGTGCGCATAAGAAAATTGTTCCCGAGCTAATGTTTTCGGGATGTTAATAGTTTTTACAATTAGCAATAAATAGGAGTATATGAATATTCACGAATATCAGGCAAAAGAACTCTTTGAAGAGTTCGGCGTACCCGTTCAAAGCGGTGTCGCTGCAAAATCCGAAGCTGAATTCGACGCAGCCATAGCCGCCATAAAAGGCGACCATGTAGTCGTCAAATCGCAAATACACGCCGGAGGCCGCGGCAAAGGCGTTTTTGTAGACGGGTTCAAGGGCGGAGTAAAATTCGTTCCGCGCGAAGAAGCCGCCGCAACAGCCAAGAGAATGTTGGGCAATACAATAATCACAAAGCAGACAGGCCCAGCCGGAAAAGTTGTGGGAACTATTTTCTTTGCCGAAGCGGAGAATATTAAAAAGGAATTTTATCTTTCGATATTGATGGATAGGGCAACGAGCAAGGTTGCGATTGTCGCGTCGGTAGCGGGAGGAATGGATATAGAAAAAGTTGCGGAGGAAACTCCAGACCAGATAATGACTATGCTTGTCGATCCGGATATCGGGCTGCAGCCTTTCCAGATTCGCAAACTGGCGTTCTTCTATGGTTTTGGCGACAAGGAGCTCCAAAAGCAGTTTAAAGCGGTTATCACTGGGCTTTATAAGCTTTTCTGGACAAAAGACTGCTCTATGGTCGAGGTTAATCCGCTGGTTTTGACAGAAGAGAATAAAATTATTGCCCTCGACGCAAAAGTCGCTTTTGACGACAACGGTCTTTTCCGCCATCCTGAAATCCAGGCATTGCGCGATCCGCATGAAGAAGATCCTAAGGAGATCGAGGCCGGCAAATACGGGCTTAATTACATCGCCCTTGACGGCAATATCGCCTGCATGGTAAACGGGGCTGGATTGGCAATGTCAACTATGGACATCATAAAACATTTTGGCGGGAATCCGGCAAACTTTCTAGATGTAGGCGGCGGCGCAGATGAAGAAGCCATTACCCAGGCTTTCAATATTCTCCTAAAAGACAAGAATGTAAAAGGTATTTTGGTAAACATATTCGGCGGAATAATGCGCTGCGACGTTATAGCGGCGGGCGTAATTGCTGCCGTCAAAAATGTTGGCTTGACGCTTCCGCTTGTAGTTCGCCTTGAGGGTACAAACGTGGAAAAGGGCAGGCAAATGCTGGCCGAAAGCGGAATTAAATTGACTACCGCAGACTCGCTTGCCGACGCCGCAAAGAAGATTGTTGAAATCGTCGCGTCGGAAAACAAATAACATTAACCTTTAATTTATAAGAAAATGAGCGTACTTGTTAATAAAGATACGAGAGTCGTAGTAAGCGGCATCACAGGCAACACGGGCTCTTTCCATACGCGCCAGTGCCTAGACTACGGGACAAACATAGTTGCGGGCGTCACCCCTGGAAAGGGCGGAATGCTCTTCGACGAGAAAATTCCGGTTTTTAACACAATCGCGGAATCCGTCAGCAAGGAGGGCGCAAATGCGTGCGTAATATATGTTCCGCCGCCGTTTGCCGCCGATTCAATTTTGGAGGCAATCGATGCCGAAATACCTTTAATTATTTGCATAACTGAAGGTATTCCGGTTAGGGATATGGCAATAGTGAAATCCCGCCTGATGCAAAAGGGCTGCAAATCGCGCCTGATCGGGCCGAATTGTCCCGGCATAATTACTCCAGGCGAATGCAAAATTGGCATAATGCCCGGCTACATACATAAACCCGGTACAGTCGGGGTGGTGAGCCGTTCGGGCACCTTGACATATGAGGCGGTTTGGCAGTTGACATGTCTAGGCTACGGCCAGAGTACAGTTATAGGCATAGGCGGTGACCCGATAAACGGAACCAGCCATCTCGACGCCGTTAAGATGTTCAACGACGATCCCCAGACAGAGGCTATTGTAATGATAGGCGAAATCGGAGGAAACGGCGAGCAGATTGCCGCGGAATGGCTGAAGCAAAATTGCAAAAAGCCGTGCGCTGCATTCATCGCAGGTCGAACCGCTCCCAAAGGTCGCAGAATGGGGCATGCCGGGGCTATAGTTTCAGGAAATTCCGGCGGCGCCGAAGATAAAATAAAGGCTCTTCTCGACGCCAATATCGCCGTTGCTGAAACTCCGTCCGTAATTGGCGAGACCCTTTTAAAGCATTGGGGAAAAATGTAAATTTTGCGCAATTGAAAGCGGCGGATTCTTTTTGGAATCCGCCGCTTTTTTTTGTAGGATTAAAGCCTATTGCGTTAAGAAACTTAGCTGTGGAGCCTGAGGGCTTGTTTAGGCTTTTATTTTAAACACGCCTTTTAGAACGCTTCCTTCCCCTATTTGAGGAGCGTGGGCGGATTCTGGAGGCAGCAAAATAATTTGCCCCGATTTCAATGTGGCGATTTCCGAGTAATTGTCGCTGAAAAATTCTATGTCTTTTTCCGGATTATATGGCAATTTGACATTTTTGCAGTCGCGAATATTTTTAATCCCGAAAGATTCGGTTCCTTCGACGATAATTTGCAAGTCGATGTATTTCTTATGCGCTTCTAAAAAAGCTTCATTTTTTTGTTTCAAGGGGGCGTCAACCAAACCGTTAAAAATGAGGCTGTCTCCATCAATAAAAACTTTTTCGCGGGGTAGGTTTGCAGCGCCTTTTTCGCGTATATACTTGAGGGCTTTTGAAATCAATGGATTTGGCGAATCAATAAAGTTGGTGAATGTTGTCGGGATATTTGGCTCTAATTTATGCATGTTCTTATTAATGTTGCTTGCCGGTTAAGCAAATCCTTAGATTGAAGATTTTTCTAGAAGATAATTTGTTGACGTTTATGTAAAGCAATTTTTACTTTGCTCAAAATGATAGCCGGAAAGGAATACAATATAGACGCGTTTGAAATTTCAAGGCTCTTGGACAAAAGCGCTATAAACGACATATTGGTTCTAGACGAGGCCGGAAGCACAAATACGGTTTCGATCGACAAGCTTAAGTCAGGTGAATTGTCGCCTCCGTTTGCGCTGATAGCAAAAAAACAGTCGGCTGGTCACGGCAGATTGGGAAGAAGATGGTTTTCAGCGGAGGGTGCAACTTTGTGCGTTTCGGTTGCTGTTCCCGTTGATCCATCCGCAAAAAGCATAGAGTCGTTTACGGTCCGCGCTGGAGTATCTATTTGCGAAAAGCTTTCCAATGATTTTTCGGCGGATATATTTTTAAAATGGCCAAACGACATTTATTCGTCTGAAGGCAAAAAAATAGCCGGAATGCTTGCCGAACTAATATTAGGAGGCAATGGTAGTCCGCATGTCATAGTGTTTGGCGTCGGTATAAATTACGATTTATCCATTCTAGAAGCCAAAGACATCCCTGAAGACATAATAGGAACCGTTGCCGACATAAAATCTGTTTCGAGAGCTGACTTTACAATAAATGAGCTAGCTGCAGCCGTAATAGGATCAGTTTTGCGCGCTTCCCGCACCTTGGCGGAACCGGATTTAATCCGGAATTTTGGGCGTTTTGACTGGCTAAAAGGCAAAGAAGTTTCCTTTAGCGTTTTGGGAATGTCGGAAAATGGGGTAGCTAGGGGCGTTGACGAGTCTGGGAGGCTGTTGCTGGAACTCCCCGACGGCTCGACCCGCATTTTAAATTCCGGCGAAGCTACGACGCATAAAAACAATATTTAAATATGAAAAAGCAAATATTAATAGATATGGACGGCGTGCTGGCCGACATATATATGCAACTTGTAAATTACGAAGAGCGGGCAACCGGTAAAAAACTCGATTTAAAGGCATTGGAGGGAATAACCGAGTCTAAGGCTTTTTCTTCATACCGCGAGTGCCTTATGCAAAAAGGTTTTTTTGAGCGCGCTCCTGTTATGGACGGAGCGGTTGACGCCCTCAAATACCTAAATGAAAAGCACCGCATATTGATTGTTTCCGCCGCAACTGAATATCCTAATAGCCTGCTTGAAAAGCAAGTTTGGCTTGCTAAAAATTTTCCGTTTATATCTTGGCGACAAATAGTTTTTTGCGGAGTAAAGGATTTTATCCGCGGGGATGTAATGATAGACGACCATATAAGGCATCTAGATTCATTTTCGGGGGAAACCAAGATATTGTACGCCCAGCCGCACAATGTTGGCATGGCTTCTGGTTCGGTTGTACGCGCGGATTGGAAAGAGATAGTTTCCATGTTTTAGTCGAGCTGGACGCAAAAATCGCCGCGGATTGAAATTCCCCCTCCGCGGCGAT
>FR901623.1:50479-55981 GCA_000438015.1 Coraliomargarita sp. CAG:312 | reverse complement strand
AGCGCGGCACAAAGCGCATTATTTATTCTTTACGACTTTATTTCCAGCCACCAAAATGTCCTTTGAAGTTGTTGGATCCACATAAACTCCTGGATTTGGGACCCATGGGCTTTCAACGTATGTATTGTTTATTATCCTCGTATTTTGCGAATGCGAAATATAAAAGCAACCTCTATACGAGAATTTATTTTTGCGCTCAGTCTCGTTTATAAAAGTGTTGTTCAGCCAAGTGACATTGCTTGTCGAAGTTATAATTGCGACAAGGCCGTATGTGTCTTTAAAGGTATTCGATTCAAATAGAATATTTGACAGAATCGGATATTGCGTATATTCGCTTGTGGGGTCGGTCTTCATGTAAACCCCCATATAGACATCCATAACCTTTCCCCCGATTTTGCGGTTTGTGGGATTTACTCCGTCAAAGGCGCAGTTGCGGAATACGACATTGTCGACTCCGTAGCCTTCGCTCCATACATTGAACGTATAGCCGGTTTCTATGTGGATAGCCCCAATTTCGTTGTGTTCAAACCTGCAATTTTCTATTGTGACATCGCGGCACAAGACGAGAGCCGCCCGGGCTTTATTATCATGGAAATAGCAGTTCCGCAGAATCATATTGCGGGTGTCGTATTTCCAATTAAATAAAATAAATCCGTCAAACAGCTGTTCTGGAACATTGTCTTCAAAAGTAATATCGTGCACGCCTTCGCTTATTGTCTTTATTGATGATATTTTTGATTTGAATCCGCTGGGAGAAAAATCTCCCTGTCGCAGCTCAACCAAATCGCCCTTTGAATAATTGTATATGCGCGGGCAATTTTGGGTTCTGACGGTTTTATCGCCGATCTTTCGCGCGAATGCCGAGCAGTCGTGCATATTTATGCAATCGTCGGCGCCGCGTTCAAATTCGCAGTTTATAAGTTTTCCAAATCCGCACGAGTTGGTGATGTGCAAATGGTCTGCGGTGGTCGTAATCGGGCGCAGTGGGCGCCCTTTGGGCGATATGACATTTACGTTGACGAGCTGCCAGTATTTTTGGGTTCCGCCTATCACGAACGCGCATCCGCTGCACCCGTGGATATTGACGTTTTCCATCGTAAGATTGGTATTGTCGTCTAACGTGACGCCCCCCATTTCATAGTAGGAATGCTGGATTCTGTAAAGCGTTCCAACAGGCAGGGAGACATCGCCGTAAATTCTCAGAACATTGTCCGAAAGCCATTCTGTCTTGGGAACATTTCTTCCGCGAAAAACTTCGAATCCCGCGCTTGGTTGGTTCTCCACGCCGACTGCTTTGCGTGTGGGGTCGTATGACGACATAACTGCAATTCTTACATCGCGCCGGGGAAAACGCTTATAGTCTATAAATTTTATATCGATATGCGGCTGCGGAGATTTTTCATTCGCGACCACTTCAACGATGCTGCCTAATGGGTCGTTTTCCCAATCCCAGTCAAAATTGAAATTGCAGAATTTTACGCGTTCGCAATTTTTTATGCGCAGGTTGGTTCCGTTCATTTTATTGTAAATGAAAGTTGAGCCGTTTGCGTCGAAGGTTAAGTCCTTTATTCCGTCGAATACTATGCTTCCGTCTTTATTTATAAAATATGTGCCGCGCTCGACAATAAGTTTTGACGCGCCAATTTTTTTGCAATGGGCGATTGCCTTGTTTATGGCATCTTGGGGGTCGGGACAGCTTGGCGACAACCCAAAGTCCTTTGCGTTTACCTCTATGCCGTTTTTGGGGTTAGGAAGCTCCACTTCAAACTCTTTTGCGCCGGTTGGAAGTTTGCCTAATTTTCCTGTATAACGTACAGTATTGGATGTTATGGGATAAAAATCCCTTTGGGTTTCCATCAGTTTGATGGAATATATTCTTGCTTTGGTAGGCCTTGGAGTATGTATGGAAAGCGAATAATTTGCGCAATTTGGCGGCGTTGAAAAGTCTAACGACAACGATCGGCGCGATTGTTCATATTCATTGTGGTAGAGTATGTCGGAGCTTGCCGGAAAATTTTTTGAATTGCGGACTATTATGTGCAGGAAGCAGTCTTCTGGCTGGTTCTTTTCCAACTCGCATTCAATTTTCAGCGTATAGTTTTTTTCAGGCTCCAATAGGCCGTCTTTCATTTTAAATACCTGGGTCCATCCATTTGAAGCGGTGGTTATCTCCAACTCTCCGGCGGCGTTGAATTTTGCGAATTTTTTGTTTATATTTGCATTTTCCGAATGTAAAAGATCGATTTCCGTAGATTTTCCGCCGGATTTTATGGGTTCGGTTATCTGGGGTGCGCACGCGCAAAAGAGCGCGCACACAGCAAATGCGCAGAATAAATTTTTTTTCATGGCTTGTTTGGCTTTAACTATCGTTGGCGTTGGATGAATTTTAAATACAATGCCAGCTATTTTTTTTCTTCCAGCCTATTTCCGGCAACCAGCAAGTTTTTTGTGGTGCTTGTTTCCGCGAATACTCCTGGTTTTGGAACATAGTCAGATTCTATCCAGACATTGTTTACAATTTTTGTGTTTTGCGAATACGCTACCCAAAATCCGCCGCGGTAGCTTACTTCATTTTTGCGCGGAGTGTCGTTTATAATGGTATTGTCTTTAAAGATTACGTTTCCGGTGGATGTAATAAACGCGACTAGCCCTGCGGAATTTTTAAACTCGTTGTTTTCAAACATTATATTTGAGAGAATAGGGTAGTGCGTCTTTGCGGGAGACGGGTCGGTTTTCATGTAAACACCCATGAAAATATCGCGCAGTTTGCCGTCATTTTGCCCATTGCGGGAATTTACAGTGTCGAACTTGCAATTTCTTACGACAACATTGTCGACGCCGTATCCTTCGCTCCAAACATTGAACGTGTATCCTGTTTCAAATTTCAAGGCAGCAGATTCGTTGTGGAAGAATCTGCAATTCTCAATGGTTACGTTTTTGCACAATATTAGGACGCCGCGGGCTTTGTTTTCGTGGAAGTAGCAATTCCGCAATATTACGTTGCGCGTCTGGTAGTCCAGGTTGAATAATATAAAGCCGTCGAATTTTTCTTCTGGTATATCTCTGTCGAAAGTGACTTCGTAAATTTTATTTTTTGCGTCAATTTGCTTTATGTCTGTGACTATTGCCTGCATGCCGCTGGGGGAGTAGTCGCCTTGGCGTATTTCTACTTTGTCTCCCTTTGCGATTGTCCATATGCTTCTTCCGTTGACAGTGCGCATAGTCCGTTTGCCTGATGGGCGCATGAACAGTGAGCAGTCGTGAGCGTTCAAGCAGTCGTCTCCGCCAAAGCCAAAGTCGCAGTCAATCATCTTAAAATATCCTTTAGACCTGGATATGTGGAAGTGGTCGGCGGTGCAGGTGGTTGGGCGCTTGGGGCTGTTCGGCGGAATGGCTATGTTCACATTTAAAAGTTGCCAATATTGTTGCGAGCCGCTTACGACAAAAGAGTGCCCTGGGGTTGAAAAAACGTTTATATTTTCAAGCGTCAAATGCTTGTTGGAACTCATGTGGGTGCAGTTCATGTCGTAATAATAGTGGTTCATTCGGTAGAGTTCGCCTTTTTCAAAAAACACTTGGTTCTCCGGAACGTAAATGCGCAGGACGTTCCCGGAAAGCCATTTTTTGCGGTAAATATCGTCGCGTTTGCCGCGCATTTCCCAAGATGCAGCCTTGCCGTCTTCGACTCCTATGGACCTGGTTTTGGGATCTATAGGCGAGATATGTCCAACTCGTATGTCGCGTTGAGGATAGGTTTCATTTTTATAGTCAACGAATTCAAAATCTACATAGGAGTTTTTCCCGTCGCGCTTTGAATCCACGATTTGGACAATCGCGCCAAGCGGATCTTTTGACCAGTCCCAGTCGAAGTTAAAATTCGCTATTTTTACGCGCAGGCAGTCGGATACAGTCATGCTGTTTGATTTTTTTCTGAAGAATGTGAGGGTAGAGCCGCTTCCGTCAAATTCGAAGTCCTTTAACTTTGTAAAAAGCATAGGCTTTTGTTCTGTAATATAATAATCTCCCTTTTCGAGAACCAGCTTTGCAGCTCCGATTTTCCTGCAATGGTCGATTGCTGCGTTTAGCTTTGTTATAAAATCTTTACACGATGGCGTTATCCCAAAGTCCCTTGCGTGTACGACAGCTCCGCCTGTGGGGCGGGGTAGCTCCACTTCAAATTCCTCCGAGCCTGTTGGAAGCTTGCCTAGGTCTCCGCAAAATTTCGGAGTGTTTGGCAGAACAGGATAGTATGCGTCTTCTACTTCCGAGATTTTTATGTCGCCAAACGATCCTTCAAATTTTCCCAGCGAGTGCAGTTGCAAAGAATACTTTGATATGTCGCGGTTTGGCGTTTGAAATTTTATTTCAAAGCTTTGTGGGCTGCCATCGGAATTTTGCGGAAGCGTTGGATGAATTATATCGCGAATGCCTTTTGTATCTCCGTCTTCGCGAACCAGCATTAAGAGTGTCTTTGACGGCGATGATATCTTGTAGGAAAGGGATATTTTATATTGGGTATTTGGCTTGAATATTCCTTTTTTCCCAACGAACATTGGCTTCCACCAATCTGATTGGGATTTTAAAGCCAATTGCCCGCCGCTGGACAATTTTGCACCGGAATCCGAAAGTTGCGAGAATCCGCTGCATACTTGCGTTTCTTTCCCGCCCAGCGGTTGGTTGGGAATATCGCTTTTAGGGCAGCAAGCCCAATTAAGCAGGGTTGATAAAATTAATATGCATGGCAAGAGAGATTTTTTCATATGCGTGCTGTTTTATTGTTCTACTTTATCCACAACTTTGTTGCCTTTTACTATTAGGCCCTTGACGGTTTCCTTATCGTAAATTACTCCAGGAGTTTTTACATGCGGCGATTTTACCCATGTATTGTTTACTATGCGGGTGCGCTTTGAATGGGTCACAAAAAATTCACCGCGGTATTCAAGAGGTTTATTTCGCGGGGTTTCGTTTATAAATGTGTTGTTTAGAAAAGTGACGTTTCCGGTGGAGGCTATAAATGCTATCAACCCGAATGTGTCGCGCATGGTGTTGGATTCTACCAATATATCCTTCAATATCGGATAAGTTGTTTGCTCCAGGGATGGGTCTGTTTTCATATAGACGCTCATTACTATGTCCCTAGCCCTTCCGGCGTTTTCCACGTCCAGGGGGTTTGAGGTGTCGAATGTATTATTGCGTATCACCACATTGTCAACGCCGTATCCTTCGCTCCAAACATCAAAAGTGTATCCGGTCTCTATTTTGATTGCTCCCATTTCGTTGTGGCGGAATTTGCAGTTTTCAATCGTCACGTCGCGCGCCAGAATCAAAATTCCACGGGCGCGGTTGTCGTGAAAATAACAATTGCGCACGATTACATTGCGAGTGTCGTAATCCAAGTTGAACATTATAAAACCGTCGAACAGCTGTTCTGGGAGGGGCTTGTCGAATTCCATTTCATATGAGCGCTTTTGCCCTTCAACTTTCCTTGAACCAATAACTGTG
>FR901623.1:37561-50428 GCA_000438015.1 Coraliomargarita sp. CAG:312 | reverse complement strand
TGCCTGAACTCCACTTTGGTCCCGATTGGGAAGGCGTCGGAATTTTTTGTTTGGACAACGGTGTCGGAGATTTTTACGCAGAAGTTTGATGTGTCGTGCATATTTATGCAGTCGTCTGCTCCCAGTGAAAACTCGCAATTTTCAAGTTTTAAAAATCCTTGCGAACGTCCTATATGGAGGTGGTCGGCTGTGCAGGTTATTGCCCTTCGCTCAGAGTTTGGCGGACGCACGATGTTTACATTGTAAAAATGGGTGTACTTCTGAGTTCCAGTTATAACCAAAGCATGCCCTTTGCAAGACCAGATGTTTACGTCTTTTAGGGTGAGGTGGCGGTTTGAATCCAGTACAAAGCCTCCCATGTCATAATAATAATGCTGCATTCTAAACATTAATCCTGGCTTTACGCGCCTTATTCTTCCCGAGTCGGAATATACGCGCAAGACGTTGTCGGACAGCCATTCGACTTTGGGAACGTTCTGCCCCGCGAAGAATTCATAGCTTATTCCAAATCCGCCTTCGTGCCCGACTGATTTTGTTTTTGGGTCGTAGCACGACAGGTTTGCCACGCGGAGGTTTTTGCGCGGAAATTTATCATATTCTACAAATTTATAATCAACATATCCTTCTTCAGCGTCGTTTTTTACTCCTACTACTTCGACGACGCTTGCCAGGGGATCTTTTTCCCAATCCCAATCGAAATTGAAATTTCCGACCTTTATGCGCTCGCAAGATCTTATGTACATGTTTACATTTCCGCCGTTTTTATCGTAGACGAAAGTCGAGCCTCCTCCGTCGAATTCAAAATCTTTTAAATCCACAAGCTGAATGGCTTCGGATTCTGTTATATGGTAGACGCCCTTGTCAAAAACCAGCTTTGAAGCTCCGGTTTTTTTGCAGTGTTCAAGTAGATTGTTTATCTTTTTAACCAGATCTTTTTCGCCTGCTTTTATTCCGAAATCAGAAGCCTTCAGGACGGCACCGTCTGGATTGTTTGGAAGTTCGACGCTAAATTCTTTTGCTCCTTTGGGGAGCCTATTTCTCTTTATTTTGTATGGTTCAGGATTCTCGTCTATGGATACAAATCCCTCTCCATTGCCTTCCACAATTGAGAAATCCTTTATGGATGCGGCGGCTTTCCCGTGTGTTGTTATAAAATATGAAAATTTATCCGCATCAGATCCGGTCTTAAAAACGAGTTTTTTGGGAGCGTATTTCCCGAATGTAAAAGATGCGTTTAAGTGCCCAAGATCAGTGGCGGGGTCGTAGTTTTCTGAGTTGCGCACGAAAGTATGAAGATATTTTGATTCGGATTCCTCGGGAATTAGCACTTTAAATTTTATAGTGTAGAACGTGTCCGGTTTTAGGAGTCCGCGCCGTGTTATCAGAATATGGTTGAATTCCGTTCCACCGTGTTTGCTGCAGTCTATTTCCAGGGTTGAACCGTCTTCGGATATTTTGCCTAGATTCTCGCTGAGAGTGTATTTTGTCCCTTCGCCAAAACCGTCCATAACGACGTCTCCTTCGTCTGCATATAGCGCCAACGCGCAATGTGCCGCAAATATGAAAGCTGCAAAATCTTTAATTGGGAGTTTCATTTCTTTCCTTATTTTATTTTATTTTTTTTCGACAATCTCATTGCCCGCAACAACCGTGTTCTTGACGGAGTCTTTATCGGTAAAAATTCCGGGATTGGGCGCAAAGTCTGAAAGCATAAATTTATTGTTTATTATTTTTACGTTGTTAGTATGGCTCAGATAGAAAGATCCTCTATACGGACGGGGTGTTTTTCTCTCTTTCGTATTTTCAAACGTATTGTTTAAAAACGTAACGTTGTGGCATGAAGATATAAACGCCACTAATCCAAATGTATCTTTGAATTTATTGTTTTCAAATAGAACGTTTTCTATTATCGGGAAATTTGTTCTAATCGGCGAGGGATCTGTGCGCATATAAACTCCCATAAAAATGTCGCGCTCGAAATTCTCATTACGCACACCGAGCGGGTTGCATGTGTCGAAAGAGCAGTTGCGCACGACGACATTGTTTACGCCCAATCCTTCGCTCCAAGATTTGAACGTGTATCCTGTTTCTATTTTGATTGCGCCCATTTCATTGCGGTAGAAACGGCAGTTCTCAATTGTCACGTCGCGCGCGATGATTAAAATTCCGCGGGCTCGGTTTTGATGGAAATAGCAGTTGCGCACTATGACATTGCTTGTGTTGTATCGCCAGTTAAACAGAATGAATCCGCTGTTTTGCGGATTAGGGATTTCCTTGTCGAAGAAAATTTCGTTAACGCCGTTTTCCTTGTCGACCACTTTTACGTCCGCGACTTTTGCGGTGAATCCGGTTGGCGAGTAATCGTCCTCCCTAAATTCAAAAATTTCTCCCTTGTTGTACAGGTACGAATTGCGGGCGCTTTTTGTGCGCACGCTGTTTGCGGACGCCTTTGTGGTGAAAAGTGAATTGTCGTGCATATTTATGCAGTCGTCCGCGCCGAATCCCATATCGCAGTCTATCATTTTAAAATATCCGGCGGAAGTTTCTATCATGCAGTGGTCTGCCGTTGCGGAAATCGGCCGGCGGGATTTGCCTTTGGGGGGAGCTATGTTTACGTTTTTAAACAGCCAATATTGCTGGGTGCCTCTTACATGCGTTGCCTGTCCGCAACACGAGTATATATTTATATCCTCCATGCGCAAATGTTTGTTGGAGTTCATGGCAATTCCGCCCATTTCGTAATAGTTGTGCTGCATGCGGTAATATTGGCCGGCTTCGAGAGGAGTTTTATTGGGGACGCTAAAGACCCTCAGCGTGTTGCCGTTAAGCCACTCGGTCTTGGGCGGAGTATGAAGGCCGCGTTTCATTTCATATGATATGGTCGCGCCGTTTTCTATGCCAACGGATTTTGCTTTCCTGTCGTAGCTTGATATGTTCGATACGCGAACATTGCGGTTCGGGAAGTTTTTGTATTGGTAAAATTCAAAGTCCACATATTCGCCGGGGACAACTTTTACAACTCTGACAAGACTTGCCAGCGGATCTGTTTCCCAATCCCAGTCCATGTTGAAATTGCGGATTCTCGTGCGGACGCAGTATGATATTGCCATGTTGCCGGAGTATCTCTTCCGATAGACAAAAGTCGAGCCTCCTCCATCGAATTCAAAATCCTTCATCCCATTGATTTTAATTGGAGTTTCTTCGAATATTTTATAACGCCCCTTTGGAAGCACGAGCTTGGAAGCGCCTATTTTTTTGCAGTGCTCGAGCGCCGCATTTATGATTGTAGCGCAATTTTCTGCGGATTCATCCAGTCCGAATTCCGAGGCGTTTACAATCAACTCTTTTTCGGGGCGGGGCATTTCAACTTCAAATTCCTTGGCGCCTGTTGGAAGTGAATTCCTGTCCACTTCAATAGGGGATTCAGATTTTATAGGTACAAAGTCTTCGGGAGATCCATTCTTCAATACAATGTCTTTTATTTCACAGGACATTGGATATTTTGACGATATTCCTAGCGCGTACTTGTCGGCATTGGCGTCGGTAAAGAAAGAAATAAACCCACGCGTCCAGTTGTTTCTCAAAGGCAGGTCTTTTGAAGCGTAGTCTGCTTGTGGAATTTCGCTTGCAGTATTGCGGGCATAGAACTGAAGAATTGCGTTTTGGTCCGGAACGTCCGGATTTCTGTAGTTGAAGAAAACTGTGTATGTTGAATTTGGCTTGAACGAACCTTTAAAAAGATAGGCCATATGGTTCCATCCGTCGCGTTCAGATTTAAATTTTATAGTGGCGGCAGATTTGTCTAGGGTGGCGTGCTTTGAGATGTAATTTACGTCTGAATCCGGGTTGAACGGCCTAGATTGGCCAGCTATGGACACAGAAACAAGCGGTATTAATAAAAGCAGCGATGCCAGTATATTTCTTATCATGGAAAATTATGCCTATTTGACGGTTATTTTATTGTTGGAAATAGAAATTTCGCTTTTTTCGCCCGGTTTGACGAACACCCCTACATCGGATATATTAGGAGAATCGATCCATACATTGTCTGCCAGTAATACGTTTCTGCAATTTAAAAATTGGAAGGATCCTCTGTATGGAAGCGCGTTTTTGCGCGGGGTAGGGTTTAAAAATGTATTTCCTATAAACGCGAGGTTGTTCGCGTTTGCAGCGTATGCGATTAGCCCGAAAGAGTCTTTGAAAGTATTTCCCTCAAAAAGTATGTCCGAAATTATTGGATAGTCTGTAAAGCTGTTGGATGGGTCGTTGCGCATGTAAATGGATATGTAAATATCGCGCTCCTTGCCGCCGTTTTTTACACCGAGAGGATTGGAAGTGTCAAATGTGTTGTTTCTAATAAGCACATTCTTTACGCCGTATCCCTCGCACCAGCTGGTATAAGTGTAGCCAGTTTCTATTTTGATTGCTCCCATTTCATTGTGGTAGAAACGGCAGTTTTCGATTGTCACGTCCTTTGCGAGTATCAATACGCCGCGGGCTCGGTTTTGATGGAAATAGCAGTTGCGCACTATGACGTTGCGCGTTCCGTATTTTGTGTTGAAAAGAATAAAACCTCCGAATTTTTCTTCAGGCAGTTTTCTGTCGAATTCGACTTCTAAAATTTTTTTCTTTGCGTCCAAAACGCGCACAGCCACGACTTTTGCCACAACGCCCGTAGGCGAGAAGTCTCCGTAGCGCAGTTCTAGAGTTTCACCCGGACGGTATAGAATTTCATTGCGGTTGTTTCTCGTCCGCAAAGATTTTTCGGAGTATGCCGACATAAACAGTGAATTGTCGTGCATATTGATGCAATCGTCGCACCCAAATCCGAAATCGCAATCCTCAAGCTTAACAAATCCAGCTGATTGGGAAAATATCAAATGGTCTGCAGTCGAACTGAGCGGTCGCCTCGGGATTCCTTCTGGCATATCTACGGAAACATTTTTTAAGTAGGTGTATTTTTGCGCCTTGTTGAACACTATTGCCTGCCCGGCGCATGAAAAAATATTTACGTTTCGCAGGGTTGTATGGGTGTTGTTGCTGAGGAGAATCCCGCCCATTTCGTAATAGTTGTGCTGCATTCTGTATTTGTTGCCGACTCTCACCCCGGAGATTTTCCCCGGAGATGCGTATACGCGCAGTACATTGTCGGAAATCCACTTTGTTTTAGGCTTATTTTGCCCGCGCCTAAATTCAAAACCCATTCCGCTACCGCCTTCGTATCCGACGCATTTTAATTTATCGTCCCAGCACGAAAGGTTTGCGACCCGTACTTGCCGTTGCGGGAATTTTTCGTATTCATAAAACTTGAAATCTATAAAACTCTCAGGAGACTCTGTGGACATTCCGACGACTTCGACAAGGCTGCCAAGTGGATCCGTTTCCCAGTCCCAGTCAAAATTTAAATTGCGGATTTCTATGCGTCGGCAATTTCGCACTTCCATATTCCTCGCTTTGCGCTTGCGGTACACTAACGTTGCTCCGCCGCCTTCGATGGTAAAATCTGCAAATCCTTCCATTAGGACAGTTTTTTCCTCAAAGATTTTATACCTACCCTTTTTTAAGACAAGTTTTGACGCCCCTATTTTTTTGCAGTGTTCAAGGGCTGCGTTCAACTTAGTTGCGCAGTCTTCGGCATCTGGATTTACCCCGAAATCTTCGGCGTTTACAACAATTTCCTTTTCGGGCTTAGGCAGGTCTACATCGAATTCTTTTGCGCCTGTTGGGAGGTTTTTTAATCCGTTTTTTAGCGGGTTTATGTTTGTTTCAATGGGGAGGAATACAAACGGACTAGTTGACTCAACTGATAAATCCTTTATTTTAACCTCGGTTTTTCCGAAGACATCGAGCCTTATTTCATATTCAGCCACCTCTTTGTCCGTTGAAAACGCGACTTCTGCCTCCTGCCAGTCTCTAGATGCGTAAAAGCGCTCATGGACATAGTCCGACGCGCCGGAGGAATCTCCTTTTTTCCGGACGCACAGATATATGAATCTATCGACAAAGTCGTTTTGGGGAGGCAGAAGGTAGGAAAATTTAACCGTGTAATTTTTTTCTGCGGAAAGTTTTCGTCCGTCAATTGTGACGAATCTATTCCATTTATCGGACGATGTTGAGCCTTCCAGCATATTTCCTCCGTCTGAAATAGCCGGATTCTTTATTCCAATGGTTAAATCTTCTGTTGGGGAAAATTTTATTGGTTCAGAGAGCGCCGTTTGCGCCAAGGCGATTGTTGCGCCAATGAATGCAAAAATACGGGTAATTTTTAAGAATTTTTGGGGATTAAATCTTGTATTCATGTAATGTATTAATCTATTGTGTTTCCTTCAACGACAATCCCCTTTGAAGTGCGCGTGTCGTAGCTAACGCCGAGCTCTTTAAAAAGCGGAGACTTATTGTAGCGGTTGTTTACTACTTTTATATTTTCGGAATTTTGAATTCTGAACCCTCCGCGGTATTTTTGTGGCGTTTCTCGCGGCGTTTCGGCGTAAAACGAATTGTTGCGCACAATTACATTGCCGGCGGAAGCTATATAGGCGCAGAGCCCAAAAGTGTCTTTAAATGTGTTGTTTTCTATGAGGATGTTTGAAAGAATCGGATATGATGTGTGCTCCGAAGAAGGATCCCTCTTTAAATAAGTGCCAATAAATATATCCCGTTCAAAGTTTTGGTTTCGGGTTCCTGTTGGATTGACCGTGTCGAAAGTATTATTTGAAATTTTTATATTGTTTACTCCGTATCCTTCGCACCACAAGTCGTATGTATAGCCGGTTTCTATCTTGATTCCTGCTTGTTCATTGCGCCAAAAACGGCAGTTTTCAATTGTCACGTCCCTGGCTAAAATCAAAATTCCACGCGCACGGTTGTGGTGGAAAAAGCAGTTGCGGACAATTACGTTGTGCGTATTAAAGTCGTGGTTAAAAAGCACAAAACCGTCGTCTTTTACTTCAGGAAGCGGATTCTCAAAAGTTGTTTCCCAAATATTGTTTTTCTTGTCTATAAGTTTTATCGAGGCTATTTTGCCGGTATAATTTGCTGGAGAATAGTCTCCATGCCTAAATTCCACTGTGTCCCCGACTTTTAAATTGTTGCCCATCCGCTTGCCGGTGAGCGCAAATTCGGAAGTTTTGCGGGCGAATACAGAATTGTCGTGCATATTGATGCAATCGTCGCACCCGTAGGAGAATTCGCAGTTCTCCATTTTAAAGAATCCCTTTGAATTGATTATATGGCAATGGTCGGCAGAGGAGGTAATGCAGCGCCGCTTGTTCCCGTCGTTGGGGATTACAATATTAAAATTTTTGAAATGCCAGTATTGTTGCGATCCGTGGATGGCGATTCCATGCCCGCAGCAAGAATATATGTTTATATTGTCCATCGTAAGATGCTTGTTGCTGTCGAGGGTTATGCATCCCATATCGTATGAGTAGTGGACAAGCCTGCAATATCCGCCGACTTTAAAGAATGGCTGGGTTTGCCGAACCCAAACCCTGATTTGATTGCCGGAAAGCCATTTGTTTTTTGGGTTGTTTTTACCGTCGTTGTTTCCGAAATTATATTCTTTGCCTCCTTCGACTCCCACTGCCTTTGCTACTGGATCGTATGGGGTCATTATTACAAAGCGCACATTTTGTTTCGGGAATTTATCGTAGTCCACAAATTTTATATCTATAAAGTTCCCGTCGGCGTCTTTGCCTATGTTTTCGATTTTAACTATTGAGGCGATAGGGTCTTTGTCCCAATCCCAGTCAATATTGAAATTTGTGAGGCGGACCCGCAGGCAATTGTTAACGTTGAAATTGCTGCCGTATTTTTTGTAGAAGACAAAAGTTGACCCGCCGCCGTCGAACGTGAAATCCGCCATTTTTTCAAACTTTATTGGGTCGTTTTGAGATACGTAGTAAATGCCTTTTTTTAACGCAAGCTTGGATGCACCGATCTTTTTGCAGTGTTCTATCGCCTTATTTAGAGATTCCCTTACGGTTGTACAGAAAGGCGTCACCCCGAAATCTTCGGCGTTTACGACAATTTCCTTTTGGGGCTTAGGAAGCTCTACGTCGAATTCCTTTGCGCCCGTGGGGAGGTCTTTTATTTTGCCATTCCACTGGGCGGAGTGTTCGGAAAACGGCACAAATTTTTCAAAAGACCCTTCGTATATCTTTAAATTTTCTAGTTTCGCCTTGAATTTTCCCCCCATATGGATTTGAAAGGCGTAGTCGCCAGCTGACTGGGTCTTTACTGACAAGACCACTTTCTTCATCTTTTCAGAGACGGTAGATTCATCGACGCGCAGGCAGTCGTCTTCCGGCGTTATTTTTGAGAGCGGGCGCACAAGCAAGTGCAGCCTTGATCTTTCGTCCGCGCCGGGTAATATCTGGTATGAGAACGAAATTATATAATTTTTGTTGGGCAAAATAACGCCTTTTTTTGTCTTTAGCCAAACGCTCCAGTTTCCGGAGTTTGCGGTGTCGATATCTACGGATTGTCCGTCGTCCGAAAATTTTGAAACGTCCAATCTATATTCTAGCTTGTCCAAATCTCCGAACCCAGAGACTGCTTCGGTTGTGGGCTGTGCCAATAGTGCGTTTTGAATTGATATTGCAGCTTGCAGTGAGAGCGCGATAAATAATTTTCTCATAAAGCCGAAGATTTAGTCTCTATTTTTCTATATTTAGTATGCGTGGCGTTGATATTACTCCAGCGGTATTTTATCCGCAACTTTATTGCCCTTAAAAACGAGTCTTTTTACCGTATTTCTGTCCACAAGCACTCCTGGATTCGGGACATTGGGGGATTTTATCCAGGTGTTGTTTACGATTTTTGTATTTGTGGAGTGCGTGACGTAAAAATTTCCGCGGTAGTCGAACGGTTTTTTGCGCGGGGTTTCGTTTATAAAAGTATTGTCGCGTATTGTCAAGTTGCCGGTTGACGCTATGAACGCCAATAAGCCGAAAGTGTCCTTGAATGTGTTCTTCTCAAGGAGAATGTTGTTTAATATTGGGTACATTGTTTGTTCCAGAGAAGGATCGGTTTTCATATATATGCCCATATATATATCGCGAGCCCTGCCATCGTTTTTCATGTCGAAAGGATTGGATGTGTCGAATATGTTGTTTCTTATGACGACATTCTCGACTCCGTAGCCTTCGCTCCACAAATTGAACGTGTATCCCGTTTCTATTTTTATTGCGCCCATTTCGTTATGGTAAAATCTGCAGTTTTCAATTGTGACATCCCTGGCGAGAATCAGTATCCCGCGGGCTCTATTGTCGTGGAAATAGCAGTTGCGCACTATTATGTTACGCGTGTCGTAGTCTTCCCAGTTGAATATTATGAAACCGTCGGATTTTTCTTTGGGAATTGGGGTGTCGAACACGACTTCGTAAAAATTCCTTTTGTTTTGCACTGGAACTATGTCTTCAACCTTCGCAAAGACTCCGCTTGGAGAGTAGTCTCCGTGCCTTATTTCAACTTTGGCTCCCTTTCTTATTGTCCATATTCCGTTGCGAGAAGAAGCGGTTTGCATAGTATATTCGCCTGAAGGGCGCATAAATAGGGAGCAATCGTGCATATTGATGCAGTCGTCGGCGCCTAGGGAAAATTCGCAGTTTTCCATTTTGAAAAATCCCTGCGAGTGGGATATGTGCAAGTGGTCTGCGGTGCAGGTTATTGCGCGCTTTTTTGCATTTGGCGGGCGCACTATGTTTACATTGTCGAAGTGCCAGTACTTTTGCTGCCCTGCGACTGTAAAGGCGTGTCCGCAGCACGACCAGACATTTATATTTTGCAGGGTCAAATGCTTGTTGTTGTACATTACACAGCAATTCATGTCGTAGTAATAATGCTGCATTCTGAACATTTGTCCTTTTTTAAATGCGCCCAATCCGTTTTGGTGGATTCTTATGATATTGTCCGCGACCCATTCGGTTTTGTTGCGCTTGTTCCCTGCGGGCATTTCGTATCCCCTGTCGAAAGAGCCTTCCATTCCTACGGATTTTGTTTTGGGATCGTACATTGAAATCAGCGCCATGCGGGCGTCTTTTCGCGGAAAAACGTCGTATTCGACGAATTTGAAATCTACATAACCGTTGTTTTTGCCGTCGTTAAAAATATTCACTACTTCCACGACGCTTGCAAGAGGATCCGCGTCCCAGTTCCAATCAAAGTTTAAATTTGCTACCTTTACGCGAAGGCCGTTTGAAATAGACATATTCGCGCCCTTCTTTTTCAGGTAAACCAGCGTCGATCCGCAGCCGTCAAATGTAAAGTCTTTAAATGAATCTATGTTTATTGAGCCGTCTTCGGTAATTTTGTATGTTCCTCGCGGAAGCACAAGCTTGGACGCCCCTATTTTTTTGCAGTGGTCCAAGGCTTTATTTAAGGCGCCCAATATGCTTGGAGAATCTTCTGTCGCCCCGAAGTCTGCCGCGTTGACGACAATTTCTTTTTCTGGATTCGGCAGGTCGACATCGAATTCTTTTGCGCCGGTTGGAAGTTCTCCAAAATTTGTATATGGGTCTCCGGCTTGGTCTGCCGGAAGAAACCTTTCCCCGAAGCCTTCTTCGATGGAAAAGTCCTTTATGGCCATCTTTATTCCGTTTACGCTGTTGATTGAAAAAACCGTCTCGCCGTTTAAGGAGTTTCCGGTGAGCTTAATTTTCATTTGCCTGTACCCATTGGGAGACATAGGTTCGTTATATACATTGGTGTCGCACAATATATTTCCGTCCTTTTCCTGCCTTACTATAAATTGCGGGTATCTGCCTTCGGCGTCAGGGCAGAATGTCTTGTATTTAAATTTTACTAGATAGTTTTTGCCGTCTTCCAAAACGCCGGGTTTTGTCCCAAAAATTTTTTGCCATCCTCCTATATTTTTAGAAATAGTATCTATTTCAAATTTTTGCATATCGTCGGAGACATTTACTGCTTCGATATTGTACAGGTTGTATTTCTGCGTGTCGCCGAAGCCGTCCATTATGGTTTTGCCGTCTTGGGCGCAAAGAAAGGACGAGGATATTGCAAAGAATAATAAAAATTTCCCCCAATCGAATAAAATGGAATTACTCATAAACATTAAGCAATATTTTCATTTTAGAAAAGGGCAAGTAAATTTGCAAATTTCGGTAGCAGTGGCGCTTTTAGCGTTTAAATTTTAAATCCTAGGTATTGAAATTTGCATTAAACTTAAAATATACTTGAAAAAAAGCTTTACAAGCTTGCCAAGTATGGATTTGCTAGTTCCTTAATTTTCAAAATTTAATTAGCAGCAGTTAAAACATGGCAAATAACAAATCATCTAAAAAAGATATTCGCAGAACAGCTACACGTACGGAGCGGAACCGCCAAGTGCGCAGTCGCATAAAGACCTTGTCAAAGGCTGCGGCCGCCAGCAAGGATGCAGAAACTCTAAAAGAGAAGGGCGCGGCGTTGGCTTCGGCAGTCGATAAGGCCGTAAAGAAAGGCATCGTTCATCCGAACAAGGCCTCACGCACAAAGAGCAGGCTTGCTAAGGCTGCAGCGAAATTGGCCAAGTAATTTTATAGCGCAAATTTTGCGCAATTTGTAAAATTTTAAACAACTTTCGATTCTTTTGCATTTTGGGGTCGAAAGTTTTTGTTTTTTTACGATATTTTAATTGTTGCGCCTTAAGCTCAATTATAAAAGACCGCAAATAAAGAAATGAACGATATTGTCAGAGCCGAAATCGTTGACGTTTGTCCTTCCCCGTACGGATACGCTGTTTTTTTGCGTGCCGACAAAAAAGTTTTTATAATATATATGGACAGAACGCGCGGAACGGCTCTTCAGGCCGCTTTGGACGGGTATCATGCCGAGCGCCCTTTGACGCACGAGTTTTTAGTCCATCTTTTGGACGGGTTGGACTGCACCGTCAAAAGCGTCTTGATTTACCATGTAGACGATGGCACTTTTTTCACGCGGATAACCGTAGAGATGGTTAATGAACTCGGGCGCAAGATTATAGAGGTTGACGGGCGTCCAAGCGATACTTTTGCAATAGCCGCCCGAGCTGGCGCTCCAATATTTATATCCGAGAGAATCTTGTCCACTCTTGAAGATATGAGCGAGGCGCTAAAGAAATTAAAAGGCGTTTGATTCCGATGTCTGCACCTTTCGGCTTAAATGAAAAGGTTACATTTTTAGCCCCCATGCAAGATATCACCGACCGGGGATTTATCGAAATTTTGTGCGGTCGGGGGGCGCCGGATTTTTGCATAGCCGAGTATTTCAGGATACACGAGTATTTTGAACTTTCGCCGCATATATTGGATACTATTTTAAACTCTCCTCCGGAAACCCGCGTTGCCGCGCAGTTTATAGGAGAGAATGTCGAACATATAAAGAGGGCGATTGAAGCATTAAAATTTTATCCGCAGGTTAGGATGCTGGATTTAAATTTAGGGTGTCCGGCGCCTAAAATATACCGCAAGAATGTTGGCGGAGGATTGTTGCGCGACGTGCAGAAAATTATGGAAATCGCAAAGGCAATCAGGCAGCATTGGGATGGGGTTTTTAGCGTTAAAATGCGCATAGGATTTGAATCTTCGGATAATTTCGGCGAACTTCTAGATGCAGTTTGTTCAGCGAGTCCGGATTTTATAACAATCCACGCTAGAACCGTAAAGCAGCTCTACCGCGGGAAACCGGATTATGGGGCTGTGGCCTACGCCGTTGGACGCGCAGGAGTTCCGATTATAGCCAATGGCGACATCAGTTCCGCAGAAAAAGCCATGGAGGTTTTTAAGTCTACGGGTTGCGCCGGTGTAATGTGCGGAAGGCATGCGGTTAGGAATCCTTGGATTTTCCGCCAAATAAAGGAATTGGCGTCGGGGCGGGAAATATACCGCC
>FR901623.1:28701-37553 GCA_000438015.1 Coraliomargarita sp. CAG:312 | reverse complement strand
GGGCGGGAAATATACCGCCCCAAGCTGTGCGATGTGCGCGAATATATTGACGATTTATTGCGAAACTGCCTAACTTTGAAGGATAGTATAAAACATATTGATTCCCGCCTGAAGAAATTCATAAATTTTATAGCAACCGGCGTGGACGAGCGCGGAGAATTCCTATACCACATGAGAAGGGCTAGGGGATTGGATGACCTTCTAAAGGTTTGCGACCGCTATCTTTTGGAAGGCGGCAACTCCGACAAGCCGTTTGCCCTGGACGCTTATCCCAATTTATGTTCCCGCCCCAACCATGAGGATTTCCCAAAATGACGGTTTCTGAAAAAATAGCAGTTCTTTCGGGGCGATTGACACGCGCGCGTTTTGCTCGGCTGTCGCGCGCCCTTGATTTTAGGACGCGCAAAATCATATTGGTTCTTGAAGACGTATTCCAGCCGCACAACGCTGCCGCAGTGCTCCGCAATTGCGATGCATTCGGATTGCAGGAAGTTCATATTATTGAGAACCGGTACAGGGCAAAAATAAGTTCGAATGTCGATACGGGAGTTTCAAAATGGATGGACATAATTCGCCACACTTCCAGTTTAGCCCGTCCTTCCAAGGTTGGAATGGGCAGGGAAAAGCTGTTGGCAGAGCATCTTGAAAATACGCGGGCGGCGCTTTCTGAAATAAAGTCTCGCGGATACGCGCTTGCAGCCTCCACGTTGAAGGATGGAGCAGGAAGCATAGACGACGTTCCGGCGGACATTCCCGTTGCGCTTATGATAGGATCCGAATTCGACGGCCTTTCGGAAACCGCGCACAATATGGCCGACTTTATGTTTTCAATGCCTATGTTGGGGTTTGCCCAGAGCTTTAATTTGTCTGTATTTTCAGCGCTTTGCCTCTCAAACTTATCGCGCCGGATGAGATGTTCAGGAGATTCGTGGAAATTGACAAGCAAAGAGCGGGAGCTGTTAATGTTGAAATGGCTGGAGATTTCAACCGGCGACAGCGGAAATTTGGAATAAATGCGGGATAGCTTTATGCCGGAGGCATCTGGCTATCTTATTTTCCAGCGCCCTCCGGCGTCTTTGGATGCGATTTTTTTTATCTCCAGCATTAATAAGGCTGGGAGGCATTTTGCAATAGGCAGGCCGCTCTTTTCGGAAATTTCGTCAGCCTCCAAGCTGTCGTATTGCTTTAGGCACTCGTATATGGCCGCTTCGTCTCCGCCTAGTTCGAGGCTTTGGCGTTTGGATGCATTTGAGGAAGGGGGCGCAGGGGCTGTTTTCCCCTTTTGAAAGGCCGGTTTTTGAAAATTTATTTGAAGTTGCCCGGAAAATTTTAGCGAGTCTAGTACATCCTCCGGGCAGGTTGCGAGAGTTGCCCCGTCTCTGATAAGAGCGTTGCATCCGCGGCTGGAATCGGAATCTATGCGCCCGGGTATTGCGAACACGTCCCGTCCTTGTTCGCCTGCCAGCCGTGCTGTTATTAGGCTCCCTCCTCGGGAGTCCGATTCTACGACAATGGTGGCAAGGGAAAGGCCCGATACTATTCTATTCCTAATGGGAAATGTCTGCTTATCCGCCCTGGTTCCAAGCGGGAATTCGGAAACAACCGCCCCGCTTTCTATAATTCGTTTGTAAAGATCCACATTTTCCGGGGGATATATTACATCTGCCCCGCACCCCAAAACGGCGATAGTTTTCCCTCCGGCTTCAAGTGCGCCCCAATGTGCGGCGGAATCTATTCCGCGCGCCATTCCGCTTACAACTGTAATTCCCGCGCGCGCGAATGCCGCAGCGAACTTTTTGGCAACAATCTGGCCGTAAACTGTGCAGTTGCGCGAACCTATTATCGATATGCATGGAGAGTTAAAATCGCATTCGCCTATATAATAAAAACCTACTGGCAAATCCGGGATTTTTTTTAGTTGGACGGGATATTTAGAATCCTTGAAACACAGATAACGGGCCCCAAGCCTGTTCATCTTGTCGCAGATTCTTTCCATGTCTATAAGGTCTTTATTTTCTATAATGGAATCCGCTGTTTTTATTCCTATTTTATCCACCGCCGTCAGCTCCTCGCGAGTTGCTGCGAACACGCCTTCGGGGGATCCGAATGCGTTTATCAGGCGCATCGCCGTGACCGCGCCTATTTCTGGTATAGCGCAAAGGCGTATGTAAGATTTCCAGGTTTCTGCCATAATAAATATTAAAATATATTTAACTATAATTTAAAGTTTCGGCAAGAATATTTTACAGCCCGGAGGAAATAAATTTTATTATGTCGCTTGATGCCAGCGGAGCCTCGCTGCATGCGCTGTAGAATGCTTTTTCGGCGGATATTCCAAGCCACTGCGAAGCACATATTCCCGCATCCATAGGGGATTGCAAGTTTGGGTTGCACATTAAAGCTCCGGATAATCCGGCCAAAATATCTCCACTTCCGGCTCTTGACAATACCGGAGAGCCGCGAGTGGACCTGACAATATTTTTCCCGTCTGAGATTCTCGTGATAGACGATTTCAACGCGCATGCACACCCATATATTTTACAGGTTTCAAGGAGGGCGCAATCCGAGGTGTCAGGCGCTATTCTTAAAAATTCTCCTTCGTGGGGCGTAAGCAGTAGTTTGCGGTTGGCTGCAGCCGCGAGAATTTGCGGGCGGATTGCGTCGGCGTCTAGAACAGTAGGCAGCGGTTCCGATGCTTTTAGAATTTCGCAAACAAGAGCGGTTGATTCTGTCGATGCGGTAAGTCCAGAACCTATGGCCAATGCGCTTGCGTATTTGAGCCGAGCTTTGATAAGTCCAAAAGACTCCAATGCCAAGGCTCCTGATTCATCTTGCGGGCATCCCACCCATATTACCGACGGTTCCATTGCTGCGTATGCTGGCGCTAGTGGTTCAGGAACAAACGCCGTGACAAGGCCGCATCCTCCGCGTATTGCGGCTCTGGCGTTTATCATTACCGCTCCTGGATAGCTTTGCGATCCTCCAACAATAAACAAATGTCCATATCCGCGCTTGTCAGATGCCGATGGTCGCAGGATTTTCAAAAATTCTAGGGCGTCTGGGCGGGTTATAAAGTCTCTTTTGCATTCGTTATAAGGATTTTCGGATGAATCGAAGAATCCTATATCCAAATACCTGATTCTTCCTGCAAACGGCTTGTTAAAGTCGTAAAAAAGCGTAGTCTTGGCGATTCCTGTTGCGTAGGTCGCATCGGCTTTAAAAACGGTTGATTGGGGCAGTGTATAGGCGCCCGCAGGGATGTCAACGGATACTTTTAGGCGCGCTTGTATTCTGTTTGCGGATATTATTGCATTTTTTAAGTCGCCGCGCATTGGAGGGGTAAAACTCATCGCCGTCAATCCTTCAAGAATTAAATCGAAATGTTTTCCCACGATTTTCTCCAATTCCGAGATATCTATTATTTCAAGATTTTTTCCGCTAAAACTGTTTTGCAAGCGCCAAAAAGCTTTTAAGGTATTGGGGCGCAGCTTTTGCATTTTCGGAATTGCTACGGTAAGCTTTAGGCCGGAAATATTTTTACAAATGCGCGCAAGAGCAACGAGCGCGTCTCCGCCGTTGTGCCCCGCGCCGACAAGCCCAAGTACTGAAGGGGAGGCTCCAAGGTATTTTCCGAATTCCGCGCATAGGCTATCGGCGAGTTTCTCCCCTGCGAGCTCCATGGCTTTGTATGCCTTTAATTGGGAGTCTCCCAGAATCGATTTTTCAAATTCCTTAGATTCTTCCGGGGTCAATATGGGGTCGTGCAATTTCATCGTGAAATAATAGCAATTGCCTGTGCGTAGTCTTTTAAGTGGGTTATGCTTACGCATAGTTTTTTTGCGCCCAGCGCGTCCATTTTTGACTGAAAGGCAGAGTCGAAGCGCGCTATTGGGGCGCCTAGGCCGTCGTTTTCAATCCATACGCTCTTTGGGTTAATACCGCCGCAAAATCCTGTGCCGAGAGCTTTGACTGCAGCTTCTTTTGCGGCGAATCTGGCTGCAAAGTGCATTGCGGGGAAAGCGCGTTTTTTGCAGTAGAGTATTTCGCATTCGGCAAAAGTTTTTTCCAGAAAAGCATTCCCGTATTTTTTTAGCATAGAGTCTATGCGCGCAACGTCCGCAAGGTCTATGCCGACGCCTATTATAGACGGGTTAAGCTCTGGCTGATCCATATTTAACGCTACTTCAATAGTTCTTTCATTTCGCGCACAGCGTTTTCCATTCCGGCAATTATCGCGCGGGATATTATGGTATGGCCTATGTTTAATTCGTTAAATTTAGCCGCAGACAGCAGTTCGCGAACGTTCAAATAGTTTATGCCGTGTCCAGAATTTACTACCAGCCCTATAGAAGCCGCAAATTCTGCCGCGCGCGATATGCGCTCCAGTTCAGCCCGCCTTTTTTCCGGGTTTTTCCACGCGTTTGCATAGGCTCCTGTGTGGAGTTCAACCATAGGGGCGCCTATCTGTTTGGCCAATTTTATTTGAGCGGGATCCGGATCTATAAAAATGGAGCAAACTATGTTTTTTTCGGAAAGGGCGGAAACGGTTTCCTCCACTTTCTTTATGTTTCCGGCTATATCCAAGCCACCTTCGGTGGTCACTTCCATTCTGTTCTCCGGAACAAGGCATGCGTAGTCTGGCATAATCTGGCGCGCTATTTCTGTAATTTCCGGGGTGCAGGCCATTTCTAAATTCAGCTTGGTGGATATTTCCTTTCGGAGTCTTCGCACATCGGAGTCTTGTATGTGCCTGCGGTCTTCGCGCAGATGGACCGTTATAGAGTCGGCTCCGCCGCGTTCGGCCGCCGCGGCGACATCTAGTATCGACGGTTCTATTACGACCTCGCTTTCGTTGGAATCGCGGTAGCGGGCTTGTCTTATAGTTGCACTATGGTCTATATTAACGCCTAATTTTGTCATAGAATTTGTAAATTGATGTTTCTTTATTCGAATTTTTTCCATAAGGAGGGCATAAATAGGACTAATATTGCATAGAATTCAAGCCTTCCCATAATCATAAGCATCGACAAAAATATCTTGGTATGGTCTTCCATAAATCCGTAAGTTTTGTCCGGCCCAACGTCTCCAAAACCCGGACCAACGTTGCCAATCATGCTCAAGACAGAAGATATGCATGTTGTAATGGAAGCGTCCGGCTCAAATATCGTAAAGACTATAAAAGCAATAAGCGCTATAAACGAGTATAGGACTACAAATGATAAAATTGAATTTGTATCGGATTCGTCGAGAGTTTTTCCATTTAATGTTATGTTCCGAACCACCCTTGGCCTAAAAGACTTCTCTACGTCCCGCAAAAGTATCTTAAACGAAGCCACAACCCTTGAAACTTTTAATCCGCCTGATGTCGATCCCGCGCAGCCGCCTATTATCATCAAGGCGAATAAAACTATATGGGTTGAGGGAAGCCAGTTTTGATAGGGCGCTGAAGCCAATCCGGTAGTTGTCATTATGGATACCGTTTGAAATACGGAATGTGTGAATGCGTCGAGAATGGACGGCTGGCTTGTGCATATTAACGCGAAAATTATAAAGCTTGAAGCGGTTATAATTCCAAGATAGGTCCAAAATTCTGTATTTTGCGCAAGCCTTTTATGGCGGAATTCCAGTGCCAGAATAATGGCGGTAAAACTAACGCCTCCGATAAACATAAAAACTATCACCGCCCAGTCTATCAGTCTGCTGTCGTAATGGGCAATGCTGTTTTCATATACGCTAAATCCTCCGGTTGACACGGTTGCAAACATGTGGCAAATCCCGTCAAACCATCCCATTCCGCAAAGTTTGAAGGTTATCAGGCATACTACCGATATTGCCGTGTATACTTCAAGTATTCTTATTGCGCCGCTCTGTATGCGTTCCGTCTCCATTCCCCCACCGGAATTCGCGCTTGATTCATGGGCGTATAAAATTCTTCCCCCGAATCCCAAAAACGATAGAATTGCCACGAAGAATACCACAACCCCCAAGCCTCCAATCCAATGCGATAGGCAACGCCAAAACATAAGGCTGTGGGGAAATTCCGAGAAGCTTGCGAACACGCTGGCTCCGGTTGTAGTCAATCCGCTTGCGGATTCAAAAAATGCCGTTGCGAACGGGCAGTCCAATATCAGCACGTAGGGAAGGGCGCCTACCAGCGAAGCAAGAGTCCACGCCAGGCCGATTATGCACATCGCCTCTTTTTTGAAAAGCTTTGTCGGTGCGTTTCTGCTTGGTATGAAGAACGCCAGTGCAAGCATTAAAGAAAGGGCTATCACGCAAATCCACGAAGGCATAGCTTCTCCTTCAAGCGGGGTGTCCGCGTATATGACAGACACTCCGGCGCAAACGGAAAATGCTCCGGCCATGACCGCGAAAACCATCGACAGGATTTTAAATATAATGGAATAGTTCATCTACCAATATCGCAAAACAGCGCTGCGACTTCCCTGACGTTTGTTCGTTCCAGAATTATTACGAGCCTTTCGCCCACGTTTATAACATCTTTTGCGCCGGGGACTTTTGCGCCGTCATCGCCTACTATCGCCGCTATTATGCACGCCGGCGGCAAATTGAGCTCGTATATTTGTTTCCCTTGGGCGGGGCAGTTTTCGGCAACTTCCAATTCTATAAACTCTATGGGGCTTCCCCGGAGCGCCCCTATGACTATAAAGTTTTTATCTGTCACGAGTTTTTGTATTTCCGATGCCGTCACCCTCCTTGGGGAGGATGCCGCTTCTATATTTAGAAATCCGCTGATATTTTGCAGGACTTGTTCATAGTCCGGCTTGTTTATAACCAATTCAACATGCTTCACGCCAAGTTTTTTTGCCTGGAGGCATGTCATTACATTTTCTTCGTCGTCTTTTGTGCAGGCTATAAAGTAGTCGGCGCTGCCTATTTGTTCTTCTTCCAGCAGCCGCAAAGATGTTGCGCTTCCGTTTATTACGGTGACATTCGGAAAATTTTCGGCAACTTCCTTGCATTTGCGCAGATTGGGTTCTATCACCCTTAGTTTGAAGCGGTAATTGGACAGCCTTCGTATTATTGAAACTGCCGTTTCAGTTGCTCCGTATAGCACAATTCGTACGCTCGAGGAATTGTTTTCGGTGGAAAACAGCGGGCGTTTTGCAAGCAGGATTTCCGGAGTTCCTATTACCGTTATTTTATCGCCGGCTTGAAGTACCGTGTTTGCAGTCGGCACGAGAAGCGATTCTCTCCGTTCAAGATAGCAAATTTTTATCCCGGCTCCAAGGGCAAGCTCCTTTAGCGGTTTCCCCAATACTTTTGCATTTTCCGTGACTATTAGCTCTTGAAGCTCTATTTGTCCGCGCGCGAAGTCTTCTATTGCAACCCTTTCAGGGTTTCTTATATGCTTGGCAAGATCTATGGCGGTGAGGGCTTCGGGGTTTATCAGTACGTTGATGTCGAAATATTTTTGGTAGTTTACAATGGAATTGTCCGAATATGTCTGGTCGTGGACTCTTGCGATTGTAGTTTTGGCGCCGAGTTTATGCGCTATGGAACATGCCACTATATTAAGTTGGTCATGTGCGGTCATTGCCATGAAGAAGTCGCAAGAATCCGCTCCTGCCATGGAAATGCACTTGGCAGATGCCCCGTTTCCGCGTATTACCCGCACATCTAAATTTTCCTCGACTTCGTCGGCAGTGACGTCGGAGGATTCAATGAGGGTCACAGAGTGGCCGTCCTCGCTTAAAATCTGGCATAAGTAATGCCCTACGTCGCCTGCGCCTACTATTATTATTTTCATCTCATTGGACTTTATCATATTTTCGGCGCAGAAAAAGCTTTTTTTAACTTAAAATTTCTGAGGTTTACAGGCTATTTAATCTATAGGCGGAGGATAAAAAAAATTGACAATCGGAAGGGGTAAATTAGCTTCATTAAAAATTTGTATGACTGCAAAGGAACTTTTAGACAATGTGACGTGGTCGCGCAAGGACTTGACCTGTATTGAGGATTTGTCGCTGCGCGAAATAAACGAGGTCTTTGCGCTTGCCGATATGTTTAAAGCCGAGCTGAAAGGTGATAAAACCAAGCTTGGCTATCTGCGCGGAAAAACCGTAGTAAGTTTGTTTTTCGAACCCAGCACCAGAACCCGCACCGCTTTTGAAATGGCTGCGCATAAACTTGGGGCTGACGTTATAAGCGTGGCTTCAAATGTTTCATCTTCGGTTAAGGGTGAGACGCTGCGGGATACCGCCAGAAACATAGAGGCTCTTATGAGCGATATGATAATTGTGCGGCATAGTTGCGCGGGAGCCGCTCAATACCTGGCGGAGCGCGTTAAGATTCCCGTGATAAACGCCGGAGACGGAGCGCATGCGCACCCTACACAGGCGTTGTTGGATACCTTCACAATGCGCGAGAAATTTAATGGAGATTTTAAGGGGAAAAAGATAACCATCTTGGGCGACATTTTATTTAGCCGCGTAGCGCGCTCGGACATCCATGCATTAAATAAACTCGGAGCATCTGTGATTTTGGCAGGGCCTTCGACATTGGTTCCCAAAGAATTTGAAAAATTGGGTGTTAAGATATGCTACGACTTGGAAACGGCGGTTTCCGACGCTGACGTGGTTATGTTGTTGCGCATACAGCATGAACGCCAAAGCTCGTTGCATTTTCCGTCTATTTCAGAGTATGCGAACGTGTTCGGTTTGAACAGGCGCAGGGAGTCGCTTTTAAAGCCCGGCGCATTTATCATGCATCCCGGCCCCATAAACAGGGGGGTAGAGCTGGACTCTTTCCTTGCGGATTCTGGGCGTTCGGTGATTTTAAACCAAGTGACAAATGGAGTGGCCGTAAGAATGGCGGTAATGAAACTTTGC
>FR901623.1:15066-28651 GCA_000438015.1 Coraliomargarita sp. CAG:312 | reverse complement strand
CGTTATGAAAAAGGAATTTATAATAAAAAATGCGCGGGTGGTGGATCCGTCGCAAAATATCGACAAAGTTAAAGACGTAATGGTTTGCGGCGGAGTCTTTGCCGACAAGGTGTCTTCTGGCGCAAAAGTTATAGATGCCAAAGGCTTGGTATTGGCTCCGGGATTTGTTGACATGCATGTCCATTTGCGGGAGCCGGGGCAAACTGCGAAAGAGTCTATCGCAACAGGCACCGCTGCTGCGGCTGCGGGAGGGTTTACCTCATTGCTCGCCATGCCGAACACGACGCCGGCAGCCGATTCTCCAGCTTCGATACGCCTTATAAACGATATTATTTCCGAAACCGCAAAAGTCCGGGTTTATCAGAGCGGATGCATAACCGAGGGACGGGCGGGTGAAAGGCTTGCCCCCTACGGTTCGCTCAAAAAACTAGGCGTGCGGGCAATTACCGACGACGGGTCTTGCGTCCAAAACAACGAACTTATGCGCAATGCCATGGAGTACGCCAAAATGTTTGGGCTTTTTGTCATGGACCATTGCCAGGAAAGCTCGCTTACGGCAAGCGGGCAAATGCACGAGGGCGAGTGGTCGGTCCGGCTAGGACTGGGCGGATGGCCATCCGCCGCCGAAGATATCATAGTTTCGCGCGATGTAATTCTCGCCCACTATACGCGCAGCCATATACACCTTCAGCATATTTCAAGCGCTCTTTCTGTGGATATAATAAGAAACGCCAAGAAGCGCGGCGTTTCCGTATCCGCCGAGGCCACTCCGCACCATCTGTCGCTTACCGACGCTTGCCTAAAAAATTACGACACAAACTTCAAAATGTGCCCACCTTTGCGAACCCGAAGCGATGTCGAAGCTTTGATTGAAGGCGTTGTAGACGGCACTATTGAGGTAATAGCCACAGACCATGCGCCCCATACTGACACCGAAAAGGATAGGGAATTTGACCGCGCGCCTTTTGGAATAACTGGATTGGAAACAGCTTTTAGCGTTTGCCACGAAGTTTTGGTAAGAAGCGGAAAGATAAAGTTGCCAAAACTTATAAGTCTGATGGCTACGCGCCCGGCAGAACTTCTTGGCCTTGACGCCGGAACTTTGAAGCCTGGAAGCCCAGCCGACTTTGTCCTCATCGACGAAAATGAAGAATATGTCTACGACACATCGCTTTCGCGGTCTGAAAACTCGCCTTGGCTCGGGAAGAAGCTCCGCGCGCGCGTGGTGCAGACGTTTTTAGGCGGCAAGCGCATATACTCTAAAAAATAAAAAATGTCGCTGCCGTTGTCATATGCGCTTATGGCGGGACTTGTTGCCGCCTTGGTTCTCATATTGACATGGGGGGCTAGATTTTCGTCAAAAGACGTCGCTGGAATTCCCGCTGTGCGTTTGAATGCAGCAGATTGGATGCTGCTGGGTTTTATGGTGTCTCTTGCAATCCTTTCTGCCATATGCGTTTCAAGGGAGCTTCCAAAATACTATCCGGCAGATTCAGCGCAGGTTGTTTTCTTGCCAACATTGCTGATTCAAACTCTTTTTATATTGGTTGCCGTTCTTTTTAAGAAGTTTGCGGATGCAAAATTCCGATACTGCGTCGTTATTGATGCGAAAACTTTAGGTATGGCTTTAAAATTTTTTGCATTGGCGATATCTTGCGTTTTACTTTGCGGAATTTTAATAAACCTGTTTTCGCTGACTTTTTTCGGGGAAATCCCGGAGTCTCAAGATATAATAGAGGTTTTTATCGGTATAGATTCGTTTAGCGTAAAAATATTGGCTGTCATATCAATAGGAATTCTTGCTCCAATATCCGAAGAGATCGTCTTTAGGGGATTAGTCTATAGGACATTAAAAGGCATTGCTTTCTTTCGGGGAACTTTAAACGCCGTGTTCGCGGCTTCCGTTTCGTCTTTGCTGTTTTCGGCTATACATGCAAATGCTTTTGTATTTCTGCCGCTTTTTATAATGGGAATGATTTTGGCGGCTTCGTACGAGAAGTCAGGAAGCATTGTAGTCCCGATGCTGGTTCATTCTTTGTTTAATTTCTCAAATATTTTTTTGCTCTCCTTAAATGAATCCGTTTGCAGATAGAAATTGCGTTTGCGAGCTTTCAGAAAAAGAAATTATTGAAAGAATTTGCGGAAATTTTGGAAGTTCAATGCCGCCTCCTCCATTTGGTGCGGGAGACGATTGCGCGCTGATAAAAAAATCTCTTTTGCGCAAAAACCTGTATGCCACAAGCGATGCCGTAATATACGGCAGGCATTTCGATTCGAGCGCTTCTCCGCGCCGGGCGGGAGCCAAGTTAATGAAGCGCAACATAAGCGATATAGCTTCGATGGGAGCTTCGCCATTTGCGGCGCTTACTAGTTCAATATTCTCAAAAAATCTTTCATTGGAATGGCTCGACGAATTTTGCTTTGGATTGGCTTCAACGGCGGAAGAATACGGCATAAAACTCATAGGCGGAGATTTGGCGGGAGTGGAAAAAGATTTCTTCTCAATGCATCTTACGCTCTTGGGAGATTCTTCTACAAAACCTTTGCTGCGCTCCGGTGCCGGGGTAGGCGATTGGATATACGTCACTGGCGTTCTAGGCCGCTCCTTTGAAAGCGGGCACCATTTGGATTTTCAGCCGAGGCTCAGGGAGGGAATATGGCTTGGGAAGCAAAAGTGCGTGCGCGCATGCACCGATTTGAGCGACGGATTGGGGCAAGATTTAAGAAATATAATTTCGTCCGGCGAAATTTCTGCGGAGATTTTTGCCGATTCTGTGCCGTTGAGGGTGTTTACTGGAGGGAAAGCATCGCTTTCACAGGCTTTAGGCGACGGGGAAGATTACGAGCTGCTGTTTGCTGTAAGGGGAAATTATATGAAATTTGAAAAATCTTTTTTTGCCGTTTTTGGATATGTGCCTTTCAGAATTGGACGCATTGTAAATTCTAAATGCGGCCGCCCTGGTGAAATATACATAACATATTCAGGAGTGAAAACTCTCTACAATGGCGGAGGATTTAGCCATTTCTAAAAACGCACAAAATAAAAAAAAGCGGCTTAAAAAAGCCGCTTTTCTTTTGGTTTGTTATTTTATTTTTCCTGGATGCGGTTTGCTTCGTAAGGCAGGAATTCTTTAAAGTTTCCGCTTCTTAAGGCGTTGTCAAATGTCTTTATGAAATCGTTGAGTACATTTTGGTATTGAATGGCGTCAACCCTGTGTGCTGTATAGAATTCGTTTGGATTATAGTCCTTCAAATTGACTTTTATCAGTGTTATGATGTCCTGCAAATATTGGCGGCCGAGTCTGTCAAAACGCGATTTTTCCTGCTTGCGCATCATATCGCGCTTGTGTTTGTTGACAATCTTGCCAATCACGGGTAGCCCTGATAGTTCGTCTATGCGGGAATTTGTTAGAACTTTTATTACGTCCAGAGCCAGAACTTTAAGTTCGGCAATTTTCTTTTGTTCGGCTTTAAATCTTTCGCTTTCAACTTTTTCAAATTCGCCCAGCCTGTCTATGCGTATGCAGTTCAAGCTCTTAAAACTTGTATCGAGAGAACGCAGGAATTTGTTGACTTCAGAGCGGTTTTTCCAATTCACATTTTTTATAATTGGGTTGTTTATAGTTAATATACCCAATGTCACTCCGCTTTCAGCGTCCAACAGAATTGTTCCTTCTTGGAAGTTTGTAGGTATTCTCGTTGAAAGGGTTATTATCGGATCTGATATTGCATTGATTTTTACGGGGAAAGACTGGATATTATTGGTTGTAAATCCCACAAAGAAAACATTTTTGCCTATTAAATCGCGGTATAGATTGTCGGTCGGGAAAGCCACGTTGAGCGTGTCGGCCGGTACCGATTGGGCAAATATAAGCATTAGGGGCAAATCTTTGCAGGCAAATATCGAATCTTTGTCGTATTGAACCTCTTCTCCAAGATTATTGAGAACTGTAATGGAAGAGTCCGGAGAATATGCTGTAAAAGGCATTAATATCACTTGCTTGCCTTCTATTTCTGCGGCTACCGCCGTGCATTTTCTCGCCCCTTCAACGACGAAGGTCTCTTTTGAGAATATATCGCGCGCTATTTTGTTAAGTTCGCTTATATTCATAGGCCTTTTGGCTGTTTCGGAGTCCATAACGGCAGTTTCCGATGTCAACGTGGTCGTTGTAGCGACTGCGTTGTCGGAAGTTTGGGGCTCGTTTGTTGCGGCTGCTGCCGGAGCGGTCGCAGCGGNNNCCGGAGCGGTCGCAGCGGGAGCCGATTGCTTCTTTAGGAATGCTAATTGGGATACGTAGTCTCCCGCAAATTTTTTTGCGACGACTTCTTTTGTGATTGCAAAAGTCATTTCGTCCCCAATCGGTTTCATGCTGTCGATTTCGGTTTTTGCCGCCGCTTGGTTGCGCAAAATTTCAACAAGTTCATTTAAATCAGTCTTGCCTGAATCAAAGAATTTCTTGCGGACAGCCTCATACCCGTCTTTGCCGAGAGCTACTTTGAACTCGGGCAGTCCCGCGGCGACGATTGACTGTTCGTTTATAAATTTTTCCTGGTTGACATAATCGAGAGGATATTTTTTTTCGGCAATTTCCTTAATAAGCTTGATGTCGCTTTCATCGGCGGCAAAAGACATATTTTGTATTGTCTCCCAAGCTCCGACTTGTTTTCTTAGCCAGGTTTTTGCCGCAGCAGAGTTGCCTGCATTCACTTCAGCGGCCTTTGCTTCCAATTTTGCGGAAAGATCGGCCGGCATTTCCTGGGCAAACACGGATGCAGAACCGATTATTATTGAAATAAATAAAGAGTTAATTCGTTTCATATGCCGATACATAGTATTTTGGGAGGTATTTTTGTCAATCATTTCTTGGATGAAAGAATTGCGTTTTTAAGGTTTAATTATGGCTGGGAGAATAAATCGCGCATTATAGACTCGTCGCTCGAAGGGCGTTTAATTAATTCTTCAAAGGCGTTTGCGAAAGCCATTTGGTAGTCTAAAAGTTTTTTCATCGATATTCTGGCTGCTATCGGAGAGAGTTTAGCGCCCAGAAACCAGGAATTTTTTTCGAATATATTATATTGCGATTTTGCATCGGCTCCATCGAAAAAATGTGAAAATTTTCTTGAAGCTTCCTCTATGGCGCCTCTCGGTTGGGGCGAGGATGTTTTAGTTAAGACTTTGTCGTCCATTAGGGCTCTCAACTGGATAAGAAGGGAATTTTGGCGCTGCAATCCTGAAATAATTGGCCGCGCGGAGGCGTTTTTATTGGCGTAAAAATACCTGCGCAAAGAGGATAGGCGGCGGTTTATATCTCCGGAATAAAAGGCTTCGGTTATTTCAAAAAAGCTGTTTTCGCCGAAAATAGGAACCATATCTACAACGTCTTTTTCTGTTATCGGACGCTCAAAATTTACATAGGTAGCAAGTTTTTCTAGTTCCTGCATTGCCATTCTTGGATTTCCCGCAACGATTTCAGCCAGGGTTTCGGCTGCTCCGTATTCGAGTTTTACTTTTAGGTTTCGCGCTTCCGATTCTATTAATTTTACGCAGTCAGCCACTGGATTCTTTGATTGGAAATCCTCGCAATAGGCGATTTTTTGCATGTCTTTATAGAATTTTTTAGCGCGCGAAACTGGGGATGCGTTTATTATGACGGTTGCAATATCTGGGGTGAGTTTAGCCAATACTTCGGAAAGCTTTTCAAGGGCGTTCTTTGCATCGTTTGTTTTTCCGGCGCGGATGTCGTTTATAAAATTCACGTTGCGCATCCAAACAACTTTTTTGCCGCCGAACAGGGACAGCGTTGCCGCCGCGGAAATTGTGTCGTTGCACGCTTTAACTGCTTCTTCTGCTTTGCTTGCTGAGGCGTCTATTATTTCTTTAGACATTTCGTCGGCAACATCCGCAGAATGTTCTTCAAACAGCTTTTTAGCCCTGTTTGATGCTATAAAATCGTCGTCCGAAGTGATAAAATAAACGGCTTTATTCTGCATATTGTTAAGGAAAATAGGGCGGATTTTTGCTTTGTCAACGCCAAGATTATGCTTGAAAAAACAGATAATTTTTTTCAATTTCAAAAAAAGCAAAGATAAACGCCCAAAATCCAACAATTTTGCGGCATACTTTTTAATTATATAATAAGACAATTATGAACCTAAAAAAAATATCTATTTTACTTGGCGTTTTTGCGTCATCTTTGGCGATGTTTGCGGGAACGGGATCCGAAAGTCCGGAAATATGGGAGAAAATACCTTCTCCATTAAAAAAGGCGTCTTGGATTTGGCCGTATCCCATATCTTTTTGCGAGATAGTAAATTCCTATGCGCAATTTAGGGAAAAATTTGAGATTGAAGATGTTCCAGAGAAGGCTCCTCTTTACATAACCGCCGACCAGTGCTACAGGCTTTATGTAAACGGAGAGTTTGTCGCCAGCGGCCCCGCGCGCGGCTTTCAGAAGTCTTGGCCTTATGACGAAATAGACGTCGCAAAATATTTGAAAAAAGGCGTTAATATAATTGCCGTGCGCGCTTACAATGCGGGCAGAAGCACATTCGGGTACCTGACAGCCGGCAACGCGGGCGTTCTTTATGCACTGGATTTGGGCAACGGGAAGATAGTCGCGTCAAAAGTAAATACGAAATCGCGCCGGCAGAGCGGTTGCGACCGCAACACGGCAATTTATTCGCTGCAGCTGAATAACCAGGAACACATAGACTTGCGGGAGGAAAATCCGGATTGGGTAAAAGCGGATTTTGACGACTCAAAATGGGGCGGTTCAGAAGGCGCAAAGGTCTTTAACGCAATGCCTTACTATACGCTTGAGGAGCGGATGATTCCCATGATGGAATCCTATATTGTTCCCGCTCCCCGCCTTGTTTTGCAAGGCAGCGGCAAGTGCGCCGATACTTCCGAGCGCGTATTCAACATCAACGAATTGCTCGCAAAGGAGGTTTGCGAACATAAGCCGATGTCTTGCGCCACAGATTTTGTGGAAGTTCCGGCTTCAAAGCCAGGGGAATACCAAAGCTACATTTTCGATTTCGGGAAGATGATGGTTGGATTCCCAATGATAAAAATAGAAGGAGCAAAGGGCGGTGAAATCATAGATATGTCGCACGCTGAAGTTTTGAATGGCGCAAATCTTTTGGATTCGCATAAAACCCATTGCAAAGTGGCGCTGTCCAACCGTTTGATTTGCAGGGCGGGGAACCAAGAGCATCAATTTTTCCACATACAGGGATTCCGGTATGTTCTCGTAAGGGTCCGCAACAACGCGTCTGCTTTAAAAGTATATCCGATGCTTCGCTGGTCGGCTTATCCATTGGAAGATAAAGGCGTGTTTTCGACTTCCGACGAGCTTGTAAATAAAATATGGCAGGCTTGCAAACATACCCAAAAGATTTGCGCGATAGATTCGTATGTAGACACTCCATGGCGCGAGCAGGCGCAATGGTGGGGAGACGCACGCGTTCAAAGTTGGAATACTTTCTTTATATCAAACGACGCCCGTTTGCTAAGGCGCGGCATCCGCAACATCGCCATGCAGACCGTTCCCAATGGCCTGACATACGGGCATGCTCCGACAATGGCTCACACGTGCATACTTCCGGATTTCTCGCTTACTTGGATTGCGTCGATTTGGGATTACTATTGGCAGACCGGCAAGTCCGACGCTTATACAGAACATAGGGATGTCGTCATGGGAATACTTTCGTACTTCGATTCCGTGACTGACGACAACGGGCTTGTCCGCTATGATCCGCGCTACTGGCTGTTTATGGATTGGACTGACATTCAGCGCGACGGCAATCCAACCGTGTTGAATATGTGGCTTCTCTACGCTTTAGATAGGATGGCTGAACTCTGCAATGACTGCGGGTTTGACGACGATGCCGAAATATTCGCCGCCCGCGCCTCGAAAGTCAGACGCGCCATAACAACGCGGCTCCTGGATTCGGATGGATTGGTTGTTGACGGAATAAGAAATGGGAAGAAAAATCCGTCCAAAAGCATACACTCTCAAACTCTCGCCAAGATTAACAATATAGAGGGCTTTGATTTTGAGAAAGCTTGCGTGGATATCCTCTTGCCATATATTAGGGACGACAAAGTATTCAGCAAGGCAACTCCGTCTTCATTCTGGGTCGTAAATGTGCTCAAAGTTATGGCGGACGCAGGATACAATAGGGAAGTTTACGACTTTATAAAACGCCGCTGGGCTGAAATGGCTGAATACGGAACAACCTTTGAGAATTTTGACGTCTCAAGTGGAATTTCCCATTCGCATGCATGGTCAGCGCATCCGGTTTTTCTGCTGCCGCAAATTTTGGGCGGGATAAAGCAGGAGGCGCCGGCATGGCGAAAAATATCGTGCAATCCGAATCGATTTGTGGATTCAGCAACAATAGTTTATCCGACTCCGCAGGGAAATGTGAAGGTGAGTTGGAAGAAGAATTCCGACGGATCGTTCAACCAAAATATTGAAAATCCGGCATACTAAGCCGCAGATTTTTGCCATTAAAAATAAAAGACGCCTTGCCGGGGATGCCTGGCAGGGCGCCTTTCATTTTGTTTTTGCAATAAAAGATGGCCTTCTTATCGCGCGCTCTTTGGGCGCGGGCGGTTGGTGCCATAAAATTTAAACAAGCTTAATTATTTCAGACTAAATTTCTACGTTAGAATATGTATCCGATTCCGCCTCCGCCCCAGACCATATCGTCAGGGCCCATGTCAAATCCTCCTTGGCCGACTTTTCCGTGCCCGTCGTTGTTAATGGCCCAGCCAACTCCTACATACACTTTGAATGATTTATTGTAGGTGTAGGAAAGGTGCGATTCCACTTGGATGTATGCGTATGCGTTTCTCCAGTATTTTCCGTCGATTTTTTGGTTGCCTGACCATCTGTTGGCGTCGACATATGCAAATGTCACCTGGGATTCCAATGCCAAACCTTCTATTGCGGTGTAAGGTTCCAAGTCTATTATTGGGCTGAATCCGGCTTGGTATTTTTTAGAGTCGTATGTAGGGTCGTAATGAAAATATACGAATGGGCGCAAGAATATTTTGTCGGTTACAATTCCTACGTAAACGTCGCCGCGCCACAATTCTCCTCCCATGCCAACAAGCCCCGGCCCCACTACTTTTTTTGTGGAATAAATTACATTACCGCCCAAATCAAGATCGAAATATTTTGTTATGTTGTACTTCCAGCCGCCGAGAAACACGAATTGTTGGGCATACTTTGATTCAGTAGGTTGCCACCATCCCAAATCCACATATCCGTCGCCGCCAAATAGCGCGCGGCGGTCGGTTAGAACTGCGAACGCAGTTGCCTGGCTTACCATTTTGCCTTCGAGAACTCCAGAGCTCCACATCTCGGCGCTAAGGGAAGTAAACGACGGTTTCCCGTCGCTAAAATACCTGTCGGAATCGTATGTTGTAAACACCTCCCACGTATAGGGGTTTATTTCATACCAGTTTTCCGGAGACGCGGAAATGCCGTATTGGGCGGGTTGTCCATAGGAAGTTATTATGGCGTGGGCTGACGAAACGGCAGCCATAAAACTTAGTGAAAATGCAATCTTTTTTAACATAATTTGCGAAAATGGTGCTATTTTTGTAGATTGCAAATTTATTATGTAAAATAGAGTGATTTGCTTCTTTATTTTGCAGATGGGTTTTCTTTAGGAAAAAAGCATTTATATTTGACTGATTTATTCTATTAGATAGTTTTACCCGACATATTTTATTAGGCGGAAATCCGAAAAATTTATCCGCGCAACCAATTCAGGAACACAAATGATACGCAGAGTATTTATCGAGGAAAAAAAACAGAATGCGGCGAAGTCGCTATTTAACGATTTGAAGGCCAATTTAAACATTCCCGGGCTTAAATCGGTCCGCACGCTGCAGCGCTACGATGTGGAGGGGTTGGACGATGCCCAATATGATGGCGTTAAAAATCTCATTTTTTGCGAAGCTCCAGTCGAAACTTTGTATGAGGAGTCGTTCCCATTTTCGGAGACCGACATTGTTTTTGCAATAGAGTATTTGCCGGGACAGTTCGACCAGCGCGCTGATTCAGCCGAACAATGCATACAAATTGTAGCGCGCAAACGCCCTAAAGTCGCATGCGCGCGCGTATTCGTTTTGAGCGGGGAACTGTCAGATGCAGACGTCGATAAAATAAAAAAATACCTTATAAACGCCGTCGACAGCAGGGAAGCATCGTTGGAAAAGCCCAAAACCCTGGAGCGCGCGTCAAAAACTCCGCCTGACGTGGCAAGAATAGTCGGATTTATAAAAATGGACGATGAGCAAATCGCAGCGCTGCACGCTAAAATGTCCCTTGCGATGTCGGTTGCCGACCTGGCTTTTTGCCGAGACCATTTCGCTTCTGTCGGCCGCGATCCGTCTATCACCGAAATAAGGGTTTTGGATACATATTGGAGCGACCATTGCCGCCATACGACTTTCTTGACCCGCCTGGAAAACGTCGAATTTGCCGAAGGCGCGTTCAACGCTCCAGCTAAAGCTTCTTGGAAGGAATATTTGGGTACCCGCGAAGAATTAAAGCTTAAGGAGCGCGGGAAATCCGTTTGCCTTATGGATGTCGCGCTAATTGGAATGCGCGCTTTGCGCAAGGCAGGCAAACTTGCGGATTTGGAGGAAAGCGAGGAAATAAACGCCGCAAGCATTATTGTGAATGTCGATGTCGACGGATCGGAGCAGGAGTGGCTGGTGATGTTCAAAAACGAGACGCACAACCATCCTACGGAGATAGAGCCTTTTGGCGGCGCCGCCACATGTCTAGGCGGGGCCATACGCGACCCTCTTTCAGGCAGAAGCTATGTATACCAGGCAATGCGCGTCACTGGGGCCGCAGACCCGAGACTGCCTTTTGAAAAGACTATTCCCGGCAAGCTTCCCCAGCGCAAAATTGTAATCGGAGCGGCAAACGGCTACAGCAGCTACGGGAACCAGATAGGGCTTGCCACTGGCCAGGTTACGGAGATTTACCATCCCGGTTATGTTGCCAAGCGCATGGAAATCGGAGCGGTTGTGGCGGCGGCTCCGCGGAATATNNNNCGGCGGCTCCGCGGAATATGGTGTACCGTGGAACTCCGGAGCCGGGGGATTTGATTTTGCTCGTCGGCGGCAGAACGGGGCGCGACGGAATAGGCGGCGCAACCGGTTCTTCTAAAGACCATACGGAAAAAGCTCTTGAAAATTCTGCTGAAGTCCAAAAGGGGGACGCGCCGATGGAACGCAAGCTTCAACGCTTATTCCGCAATCCCAAAGCAAGCCGCCTGATTAAGCGCTGCAACGACTTTGGCGCTGGAGGCGTATCCGTTGCAATAGGAGAGCTGGCGCCATCTTTGGAGATAAACCTTGACGCGGTGTCCAAAAAGTACGACGGGCTAGACGGCACCGAATTGGCTATTTCAGAATCGCAGGAAAGAATGGCGGTAGTTGTTTCTCCGGAGGATGCCGAAGACTTTAAAAAGTGCGCGGCCGAAGAAAATCTGGAATGCAGGCAAGTCGCTGCGGTCACCGACAGCGGCAGGCTTGTTATGAAGTGGCGCGGGGATGTAATTGTGGACTTGTCGCGAGCGTTTTTGGACACCAACGGCACAACCGCAGTTGCGAGTGCTCGCGTAGAGGCCCCATCGGAAGATTCGCCCCTTTCCAGGCCTTCTGGGAAATCGGCCTCCGACCAATCCGCTTGGACGGATATGCTTTCACAGCTTAATTGCTGTTCCCAGCGGGGGCTTATCGAGCGTTTCGACTCGTCGATAGGCGCTTGCGCCGTTATGCATCCTTTCGGCGGTAAAAATCTATCCACGCAGCCGGAGGCTATGACTTCCAAAATCCCGCTATTGAAAGGCAATACAAACACGGGAACAATGTTCGCGTTTGGATTCAATCCGAACATATCTGTTTGGAGCCCTTATCACGGCGCCGAATACGCAGTTCTGGAATCTGTTGCAAAAATTGCGGCAAGCGGCGGAGATATTTCCAAAATCCGTTTTACATTCCAAGAGTATTTTGAAAAGTTGCGCAACAATCCGTCCCGCTGGGGTAAACCTTTGGCCGCGTTGCTGGGCGCTTTCGACGCTCAAATGCGCTTGGGGTTGGCTTCTATCGGCGGCAAGGATTCTATGTCGGGCTCTTTTAACAATATAGATGTTCCACCAACATTGGTAAGTTTTGCAATGTGCCCATGCGATGTGCGCAATGCAATTTCGCCTGAATTTAAAAAAGCGGGTTCAAAAGTTGCATTAATAGAAATTAGAAAAGACGCCAGTCTGATTCCAGATTGGCAGGATGTCCTAGAAAAATACGCTCTATTGCACAAGGCGGTTGCGGACGGAAAAGTTATTGCAGCGCATACGGTGCGTTTTGGAGGCATTGCCGAAGCCGTCGCAAAAATGGCATTTGGCAACGGTATCGGATTCGAGTTCAATCCGGATTTTAAATCTGATATATTCAAGCTGAATTATGGAGCGATTGTCGTTGAGATGTCAGGAGATTATTCGGAGGAACTCAAGGCCGCTCCTATGGGGACTACCATAGGAAGTCCGGAAATCAAAGTTGGGAGCTCTTCAATTCCGCTAGACGTTCTTTCAAAAGCATGGAATGCCCCGTTGGAGGGAATATTTCCGACCCTGTCCGAGCCGGGAAATAATGGAGAGATTCTTTGCCCCAGCTTTGAAAACAAAAATGTTGCCGTGTCTCCGAACAAATATGCCAAGCCCAAGGTTTTTATTCCGGTTTTCCCCGGCACAAATTGCGAGTACGACACCGCAAGAGCATTCGAGGCGGCAGGGGCTGTTGCCGATACTTTTGTGTTTAAAAATCTTACAGACTCCGATGTAGCCGAGTCCATCGCCGAAATGAAAAAGCGCATAGATTCAGCACAGATTCTTATGATTCCAGGAGGATTCAGCGCGGGAGACGAACCGGCAGGTTCCGGCAAATTCATTGCCGCCGTGTTCAGAAATCCGGCTTTGACAGACGCGGTTATGTCTCTTTTAAAAGACCGCAAGGGATTGATTCTCGGCATTTGCAACGGATTTCAGGCACTGATAAAGTTGGGGTTGGTTCCTTTCGGAGAAGTTAGGGAGCTTGAGCCGGAGAGTCCTACTCTAACGTATAACAACATTGCGCGCCACGTAAGCTGCTATGTGCGCACGCGCGTGGCAAGCCGTTTGTCTCCATGGCTTTCCGAGTGCGAGGTCGGGCAGGAATATATGATTCCGGTATCGCACGGGGAAGGGAAGTTCATAGCTCCTGAAAGCCTAATATTGGAGCTTGCAAAAAATGGGCAAATCGCAACGCAGTATGTTGACTCGCAGGGGAATCCTTCCGCATGCATACCGTTTAATCCAAACGGCTCAATGCATGCGATAGAGGGTATTACCAGTCCATGCGGATTGGTTTTTGGAAAAATGGGGCATACGGAGCGCTTCGGAGAAAACGTCGGCAAAAATATTGTAGGAGACAAAGTTCAGCCGATATTCCTGTCCGGCGTGAAATATTTTAAGTAGCCGTAAATATAGTTCCGATTCAACAGCTGTACGGCGG
>FR901623.1:0-15038 GCA_000438015.1 Coraliomargarita sp. CAG:312 | reverse complement strand
CCCGCCGTTTCTCCGGGCTTCCAAGCGGGGATTTTCGTTGAACACAAAAAAGCGGATTCAAATTTTTGAATCCGCTTTTTTTATAAAAGCTTGCCGATTTAGAGAGCTTGCAGCCAGATATTGCGGAACTTTATCGGGTTTGTGTGGTCCTGCAACTGGATGCTGATTCCTTTTGTGGGATGCTGGAAGTTGTTCTTTTTTGCCATGTATTCCGAAATGCTCGTCCCGTATGTCACTGGAGTTTCGTTGTGTATGCGCACTCCGTTGAGATAAACAGTGAAAGTCGGGTAGGCAACGAGCGTTTTGCCGTTGAATTTCGCTGGAGTGTAAATTATGTCGTAAGTTTGCCATGCGCCGGGTTCAAGGCAAGCGTTTGATTGCGGAGGCGTCTGGCGGTAGAGTGAGCCGCATTGATTGTTTGCTCCGGTGTCTCCAAACGAGTCAAGGATTTGAACTTCATATGGCCCCATTATTACGCCGGAATTGCTGCGGGCTTGGCCGAATTTGTCGTATTCGCCGGGGGTCATGAATTCAAGGTGGAGTTTAAACGCTCCAAATACATCCTTAGTTTGGATTGAGGAATTCAACGGTTTGCCGTCGGGTTTCTTTGCATCGTTCTTTACCGTCATTGACCCGTCGCCGTTGATAATCCAGTTGATAGGCTGTTTGTTTGCGCAAAGTTCCCATTTTGACGTGTCTTTGCCGTCAAAAAGCACTATGGCACCTGCAGGGGCTTTCGCGCCGAGAGTCGGAGATTCGTATTTGTAGCGTTTTAGGGAAAGTTTAATCGGGTCTTTGTCGTATACTCCTGTGGCTTCTATGCCTTCGGGGGTTATTTTGCCGTTTAATTTCAGGGCTCCCGCGTCGACGAGCTTGATTTCTCCGTTTTCCGCTTTTAGCCCTTCAACAACGCAGTATTCGTCGCCTCTGCAAAGGATGTCTGCGAGAATTTTTAGTCTGTACGAATCTCCGCCCTTATAAACTTCGGCGTAGATATCGGGAGACATATTTAGCGGATATTTTTTTGTTCCGCTTTGCTCTCCTTTGTAAAAGCCCGCAAAAGAGTCGAATTGCGCAAATGCGGACAGCGTTAGCAGTGATGTTAATATTGCCAGTAAGAATTTCCTCATATGCAAATACCATTACCACTTCAGTTGTCGCGGTCAATAAAATAAACGCCGGTACATATCTTCAAATCCAGATTGAGGCTGGAATTGTTCCCAATGAACCACCGCCATTTGCCTAATATAGGGCAAGGCGCGTCAATACAAATCTTCGCGCCTGTCTTTTAGCGAAGGGATTTGGGTGCGTATAGTGTCTATTTCATCTAGATTTACATCGGCGATGGCAATGTCGTCTGCGGCGTCTTCCGGGCATTCTGCGACAATGCCTCCCCAAGGGTCTATGATAGCCGACATGCCGAAATACTTTACTTGGTTGTTTCCGAATTTTTCAGTTCCGCCTCTGTTTACGGCAACGATAAAACACTGGTTTTCTATGGCTCTTGCCCTAGATAGAATCCGCCAATGTTCGGAGCGCGGATGCGGGAAGGCTGCGCTAATTATTATAAGCTTCGCGCCGCGTTTTGTCATTCTTACGAATATATCAGGGAATCTGATGTCGTAGCATACGGCGAATCCTATTTTTCCAAACTTGGTATCTGCAACCACTATTTCATCGCCGGCTTTAACATACTTGTCTTCGTTAAATACGCTGAAAAGATGGATTTTATCGTAATGGGATACTATCTTTCCTGAATCGTCTATAAAAATGAAACGGTTTGTTGCGAGGTCTGATTCAGGGCACAGGTGCGGTATGGAACCGCACAGAGAAATAGAGTGCTTTTTGGCTATTTTACAGAGCATTTCTTCTATGCTTCCGGAATTGGATTCGAGAAATTCCATATTTTTCTTATAGTCGAATCCGCAAACAAACATTTCCGGAAATACTATCAAGTCGGCGCCCTCTTTTTTTGCGCGCGATGCAAAATTATCAACTTTTAAGATATTCTTTTTTATGTCGCCCTGTTCGACATCGGTTTGTGCCATTGCTATTTTCATAATAATCTTATTTTCCTTATATTCTCTCCGCCTTCCAATTTTTGCAGCTTGGGCAGGATTTTATGTACGTTGAATGAAAGCTCCTGCTTTACGGCGGAGTTTTCAGCGGCAATATACAATATGCCGGCCCTTATATTTTGGGGCTCGCAATATTTGGCAAAATTTGCCCCTGCTATTTTGCCCCAATCTGTTCTTATGCGTGTTAATAGGCTGGGATTCCGGTTTTTTATTTTTATCAAAAATTTTTCTGTGAGACTTTTCAGCGATTCGGGGTTTCCGCGCGTTCCGCGCTTTTTTGAAAATACAGGAACATAGCCCATTTCCCTAAATGCGCTTAAGACGCTGCTGTCTTCATTTAAAGGCATTTTTTTATTATATCGGATTTTCGCCGTTTTTTTTAGGACTACTTCTTTGCTCGGGGCATATTGTGCTTTTTTTGTTTCTTTTCCAGATACTTCTGCAAAAAATAAACAGAATCTATTGCTATGCCGTGGTGGATTTTTCCGGATTTTATTAGCGAGTCCAAGCTGGAAACGGGAACGATTTTCATTTCAATTTCTTCGTTTTCATCCCAACTCACTTGGGATTTCTTTGAGCAGTTTTCTATCACTACGAAATGCGCGCGGTTGTTCTGGATGGCCGGGTTTGGGGTATAGCTCGCCAGAAGTTTTGCCCGGGTGCCGGCATATCCTGTTTCTTCCAATAGTTCGCGTTTTGCCGTCTCTACGGGAGTTTCTCCTTTTTCCGACACTCCTCCAGGAAACTCCCAAGATGTTTTTTGCACTCCGAAGCGAAATTGGTTAACAATTACAACTTGCGGCTCATCTGTTTTGTCTGTTTTTAAGAGCGCTGCGACCTGAACCCAGTCCGGAGACATATTTATATAAAAATCTCCTGATTTGCCGTCGGGATGTTTAAAATGTTTTTTTACAACTTTAAAAACCTTGCAGTCGGCCACAGTGGACTCGTCTGTGCATTTCCATATTTTGGGGTGTTTAGGTTTCATCATAAAAAAACGCGCCCGAAGCGCAATCCCGCGAACAGCAAAGGCTTCCAAACGCGTAATAAACAGATGCTTAATTGTGTTTACTAGGGGATTACAACTTCTTGTCCTATCCGCAAGCGCGAAGGATTGAGATCGGGATTTGCTTTTATAATGGCGTCGACGCTAGTTTTATATTTTATAGCAAGCTTTGCAAAAGTGTCGCCGCTTTGTATTGTGTGGGTTCTCTGTCCGCCAGTGGAAACGCTTTGCGCGTTTGCAGTTGAAGCTTCCGGCTTATCGTCGGCTGCGGTTGGCTGGACTGATCCGCTTGAGGCAACAGAGGCTCTTGCCGATGACCGCTTTGCGATTTCTTCTATTGCTTTGCGGTTTTCCTCTATGGCGGCGCGGTTTTCATTAAGAATTTTACCGATGCTCTCAACCGCCTTTTGCGTCTGCTTTGCAAGATCGTTTACTTTTGCGTTGTCTCCGGACTTCGCGTCTTCGAGCTGCAGCGCCAAAGAATCGATTCTGTCGCTAATTTTTTTCATGTCGATTGAAAGAGCGGCGGCTTTTTCAATCTTATCGTTCATTTCAGCTGAGGTATCGCTTACTTTGACCATTGAAAATATTCCAAGCGCTACGGCAACTACGGCTATGCACAATCCTAGCAGCCCAAGTGCGGGAACGAACGACAATGGAGACGTTTTTTCAGTGTTTGAAATTTCTTCGTCCATAATTATATTTTATATAAGTTTAACGACAGTTTGCTCCGTTTTATAGAAACTTGCAAACATTTAAAATGCAAAATGCGATATTCAATATTGTATTTCGGCGTTTTATAGTATTGGTTTATTCGGATATTATTTTATTTCCCTTGGCTATAAGTTTTTTTGTTGTGGCAGGATCATAGAAAACAGCCGGGTAAGGCGCGTACTTCGATTGGACCCATGTATTGTTTACGATTTTTGTGTTAGACGAGTATGTGACGTAAAATCCTGCCCGATAGGGAAAATCGGATTTCATAGATTCATTGTTTATGAACTTGTTGTTGCGTATGGTGACGTTCCCGGTAGATGAAATATAGGCGATCAGCCCAGACGATTCTTCGAATATGTTATTTTCTATCAATATATCGCTTATAATCGGATACATCGTTCCCACATCGGTAGGATCTTTTTTCATGTATACGCCCATAAAAATATCGCGCGCATATCCGCCGTGCTTGTGTTCGGCTATATTCGACTTGTAAAACTTACAATTGCGCACTACGACATTTTTTACTCCGTACCCTTCGCTCCATACATTGAAAGTATATCCGGTTTCAAATTTAAGCGCTCCCATATTGTGGCGTTCAAAACGGCAATTTTCTATTGTAGTGTCGCGGCATAGTATGAGAAGCCCGCGGCATACCGTATCGTGGAAGTGGCAGTCTTTTATGAGCAAATTATGTGTGTTGTAGGCGGTGTTGAACATCACAAAACCGTCGTATTTTTGTTCCGGAAGCTTTTCTTCGAAAACTACTTCGTAGACGCGTTTTGCGGGATTTACGGGAATGGTTTCCTTTACAGTACCGATAAAGTTTGCGGGCGAATAGTCGCCTTGCCTGAGTTCGACTTTTGTCCCTTTTGGAAATCCTTCAGTATTTTGCGTCATCAGCGAGTAGTCCGTATGGCGTCGGGCGAAGCCTGAGCAGTCGTGGAAGTTTGCGCAGTCGTCTACGCCGTAAGAAAATTCGCAGCCAATCATTTTAAAATAACCGCAGGAGCGGGTGAAGTGCAGGTGGTCTGCCGAGCATGTAATTTTTGGCCTGTCGCTATTCGGAGGCAGCTTAATATTGACATTTAGAAATTGGAAGTACTGTTGTGTGCCGCCTACTACAAACGCATGCCCTGGAACCGAGTAAATATTGATGTTTTGAAGGGTCATATTTTTATTGTCGTACAGCTGAAATGCGTTGCGGTCGTAATAATAGTGCTGGAGAAACATTTCTTTCCCTTTTTCGGGAAATCTCGTTATTTGAGGACCCGACATGCGCAGTATATTGTCAGATAGCCATTCGTACTTCATCCCCTGTTGTTTTGATGCGCCCAGGGCTATTCCTATTCCCCAGTCGTTTGTCCTTGACTTGTCTTTGGGATTGTAGGTCACCAAAATTGCTGTGCGCAAATTGTCGCGCTTTGGGAATTTTTCGTATTCCGTAAATTTCAAGTCTATATATTTCGTCTTGTCTTGAAGTTCTCCGCAATTTTCAATTTTTACAATGCTTACAATCGGGTCGTCTTTCCAATTCCAATCTATATTTATATTGGAAAATTTAACTTTCTGGCAATTGCGGATGTCAAAATGCGCGCCGCCGGATTTCCAAAATGTCAATGTGCTCCCGCTTGCGTCAAATTCAAAGTTTTCCATCCCGTTGAAATTTAGCGGGGCGGAATTTTTTAGGTTGTAGATTTTGTAGTTTCCCTTGTTTAGCACGAGTTTTGCGGCTTTGACTTTTTTGCATTCGTCTATGGCTTTCTGCAAGTTGGCAAAGTTTTCCCATCCGGCGGCGTCTTCAGACACTCCGAAGTCTTTGGCGTTTAAGGTTGGAGCGTTTTCGGCCGGCTGGGGAAGTGCGACTTCAAAGTCTTCGCAACCAGTTGGAAGCTTTTTTATTTCAGCTTCGTACGGTTCGGCGTCGGGGGAGGGCTTGTAGGCGCAGGATGAGTCGAAGCCGTCAAAAATTTTCAAGCCTTTGACCTTTGCTTTAAACTTTTTGTGCCCGTGTATTACAAAAGCGTAGTCAGAGGAATCTTCCGGAGTTTTGAAAATCAGCCTGGCTACCTTGTATTTTTCGGAGGTCGAGACGGGAGTCACGGAGGCCAGATCGTCTATTACTCCATTTTCCGCCTTTTTTAAGTTGCGGACTATGAAGAACAACATGCCTTCGTCACCAATCTCGGAGATTTTGTATTTAATTTCTATTGTATAAAGCTTGTTTGGCTGAAAGATGCCTGGTTTAAACTCCAAAAATTTATGCCATTGGTCGCTACTGGATGTTGTATCTATGCTTAGAACCGTTCCCTTGTCATTCATGGAGACTTTTGACATTCCGGGGAGTTTGTATGAGGCTGTATCCATAAAAGGATTTTCCGACAGGATATTTGTCTCTCCGGATTGCTCCGCGAACATGCAATTAAAAGACAAACAAAAAATAGTAGCTAAAAATATATTCCTAAACATAACTAAAAATCCTATAATTTTTTATTGTGCTTGTCGAGACAAAATGGCTCGCATATTTGTCGGCAGGAGATATGCCTAAAAGTGGTATTCTATAGAGTTTTTTATTGGCAATCCGTTTAATGTAAATACAATTCAAACAAATATATTACTGTACTAAATTAAATATGAATAAATTTTTTGTTAGCTTGTTTTGCGCATACGCAATTTTTTGTTTCACGTATGCGGCTGAAAATAAGCCCATACCCGTAATATTCGACACCGATATGGGAAATGATGTCGACGATGCATTGGCTCTGTGCATGCTTTTTACGGCCGAAGACATGGGGTTGTGCAAGATTTTATGCATAGCCCACAATAAGGATAATTTAAATTCGGCGGTAGCCACCGACATAGATTCCGCCAGGTATGTTTTTGATAATTGTCCTGTACCGATGTATTTTAGCGGATTTGAATTTGGCGATAGCGTGCGCTATCCAAGGTCTGAAATAGACGCTTATTTTGGCGAAGGAAATCCAGTTTTTGACGCCTACAACGCTTCGTCTTTAAAAGTGCACGGGCGAACGGGAAATTCGATTGGGCCACATTTGATATGACCAGCGTTTTGTTCGTTCTAGAGCCTAAACTTATCAAGCTTTCCGCACCTGGAAAGGTTTCTGTAACAGACGATAGCGGAAGGGTAGGGTTTATGCCTGCAAAAGGAGGTTTGCACAAATATTTCTTGCTGCCCGAAGACGCGGACAAAATAAAAGATCGGCTTGTTTTTTTTGTGCGCGCAAGAAAACTTTAAACGGAAGATATTGGGGCGAGTATGCATTTTCGTTCTTATTAAACGCAAAAAAAACAAAATTGTTAATGAAAAGCCTGATGGCTACATAGGCAAAGCGCGAGAATGGGTCTGGTAAAACTTATCTTATAAAATATCCTATTTTTTTCTTTACAAATCCAATGATAGCAATATATTTAAGCTAAATAAATTAAATAGCTTTCAGCTCTGCACATTAATAATAATTCAAAAATGAAACATACAGCCCCATTATTTATCTTTTCTATGATTTTTGCGTTTGCGTCCCACGCTGACGACATGTACTTTCACAATACTGTGGAAGGCAATCCAGTCGGGAGCAACCATGGCTTTACGGACTCTGATGCTTGGGTTGCTGCAGATGGTACTACGTTTTACAACCGTGCTCCAACCGCTTCGGATAATGTCTTTTTCGACCTATCCACAAACGAAGACAAAACTGAATATATTTATTTGCCCGGAGAAGGTAAGGATTGTGTTTTTTGGGGAACTACTGTTGTGAATGATTTTACTATTCAAAACAACTTTTCATCAAATCTTGCCCTATCTGTGAATACTACTTTAACCATAAACGGAAATTTATACAAGTATCGCGGGACTAATGCAAACGCCGGCGCTAGTACTGCGAGATTTACATATAGCGGAAATGGTGCAGAACAGGCTCCAACAATCGTGGTAAAGGGCGATGTTGTTGTTGGCGAGCTTGCAGAGGACGGAAACGCTACTATATCCGCTGGGCGTTTGCAGTTTGGAGGCGATGGGAACTCTACAACTTCGTGGAAAGCTTCCTTGAAATCTGTGCGCATTGAGGGCAATTTAATAGCGCGCTATAATTCTTCAGTTTCGTTTAATACGGGATACGATTATGATGGAACATCGTATGCTACAGTTGATGAATATGCGCAATATCTCTTGAATACAGGCGCAGCGCCTACGGTTGAAGTTTTGGGCGCAGCTAAGCCGCAAGGCGGGGATGCCGGAATCGGATATCAAAATCCGACCCTATATTTGTCAAGCAGAACTCGCTCAGATGTAGTGGGATCAGTGAGTATAGTTTCCATAAATGGTATAAATGGAGTCTGGGGGACGCTTTCAAACGATGTGTCCTCGACAACTACTACCGATTCTTTATCTATTCTAAAACTTACAAACGATTCTTCCAGCAATTATTCAAGCAACAGCTGGATTTTCGACCTTTATAATAATTCAACTCCTGTCGAAGGACAAAGAGTCCGCACCATGATTGTGATGGCTGGAGCCGGGTCTCAAAAGTTTACCGGAGAAAAATTCTGCATAAGCGGAGGGGTTTCTGTTTATAGCGGGACTTTGCAGGTGAACATGAGCAATTCTGTGGAAGCCCTTACATATTCAAGGGGAGACTTGAAGATGTACGGCGGAAAATTTGGATCTTTGCTTGCGTCTGAGAAAAATCCTGGACAGGCTAATATGATGTTTTCCGATTTGGTGTACTATGACGGAACCATATTGACATATGTTAAAGACGGCAGTGCCGACAAATTGACTTTGTCGGGGACATTAAAGAAGGATATAGACTTTCTTGACGGCGCTAAAATGAATTTTGAAATATCCGGTGATCTCGAATCTATCATAGACACTTTTGTCCAGCTGTTAGCATGGGATAATGAGAACAAAATCGCTGATTTTACGAGCGACGAATTTTCTGCAAATAGCTTTATAGTCGGAGATAAAACCTATAATCCTCTTTTCGAAATACGCGACGACGGTTTATGGGTTTCATATGTACAGGCAGTCCCGGAACCTGCAATGTTTGCTGCATTGTTTGGCTTGGTCGCGCTGTTGTTTGCTTCGCGCAGGAAAAAGTAAAATTTTGATATGCACTAAAAATGCGCGCCTTAAGTTGGCGCGCATTTTTTTCTTTTAAGACAGGATTGAAAGTAATAATTTTAAAGGCATTATGTTTAGTGTAAAAAAAGCTGAAAATAGCAAAAGCGACATCGAAACTATAAACCGCCTTGCATGGCTGGCGTTTCCTGCAACTTACCGGGGGCTTTTAACTCCCGACCAAATTGTGTTCATGATGAACTGGATGTATTCTCCGGCGAATATCTCCGGACAGATGCAAAATAACCATACTTATTTTATTTGTTATTGGGATTCAAAAGAATGCGGGTATTTTTCGGTTGAAAAGCAGGGAGAGGACTTGTTTCATCTCCAGAAAATTTATTTGCTGCCCGAATTTCAAGGTAAAGGAATTGGGAAATTGATGTTTGAAAAGGCTGTCGATTTTGTAAAACAGTCTAAATCAGAGCGTGCTGGAAAGATTGAATTGAATGTAAATAGGTATAATTCAAAAGCCCTTAAATTCTATACAAAAATGGGGATGAAAAAAATCTTTGAAGGCGATTTTGACATAGGAAACGGCTATCTTATGACAGACTACATTATGTCATTAGACGTAAATTAATTATATCGAGAGCTTTACTTTAAGCAAAATAAAAAAGGATTACATAAACATGTAATCCTTTCTTTTTTTTTTTAAGTTTATGAAAACTTTACGCCATTTGCTTGGCTTTTGCTATGGCATAGTCGCGGTTCATCTTGGCGATGAAGTCCAACGTGATTCCCTTGGGGCATACTGCCTGGCATTCTCCGTAGTTGGAACAATTTCCGAATCCAAGTTCGTCCATTTTTTCAACCATCGCTATTGTGCGCCTGTCTTTTTCCGGGGCTCCTTGCGGCAGATAGTTCAAATGCGCGACTTTTGCCGCTGTAAACAACATTGCAGCCGCGTTAGGGCAGGCTGCCACGCAGGCTCCGCAGCCTATGCATGCTGCAGCGTCCATTGCCTTTTCAACGGTGTCCTTGGGTATAAGAACTTCGTTCGCGTCTTGAGCGGAACCCGTGCGTGCGGTAATGAAACCGCCAGCCTGCTGGATTTGGTCCAAGGCGTCGCGCGACACAACCAAGTCTTTTTTTACCGGGAACGGGCCGGCTCTCCAAGGTTCGACAACAATTGTGTCTCCATCTTTGAATTTGCGCATGTGCAATTGGCATACTGTGGTGCGGCGTTCAGGGCCGTGTGGGATGCCATTGATTGTCATAGAACACATTCCGCAAATGCCTTCGCGGCAGTCGTGGTCGAATGCAATAGGCTCTTTATTCTCGGCTACGAGTTGTTCGTTTAAGATGTCGAACATTTCCAGGAAGGAGCTGTCGGGGCTGACGTTGTCAACCGTGTACTTTACGAAGCGTCCCTTTTCGTTGCTGTTTTTTTGCGTCCAAACTTTAAGATGTACTTTCATCTGATTTCCTAAATTAAATTTGTTTATCTTATTTATATGAGCGGACAACGGGTTTTACTTCGTCGTGCGTGATAGGTTCTTTATGGAGTATCGGCGCTTTGCCTTCTCCGGCGTATTCCCAAACAGCGGCGTAAGAGTATTCGGCGTCGTTGCGCTTGGCTTCTCCGTCTTCTGTTTGATATTCAACGCGGAAGTGCGCGCCGCAGCTCTCGCAGCGGTTTAGGGCGTCGAGTACCATAATTTCGGCGAACTCTAGGAAGTCCGCAACTCTTCCGGCACGTTCAAGCTCGTTGTTGAGCGTATCTTCCTCGCCGACTACGCGCACGTCTTTCCAGAATCTTTCGCGTATTTGCGGGATTAATTCCAAGGCTTTCTTCAAGCTTTCTTCTGAACGGGCCATTCCGCAGTATTCCCACATTACCTTGCCTAGCTCTATATGGAATTGCCGCGGGCTTTTTGTTCCCTTTACTGCCATAAGTTTGGCAATTTTGTCCTTTACTTCCTTTTCAGCTTCGTCGAATTCTGCGCGGTCTGTCGAAATATTTTTTGCACCTTCGCGCGCCAGATAGTTGGGAAGGGTATACGGAATCACAAAATATCCGTCCGCCAATCCCTGCATTAGTGCGGAAGCTCCAAGGCGGTTGGCTCCGTGGTCGGAGAAGTTGGCTTCTCCAAGAACGAACAAGCCCGGAATTGTGCTTTCAAGATTGTAGTCGACCCATAGCCCGCCCATGGTATAGTGCGATGCCGGATATATGCGCATAGGAGTCTTATAGGCGTTTTCGCCGGTAATGCGCTCATACATCTCAAACAGGTTGCCGTATTTTTCTTCGATGGTTTTGAGACCGTCGCGCTTTATTGCGTCTGCAAAGTCAAGATAGACTCCGCGGCGCTCGCCGTTTACCATTGGGCCTACTCCGCGCTTGTCGTCGCACGCTTCTTTTGCCGCGCGTGACGAAATATCGCGGGGGGCTAGGTTTCCAAAGCTCGGATATTTTCTCTCCAGGTAATAGTCGCGGTCTTCTTCCGGGATGTCGTTTGGATCTTTAGAGCAGTCTTCCGCCTTCTTGGGGACCCAAACGCGTCCGTCGTTGCGCAGCGATTCGCTCATGAGGGTGAGTTTGCTCTGCTGGTTTCCGTGTTGGGGAATGCAAGTCGGGTGTATTTGGGTGAAGCAAGGATTGGCAAAGCCTGCGCCGCGCTTGTAGCAGCGGTATGCCGCCGTCACGCTGCATCCTTGGGCGTTGGTTGAAAGATAGAATACATTTCCGTATCCTCCAGTGCAGAGAAGAACTGCGTCTCCGGAATAGCGCTCTATTTTGCCGTCCAAAAGGTTGCGTACAATTATTCCCTTTGCGTGCCCGTCTACTTTTACCAAATCGAGCATTTCGCGGCGGGTATACATTTTAACCTTGCCTAGCCCTATTTGCCTTTGCAGCGCGGAATATGCGCCCAACAGCAGCTGCTGCCCCGTTTGTCCACGGGCGTAGAACGTGCGGCTTACCTGCGCGCCTCCGAAAGAGCGGTTTGCCAATAGTCCGCCGTATTCTCTCGCGAATGGAACGCCTTGGGCTACGCACTGGTCTATGATATTTACGCTTACTTCCGCCAAACGGTAAACATTAGCCTCGCGGGAACGGAAGTCTCCGCCTTTTACTGTGTCATAAAAAAGCCTGTAAATGCTGTCGCCGTCGTTTTGGTAGTTCTTCGCTGCATTGATTCCGCCTTGCGCCGCAATTGAGTGCGCGCGGCGTGGGCTGTCTTGGTAGCAGAAGCAGGAAACATTATAGCCTTGTTCGGCGAGGCTTGCGGCGGCGCTTGCGCCAGCCAACCCGCTTCCGACAACAATCACGTGGAATTTGCGGCGGTTTGACGGGTTTACCAATTTTGCGTGGAACTTAAAGTTGGACCACTTTTCTGCAATCGGTCCTTCCGGAATTTTAGAATCCAAATTCATAGTTTTGCCTTGTGTTAAAAATTATTTTTTTGCTGCGGTGCAGTCCGATTTTAGAAAGTCGTAATTGACGAAAATCGGAGATTTGCCTTCGGCTTTTTGTTTTTCAATCTGCGAAACCACTTCGTTAACAGGCATAATTTCGAGGGGAGTGTATTTTGAAATTAAAACGGCTGCCGGATTTATCGAGAAGCCTGCCGCAATTACAACGCAGTACGCCACGGCAATCGCGTTTAAGCGGTATCTCCATTTTTCGTCGCGGAAACCAACGCTCTGGAACATACTCGAAACTCCGTGGGAAAGGTGGAATCCGATAACTACCATTGAAAATATATACGCCAGCGAAACCCACGTATTGGAAAATCCCAAAATCATCATTGCGTAGACGTCGTGCAATGTTTTGCCTTCGTACATTCCGCTTGTTGCCACCCAGTCGAGAACTTTAAATTCCGGGTTCAGCTTTAGCATGGTGTAATGCAATATATGTATTATTCCGAAAGCTATCACTATAGTTCCGGTGTAAATCATGGTGCGCGAGGCGAAAGTCGATGCCAGGTTCTTTTTCACCGCGTAAGTTTGCGGGCGCGCCTTGTTGTTTTCCACAACCAACAGGTATGCCATCAAAAAGTGAAGCACGAAACACGCCGCTAGAGCGCATCTGAAGCCCCAGAGAAATTCCCAAGGCAGCGTTTGCAGGAAATTTGCGTATGCGTTTATAGCGTGCGGGCCGCCTTCTAGCGTCTGCAAATTGCCGAGCATATGCACCAACAGGAATGATGCCAGCACAAAGCCGGTTATCGCCATCACAAACTTCTTTACGAGTGATGATAGAATCGATTTCTTTATAGTACCCATGATTTTTAGTTTCGATTATATTGCTAAAAAATTTATGAAGTTTTTAATAATGCAAATCCTCCCTAAACTTTCAACCTTTCTTTTATAAAATTTCCTCAAATCCTATATTTTTTACCGAATGTTTATGGCGGACAAAGCGTTTACGACGTCTTTTTTGGATTTTTTGGAATTTTTAGATTTCCATGTTTTAAATGGAGGTGTCTATAGATTGGCAGCGCGCGCAAGATGGATGGAGCCGGAACTGGATGGCAGTAAATTGGGCAAAGCCATAAATACGGGACGGACAAGCTTGAAATATGGCCGACACACATGGGCGCAATCTGATGTGAAATTTAACGAAACATAAAAGCTTGCATAAACGGGCCAAAACAAGCTCAAATCCAGCTTCTAAAAGCAGTTTCTGCGCATGGGCGTCTTCCGCCGGGCACAGTGCAGGTTGTTGCTGAAAATTGGAAAGAAGGCGACGCAGTCTCGGATTTTTTGTAAGAGTTTTTTTACCCGATTTTTTCACTTATTTTTCATCTTACGCACAGAGAGTCGTTCCTTTATTATTGCCCGTCTTGCGGCTGCCTCGCATACGCTTGTCCATGGGCTCCGAAAACACGCGCTACAGCATTCAAAAAGCCGTAGCCGTTGCGCGCGTCAGGTTCTAAAACGCAGCCTTCGGTCCATTCATTTAAGGCGTTTATAAATATTAACTTCGGCTTTCCCGGGCGCGTATTTTTATCCGCCCAGGCTTTTGCCTTACGCAAAAAATATTCAAAGCGTTCGGGGGTGTTCCCGGTTGCTACGGGTACGTAAACGTCTTGGGGAAAACGCGGGTTGGTATCCCAGCCGCAAGTCACATTTGCGTAAAATTGTATTTGAGGATATTGCTTTGCCAGTTTTGCAAAGTTGCCGTAAGCAGTTTCGCCCCACAGTTTATAGTCTTTGTCCGGTTTATCTGAGTAGTCTTGCCAGTAGCTGGAACTAAACGGGTCGAGTTCAAGCCAGTTATAGTAAAAAACTCCGGAAAATTTCAATTTTCTGATATCGGATGACCATTTAAAAGCGTCGCCTTTTACTTGGAGCTCCAATCCTTGGAATCCCGCTTCTTTTGTTTTTTGTTCAAAATAGTCGAATTCTTCTTGGACTTTTTCCACAGAACCAAAACATTTTATCAAGTTATTCGTTGCAAAAATTTGAAATAACGGCTTGCCGCCTATTTTGTAGTAGTTGGGCTTTTTAAAAAATTCTATAAAACGCGGCACGAGCACGTTTCTAAATTCTTCGGAAGTGACATCAGGTTTCGACCTTATATTTCGAAAACCGTTTTTGTCATTGCATTTTATCGGGGCTGTACGTTCCCATAGGTCGTCTATTTCATGGTTTGCCCACATCAACGCGAATTTCATTCTTTCATTGTTCGGAGCCTTCAAAAAGGCATTCAAGCTCCCTTCAAGAAAGGGTTTGCCTTCGTACCAATACCAATCGTAAATAAGGACATTTATGCCAGCCGCAAGGCATGCGTCTATCTTTCGCGCAGCGACTATCGGATTGTCTTCGGGTTCGTATCCCCATAGCGGAATGTACGGCTGGTTGTGTCCCGGCTTTTTGGGCTTTGCCCTATATACGTTTTCCCATTCACCTTTGCCATCCTTAAAAAGTCCGAATTCCTCCCAGCGTTTTTCGGGTTGGTAGGCAGGCCATACATATGCTGCGACATCGTAATTTGTGGCGGTTCCATTTTCTGCGTCGGCTTTTTTTATTTCAGCATTGGCTTCAAACAGAAATAGGTTCGTCAATAGGCTAGCGGCTATAATGCCGAAATCAGTTCGAATAAGCGGTGTTTTCATGCTGTAATATTATGGTTTATTTTCAAAACGCCAGTGCATAA
>FR901622.1:12162-45108 GCA_000438015.1 Coraliomargarita sp. CAG:312 | reverse complement strand
ATTTTTTCATGGATTCTATTTCTTCTCAATTGCGGATCGTTCCGCAAGATTAAGGCAAAGTTGCCGCAAATCAAAAATTATATAGTTTATGCGCCGCATGCGTTCACGCCCCTGTTCAGAGCCGGGCGTAGGAATTTGGGCGACCTGGGCTATGAAATTATTGAGCATAAGCGAGGTCATTTTATAATTGCACCTTGCAAGAAGGTCTTCGCTTAAATCTGTCGAATTTACAGCCAATGATATGAACATTGAAATTTGTGTGATAACTTTCGACATTTCCCAGACATGCATTGGGGCTATTTGAGTTTCTTCTATAACCCTGCCTAGATGTTCCTGCAGACACTTTAGCAATCCGCGCGTTATTATGTAAAGCGGATGGTTCAAGAGCGTCCAAGGCTCGTCTGAAAACTCAGAATCGTCGTCTTCCTCCGGGGAATCTCCTTCTCCGTCGGGGAATGCCCAGCCGGCCATTTGCGCAATGTCTTCCAGGCTTAAACCTCTGCTTCTGTTTATAGAATATAGCGAGGCAAATTTTGCAATTTCGGCGTTTGATTTCTTTAGGTAGGCAAACCAATCCTTTTCCGACCAGCCAAGCGGCATTTGGGAATCGTAAAAATCGTCTGAAAAGAATTCGTTCATAAATTTGGGATATTTTTTATAACTGCCGCCGAATTTCAAGCATTTTTAGAGCTTGAGTACGCAGGCTTTGGCATTAAAGGAACGGCCTTTATTTACGATATAAAAAAACATGAAAAATCTTGGAGCGGTATCAATAAGGCCTTTTGTAGCTGCCGTATTGGTTCCGTTGTTTATATTGGCATTTTCTGCTTCTAAATTCTCAAAGCCAGACGAAATATCGTTTTACCTTGGACTAGGCTTTCTTTCTGCGGGCGCAAGCATATTAACCGCAACCTTGAGGCTTTATATAAAGAAATGCGAATTAGGTGCGGACCAATCTGGCGCTCCACGAGATTTAATAACTTCTGGAATGTACGCCTACGTTAGAAATCCAGCAGAAATCGGGCTTGCCGCGATGTTGGTGGGCGAATCAGTATTCTTTGGCAGCGCGTTGATATTATTGTGGTTTTTTTTGCTATTTTGCCATTAGAAACGCGCATATAATTTATGTGGAGGAACCGGGGCTAGCAAAGCGTTATGGGTGCAAATATTTTGACTATGCGCGAAACGTTGGCAGGTGGATTCCCCGCAAACGCCCTTGGAAATCCGATTCAGATTAGCGAATGCTTGGGGGTGTATTTTTTGTTGCCGAGTATGCGTTTTTTTTCAGCTAAAAGGGGAAAAGTATTGGTATTATAACCACGCACACCGCCATTACAATTATCGAGAACGGCAGTCCTACGCGCAAGAAATCGCCGAACCCGTAGCGTCCAGGTTCCCATACCATAAGGCTTACGGAAGTTGAGAGGGGAGACATAAATGCTGTTGATGCTCCCATTGCAACTGCCATTGCGAAAGGGGTAGGCGATACTCCGAGTACTGCTGCCGTGCTTATGGCGAGGGGTCCGATTAGAATTGTCGTCACTATGTTCGACATAAAGAGTCCCACGAACATCGTAAGCGCGAAAAGTCCGGTCAAGACGAGGTGCGGGCCGCCGCCACCACATATGTTAAAGAGAGCATCGACTGCAAGTTTTGCCGCTCCGCTTTTTTCAAGGGCGGTGGCAAAAGGCATCATGCATGCTATTAAAATTACAGTTTGCAGCCTTATAGATTTATATGCCGATTCCAAGCTCAGACATTTGAATCCAACCATCATAATGCACGCAATTAATGCAGCCAAAGCGTTTGGGACTATATTAAACACCATAAGCGCTATCATTACTCCCATGCTCAAAATCGCATACGGCGCTTTATCAGGGGCGCTTGCCATATCCGAAAGTTCCGCAGGCATGCCTATTACGGCAAATCCTATGTCTTCAGAAAACAGTCTTTTTATTAAGTTCTGCGGGCCTACAACCAGCACGAGGTCTCCAACTTTTAACTTGGCATTGGATATTTCTCCGTTCAGCGGCTTCCCGTTTCTCCTAAGTCCTATGGCGTTCAGCCCGAATTCGTTCCTAAGCCTTATTTCGGAAAGAGTTCTTCCTATGTATTCCGATTCCGGAAGAACGGAAATTTCCGCCATGCCCATTTGCATGGATTTATCCAGCAGATTTTTCCCATGAAGACTGTCTGTTTCCACTTTCAATTCGGCGCATATTGAAGGGATGCGTTCCCGCCTTGTGGAAATATCGGCGTACAGTATATCGCCTTCCATAATATTCGTATCGGGAGATGGATTTAAAAGCACGCTTCGTTTGCCGTTCTTGCGTTCTATGCAAATGACGTTTAAAGAGTGTATTGTGCGCAAATTTGACTCTCTAAGCGTCCTTCCCACAAGCGGAGATTTTCCGCCCACGCGCAGAATGCAGCCGCGCTCTTTCAGACGGTAGTCGCGTATGTAGTCGGCGAGATTTTTGCGGGCTTTTGCCGATGTTTCAGGCTCTTTTGAATTTCCCAAAAAGCGGTGGATATATAGCATATAAGCTATTCCCATTGCCAGGACAGTCAGACCGAGCGGGGTTATGGAAAAGAATCCGAAAGGTTTGCTTCCCGAGTTTTCGAGCAATGCGCTCATAATCATATTAGGCGTTGTTGCAACAAGCGTCATCATGCCGCTTATAATTCCGGCAAACGCAACCGGCATCAGGAGTTTAGAAGGGGATACCTTCAACCTGTGGCAAAGGTTCAAAGTTATTGGAAGGAATATCGCCATTATTGCGGATGTGCTCATTATGCTTCCCAACAACGCCACTGAGAGCATAAGCCAGACCATTGCGCCTGCCACGCTGTGCCCTGACTTTGCGTAAATCCATTCTCCGACCCTGCACGATATTCCAGTGCGATAAAAGCCCTCGCTTATCACAAACATAAGCGCAATCATCATAATTACGGGTTCTGAGAAGCCCTCCAGTGCTTCGTGAAATGTCAGCACCCCCGACAGCGATATTGCCGCTAGCGCCATAATTGCCACGAAATCAGGCCTTACTTTTCTGCTTACAAACAGGACGATGCAAATTAAAAGAAGTGCGAGCGTCAAAATTAGATTTTTTTCAGGCATAATGAAAATCTGGCGAATTGTCTTGTTTCACGCAAATTGTGGCTGTGGATCTCTGGGTATAGACAAAACTGAAATCGCCTAATGGCGAGCTTTTTTTTTAAGTAAATCTTTTATTTGGCGGCTTCCGCGCCGATAGAATTGCGCGCCCTTCTTAGGCTGTTGTGTTCTGCAAAAACGTTTAAATATTTATTGTTCTGTTGGACAATTTCTTAAATTCAATTAAAGAAAAAAATATGAAAATAAATATTTGCTCGGCGATTGTTTTTATAGGCTTTTTAGGGATGTCGCTAACGTCGTTAGGAGAGTCTCGCCATTCTGATTCTCCCATGTTTGACGGCTGCAAGGGTAAAGTTGTTGCGGGATATCAAGGGTGGTTCCGGTTCCCGGGTGACGGTTCAGGCGCCAACGGCTCAAACTGGGGGCATTGGGGAAGTCGTGGGCAAGAGTTCGGAACGTCTCATTGCACCATTGATATATGGCCCTACACAAAAGAATATCCCAAGGTATATGCGACAAATTTTAAAAATCCAGACGGTTCTGCGGCATGCGTGTTCAGTTCTTACGACGAAAGCACTGTTGATGTCCACTTTAAATGGATGAAAGAATACGGAATCGACGCTGCGTTTCTTCAGCGTTTCTATTCCTACACAAAAAATGCAGTTGCGCGTCCGCATACCGTAAAAATTTTAGAGCATTGCCTAAAAGCCGCTAAAAAGCACGGAGTGGGAATTATATTGATGTACGATGTTTCCGGAATGCCAAAGGGCGAGGTCGCGGACGGTTTGATTGCCGACTTCAAAATGATATTGGATTCTTTAAATCTTACCGGCGGCAAGAATACTCCCTATCTTTTCCACAATGGGAAGCCATTGGTTTGCATATGGGGAATAGGATTTAACGACAGGCATTATTCTCCCGCGGATACAGACATATTGAAGTTTTTCGACTTTCTAAAAAACGACAAGACTTACGGCGGATGTTCAGTTATGGTAGGCGTTCCCACTTACTGGCGCACGCTAGACAGGGATTGCGTTAAGAATCCGGACTTTCACAAATTTATAAAAGAGCAGGTGGATGTTCTTTCTCCGTGGACAGTTGGGCGCCTTGAGATGCTTGACGACGGAAGGATTTTGCGGGGCGGAATGGACTATGTAAAGGAGGTAAAAGCTGATAAAGAGTGGTGCGACTCCAATAAAATAACTTATATGCCTGTTGTTTATCCTGGTTTTTCTTGGTATAACAAAATGCACGAACATATAAAAGGAACTAAATTCAACCATACCCCGCGGGCAAAGGGAAGATTTTTCTGGAATGTAGCCTCGGGGGCGGCTGAGGCGGGCGCTGAAACCCTTTATATAGCTATGTTTGACGAGGTTGACGAAGCAACTGCGATTTTTAAGCTGGAGCCTAATCCTCCACGCGCAGATGGAGTTCCGATGCTGGACACTGAAGGTTTGCCTCCCGATCACTATCTTTTCCTTGCGGGAAACTTCAAGAAACTCCTTAAAACTGGGAAATCAGCTCCGATGCCGTCGCGTTAGATGAGTGGGAGGGCGCGCGTTTAATTATGTGTCAGGCTTTCAGGCCTTGGCGATGTTTGTCGAGTCTGGCGCCGCTTCTGCCGAATAGGATATAGGCTTCAACGTAAGATTAAAAAAAGTAAAATTCGCAGAAAAATATAGAACGCTACAGATATAGAATCTGAAGGCGCATTTTTATGCAAGGCGCCGCGGATATTTGGCGGCAGCGCGTGAAGCATTGATGGTAAAGAACAAAGTCTGCCGGTATTTTTTCAGCCAGAAGGTCTTCGAGGAAACAGACAATGCCTCAATGGGCATAGTGCGTAAAGTATGGGAACAAGGTCATGTAATACGCAAAAAAAATATTTTGGGGAAGATGCAGGCTATTTGGCTAATACGAATTTAATCTTGCGCGCATTGCGCAAGGACAAAACCAAGTTCTCGGCGTAATTCCCAATTCACATTGCCTTTGCGCATAAAAACAGCCTTCCTACTTATGAAACTACGTAAGAGATACCTCAAACCCATTATAAAGCCGAATTTCCCTTCTGTCAGGGATAATCCAAAACAATAGACAAACCTGACTGGTTTTTATCTTCCAGCCCTAAATGATTGTAATTTCTGCTGGAAGGTCCCCCCATTCAACAGAAAAACATAACAGCAAAGAATCAAAAATCAGCCGGCCACGCTTAAACACTCGCGTGGCTTGGATGGGAGAAGCATGCAAAATCGGCAACTATTTCGTTCTTCTCAAATCCGCAGCGATAGATTTCTTTAGCATATCTATCCAACGCAAAGGCACTATCGGACGGCCCTTGGCAACGGAACCTTTTGAGTTAATATTGATAGAACCGTCGCTTACGGTGATGGCGAGTTTTGCGTCAATGCCTCCGCGGTTTAATTGGGCATTTATCACTTCCCCCTGCTTTGAAGCATTCCATCCGCGCTCAGACAAAGCGTTTAACGTAGCCGACGTAAGGCGGGCCTTATCCGCTGAATAACTCAGAGTTGTATTATATTCGCCCTTTTCTCCAAGCGCAAAACTCATATCTGCAGTGCTTGTAGTGCAAGCAAAAACAGCCGCGCAAAACACACACAACAAAAGACATTTCAACGTTTTCATGAGATTAATTTATAGCAGTATCTTTTTTATCTTCAACCAATATCTTTAAAAAAGCCAAAGGAATAACCGACGCCTGTAATATTACAAAAATAAAGAACCACAACCAGCCGCCGTCGATAAATCCGTATGCATGGAGCCCAACACCCATAAGATTGACGCCAAACCACGCCCATGCTGCTATTATATTTCCAAAAGCCGCGAGCGCCAGAAAGATTCTATCCCCAACAACCCCCATTATTCTTGCATGAATAGCCGCCGTGCACCAAAGAACAATCATCAGCGCTCCGTTCTCCTTAGGATCCCATCCCCAGAACCTGCCCCAGCTCATATCCGCCCAAATTCCGCCAAGCATAGTTCCGGCAAACGAGAATAAAAGCGCAAAACAAAGTATTGCGTAAACGCTCCGAGCCGCCTGCGCCGAACGCTCCAGCATTCTACCGCGTTCGAAAAGATTTGCTACCAATCTAAAAGTAGCGGTAAATCCCGCCAAAAAAACGCCGCAATATCCGATCATAATCGTGACAACATGCAGAGTAAGCCAGAAATTTGAGTTCAAGACCGCACGCATTTGCCCCATTGTATCTCCGCCGTACGGAAGATTCATAGCCACAAGCAATGAAACGAACCCTGCGAATCCCGCGGAAATGGCAAGAGTAGGCATTGCCTTCTTCAAGTACATCACATATCCCAGTAGCGCGGCTGCCGCTCCGGTAAAAACAATTGAGGAATACAAATTTGTGACCGGAGGGCGTCCTTGTATATACATCCTTGCCATAATAGCTAAAACATGCACTACAACTGCCAAAAATAAAAATACCGCCCCAGAAACGCGCAATGGCGGAGAAAATTTGCGCCATGCCATGCTTGCAGAAAACGCAAGTGCCGCGAGCGCGTAAAGGATAAAACCTCCAAGAAAAGGATCAAAAAGGTTAAAGAAATTTTCAACTCTCAGCTTAAAAAAGTTTACCCCGCCCTGCTGTTTTAACTGCGAAACTAGCGCCTTTAAATATTCCGTTGCAGCGGGTTTATTGCCTGATGCAAGCGCATCGCGCAACTTCGCGTATTCTTTTGCAATTTCAACCGAAGCCGGATCGGGAGGGCGCTGGAGCAGAGTCTGGGCTATTGTTTTAAACCCGTCCGAACCGCATATCACGCGCAAAACGGCGTTTGAATAGTCGCTTTCAAAATCGGCTATATATTTGAGCCTTGAAAGATAATTGCTGGCTTTGACAAGTTTTGAGCTGTCAGGCTCGCGTTTTTTTTCATCGGCGTCGGAGAGTTCCTTTGCGGCTTCGGCGACGGCATCACCCCACGAGCGGATTGAATCCTCTGCGCCGATTAAGCCGTCAAAACAGACTGCCAAAGCATTTGCCGCTGCGGAGTATTGCGCGCCGGCATTTAGAATATTTCCAGCGGCATCAGAACGCGGAGTTTTTTCTGATGAAACAGCCGCTTTATACAGGGCGTCGTAATTTTTTAAAATTTCATCATATGAAAAATATCTGCCGTCGGCTTTCAACATTGAAGCCCAATCTTTATTGTCGGTTCTTATTATATTTGCGGAGCCAATCTTCTCTGGATTTGCCGCAAGAGACCAAATCCATTTTGTGGCCGACATTTTCTCGCCGCCGATTTTAGCCGAAGCCCTCCCGCCGACAGACTTTAACACGTNNCCGCCGACAGACTTTAACACGTCAGCCGCAGCGCTAGACATAGGCATTACGCGCCCGGCTTTTGAGACGGGAAGCACCCCCAAACTTTCGGCAAGAACCGCATCGTACAAATCGTCGCCAAAGAACAGGGTGTTTAACGCAAGCGGCATAGACAAGACCGCCGCCGAAACGGCAATAGAAAAAAGCAACGCCATTCTTTTAATTTTCATTGCTGCGCCTCCCGAATACCGCACGCGGCAAAAATATAACCAACATGCCCAAGAAAGTTGCGCCGACCGAAAGCCAAGGCAGCAACCGCGCCGGGTTTCTTACGACTCCAAGTATGCTCGTTTTTCCCCCGTCGCCGTAGGACATCTGGTAAAATGTCCATCCGCCGAAAGATACTGGAGAATTTACCGACACCTCGGCGTCCTCCCTGCTTCCTCCGCGCTCAAAATAAATTTGGCTGGAATATTCTTTGGCGATGTCGCTACCCGCCCATTTTTCATCCTTGAATTGTTTAAGCGTCACGGAGAACGGCAACGTAATGGTTTTTGAGCCGCTGCCTATATAAACAAGGTTTGCGGGGACTCCCTCGCGCAAGCTTATGCGCCCTTCAACCCGCATGAAATACTGCAAAGCCCCTGAGACTATCAACAAAACTATCGCCATGTGAGTTATGGAGACGCCAAACCCCTGAATCCCAAATTTTGCGTACCGCATGCAAGAGGCTATCAAATTGACAACTGCCAAAGTTCCCACAAAAGCTCCGCCGAAGAGTGGAAACTTTATAGCCGATAGAAACGAGCTGCTCCAAAAAAATGGAGACGCCAAAAATATAAAGCTTTCCACATACCTGCCTTGCATTTCCGCAATGCCTATTTGCGATTGCATCAAAGTCGCGCCGAAAAGCAGAAAAGTGGAATAAACTAATATTGCCAACGTCAGCTTCGGAGAAGACGCAAAAAGATAAGCTCTTTTAAACAGCCTTGACTTCATAAGTTAAACGTTGAATCTAAACAATGCGACATCGCCGTCCTTAAAGAGATAATCCCTCCCTTCAAGCCTGTATTTGCCAGCCTCGCGCGCATGGGCAACGCTGCCTGCGGAAATCAAGTCCTCATACGAAACTACTTCCGCTTTTATAAAGCCCTTCTCAAAGTCGGTATGTATTATGCCGGCGCATTGCGGAGCCGTCATGCCTTTCTTAAATGTCCACGCGCGAACTTCAGGTTCTCCGGCGGTAAAGTAGCTCGCCAGCCCCAAGAGGTCGTACGTCTCCCGAATTAGCGCAGACACGCCGCTGTCTTTCACGCCGAGTTCCGCAAGGTACTCGGCGGCCTCGTCCGGGGAAAGGGAGGAAAGCTCCTCCTCCAAACGCGCGCAAATCACGCAAGTTCCGGCTCCGTGTGCCGCGCGCACGAACTCCCTCACTTTGTCGACATAGGCATTCCCGCCGTTGGAAATGTCTTCTTCGCCAACATTGCAGGCGTAAATAACGGGCTTTGAAGTAAGAAGAAAATAAGATTTTATTCTTTCCGCGTCCTCTTCAGAAACATCCGGAAGAGTCGTCACGGGCTTATTCTCGTTTAGATGGGCGATTATGCGCTTGAGCATTTCGACGTTTTTTATCGCCTCTTTGTCCATGCCTTTCGCCTTGCGGGCGTTGTTTTCAAGCTGCTTCTCGCAGCTTTGAAGGTCGCTCAAAACTAGTTCGGTTGTGATTATGTCGATATCTCTTATAGGATCGACGGATCCGACGCTATGGAGAATGTCGTCGTTGTCAAAGCACCTGACGACTTGGACAATCGCATCCACTTCCCTAATGTTTGCTAGAAATTTGTTTCCCAAGCCCTCTCCCTTGCTTGCCCCTGCGACAAGGCCGGCAATGTCCACAAATTCTATCGCGGCGGGAATTATCTTTTGGGTTTTGGCTATTTTAGCCAACGGCGCCAAGCGCTCGTCCGGGACTTCCACGACGCCTATATTGGGTTCTATCGTGCAGAACGGATAATTAGCCGCCTCCGCTTTTCTGCTTCTTGTAAGCGCGTTGAAGAGCGTGCTTTTGCCTACGTTGGGCAAACCTACTATGCCTGCTTTTAACATCTCTCTTATCTAAAAATCAGTCTCTGGGACCGTATTCTATTGTTTTTGAATTATATGAAATACTGACATGGTTCTTCTTGTCTGCGCGGGCGGATTTCTCTGTATACCCGACAACCTGCGCTTTTATTCCGAATAATTCCGATATTTCCACAACCTTTTTGGCGTCTGACTTCTTGCAGTAAACTTCCATCCTGTGCCCCATATTGTAAACCTCGAACATTTCCTTGTCGGAAGTGCGGCTGGCTTTTTGTATGGCTTTAAATATCGGCGGAACATCCATCAAGTTGTCCTTGACAAAGTGGACGCCCCTTCCGAAGCGAAGGCACTTTGTTTGCCCTCCCCCGGAACAATGGACAAGCCCCTTTATCAAGCCCGGATATTTCTTTATTATTTTCATTACCACGGGAGCGTATGTGCGCGTGGGCGAAAGCAAAGCCTCGCCCACAGTCATATTGGAGCCTTCCAGCTTGTCTTCAAGGCGGTAGGGTCCGCAATAGACGAACTTCTTATCGGTATTTTTGTCGAATGTTTCGGGGTAAGTCGCGGCGTAATAAGAACAGAGCATGTCGTGGCGGGCGCTCGTCAAGCCGTTTGAGCCTATGCCGCTGTTTTCGAAGTCTTCGTATGTAGCCTTGCCGGCGGACGAAAGCCCTACTATGGCAAGCCCTGGCTTTATGTCTTGGCCGGTTATAACTTTGTCGCGGCGCATAACGGCAACGGCGCAGCTGTCAACTACCACCGCTCCAGTAAGGTCGCCGACATCGGCCGTCTCCCCGCCGCCTGAATATATCTTCACGCCGAGCGCGCGAAGCTTCTCTAAAAACGCCTCCGCTCCGGATATTAGCTCAGCCAAAGCCGCCCCCCCGAAATTCTTCGCGTTGCGGTTTACAGTGTTTGAAAGCAATATGCGTTCGGCTGCGCCTATACAAAGAAGGTCGTCCAAATTCATCACGATAGAATCTTGCGATATTCCACGGAATACGGAAGCGTCGCCGGTTTCTTTGTAATGTAGATAGGCGATTATAGATTTGGTCCCGCTGCCGTCGCTGTGTATCACGTTGCAGCGCGACTTGGAACCGGTCAAATAGTCCTGCGTAATCTTGCAGAAAGCCCCTTTGAACAGCCCCTGGTCGAGCTTGTCGACCGCCGCGTGGACTTCCTCTTTGCCTGCCGATACTCCGCGCGCGGCGTATCTTCCCGTATTTTGTTTGGATGCCATAAATAAGTAAACTTGTTTGTTAAATGAAGAACAACGCAGAACATTCCGCGTAAAATCAATCCATAAAACGCTCAAACGCCTCGCGCAGCTGGGCGTAGTCGCGCGCCACGGGCAAATCCGAATTTTCAGCCGCAAACTTGTCGGTTGGGCGGTATAAAACCGCGCAATCGGCGGCGCGCAACATGGAAAGATCGTTGTAAGAATCTCCAGTCGAAATCACCTTGAAGTTTAAGCCCTTAAACGCCTCTACGGCTTTGCGCTTTTGGTCGGGCATTCTAAGCTTGTAGCCGGATACGAAACCTTTTGCGTCTATTACAAGCTCGTGGCAAAATAGGGTCGGATTGCCCAACTTTGCCATTAGCGGCGCGGCAAACTGCTCAAACGTATCCGATAATATTACCGTGCGCGTTCGCGACTGAAGCCAGCGTATGAAATCCACGGCCCCATCAAGCGGCTCAAGCGTGTCTATAACAGCGGAAATATCGGAAAGCCTTATTCCGCGTTCAGAAAGGATTCCAAGCCTATAGCGCATAAGCTTGTCGTAATCCGGCTCGTCGCGGGTTGTTCGGCGCAATTCAGGAATGCCTGCGGCTTCGGCAAAAGAAATCCATATTTCAGGAATGAGAACGCCCTCAAGGTCTAATGTTGCAAGATTCATTTTATACAGAAAAGAATTAGCGCGCAGTATAAACAAAATCGGGCTCCTTCGCCGAACCGAAAGACGTGGTGTGAAGCGGCTTTTGGCTGTCGGTTTCGGTGTCGATTATATACAGCTGCCTGTTGACGCCGTTTGATTTTGTGCAAATTATGTGCCTGCCGTCGTTTAGCCACTTCGGGCCGGAAGTGCTTGCTCCGCGGCTTACAACCTTTGTCTGCTTTGTCCTAAAATTATAGACGGCGACTTGAAATCCCTTTCCTTGGGCTATCGTAAAAGCAATCAAATCGGGATTAACTTTGTTCCAAACGGGTTCCGAGCAGTATCCGCTTATGTTTGTGCGGACGACCGACGGTTTTCCGCCTGAAACCGGAGCCGTATAAATTTGAGGAGCACCGCGATAGTCCCCGGCAAAAATCAAAGTCCTGCCGTCCGGGGAAAAACTTGGAGTGCTCTCGGTGGCGCTAGTGTTTGTTATGCGCTTGAACCCACCGCCTTTTGCTGACGCAGTCCATACTTCGGCGTTGCCTGTAGATGTCAAAATTGTGGCAACCCTAGTGCCGTCGGGAGAAAAAGAACCCCCCGTATTGCTGCCCTTGTAGGCGGCAAAAACCTTGCGGGTATTTGTATTCAAGTCTATCAGCAACAAATCCATAAAGCCCGTGCGGTAATAGCCGGTATAAATTATCTTAGTGCCGTCGGGAGAAAAGTGCGGCATAAGAGAATCGTTGCCGTCGCGGGTGAGTGCGCGGACGTTTCTAAACACCATATCGCTGGTGCAGATCTCGGATGTTTGTCCGCCGTTCTTTGAATATGAAAATACGATTTTCCCCGCAAAATATCCCGGCGTTCTAATTGTCTTCATAACTGCGGCATCGCAGGCTTTCATTAGCGCCTCTACATTGTTTGATCCGCTGAAGACCTGTTCGTAAATTGTCCCGCCCTTTATAGTAAGCTTCACGGAATTTGCACCTGCAGGAGCAAAGTCAAAAATAAATTGGGCTTGAGAGGGCGTCGACAGCCTAAAGCTTCCGTGGGTTCCAAACGCGCGCTTGGCGAGATTCGCAGTGTCGGCATCGGGAGAAGTTATGGCAACCCTATAAATCGGTACATTCAAACGGCCCGCATCTTTTCTTATAGTGCCGGCGTCCTCCGCAAACAAAGCCGAAGCGCATATTGCGCCGGCAAACAAACCTAAAAATACCCGTCTAATCATATTATTTCAATACTCTACTTTTCGGCGCTTCCTTTGCAAGTTTTTTATAATGCGCAAAAACCATTCTGCGCTTTTTTAAACATTCGACGCCCCCTTTTACCTTCCCGAAAAAAAAGCCCACCAAGCAAACCATTTATAGCATAGGAAGAAACTACTTAAATAAAACGCTAAAAAACTGCAAAAAATTCCCGGCAGCAACCGTTCTGCCTCAACGCGCATTTACACAAAAAAAGCGCATTTGCCGATTTATGCAAATGCGCTTTTTTAAATACTCTATAACTATTACTTCACCTTCACAATATCGACCCTGCGGTCTTTCTTGGCTTCAGGAGAATTTTTTGCAACATCCATAGTAGCTCCAGCTTCGCCGCGCGCAATTATCTCAATGCGGGATGGATCTGTGCCTATATTTCCCATATAGTCAGAAACTGCCCTGCAGCGCTTGTCGGAAAGCAGCATATTGTATTCCTCCGTACCATACCAGTCTGTGTGCCCAACGAGAACTATTTTCATATCCGGGTTCTGTGCGAAGAAGTCGGCTGCGCTCTTAACCTTATCGCGCTCGGAACTTCCAACTGCGTACTGGTCAAATCCAAAATAAATAGTATAGACTATATCTTCAGGATTGATGTTTTCCGGATCGAATCCGTTGATTGAATTCAGGCCCCTGTCCTGCAGGCCGGAATCCGCGCCCATAGTGGCGTCGCCGGGGAGTCCGTCGGGGTTAAGCTCGCCGGATGTGTCCGAAGCGCGCGTGTCGAGAGGAGACGGCGAATCCATACTGTCGCATGCGGTAAGGAACATAAAAGAGAGCGCTAAAGCGGCGATTGTCAGTATTTTTTTCATATTTTTAATATTAACGGATTTATTTGGAAATTTTCAAGCAACAGTCTTTCTTTGATTTTGGATTTTTGCAAGTTTTTTCTATAATTATTTGCGTTAAGCGTTTCTTACTTAAAATAAATAACGCAGGAATCTTCTTGCATAGATCTTGGAGCGGAAATTGCCGAAGCAGGAAATGGCGAAATCCGCCCTCAAGGCTATCGGCATAGACCTCACATCCCCAATCCGGCAGCAACTCTCCCAAAGAATCAAAGAATCCCAATCGCTGCCGCAGACAATTTTAACAGTGGGCTTTTTTCGAAGTTCCCAGCCAAATGGCAGCCTCAAAAAGAGAAATTGCGGCAAGCTCCGGCGCCAATTTAGCCTACCTCCAAATCAATATTTGCCACCAGTGCGAATATTCGGCGAAAGTATCAACTTTGCCCTCGGCACGAAAACAGTTCCACCGCGCGCGGCTATTTCCATTTCGGTTCTCCGCTGGGCTTCGTACGCCTGTTTGCGCAGGAACTCAAGCTCCGCCTGGCGCTTTTTTAAGCGCTCGATTTCCGCTTCGCGCTCGCGCAGCAACTGCTGCATTTGGGCGATTCTTGAAGCGGAATCGTCCGCCGGTTTTTGGGCCCTCAATTTTTCGAGAGCTTCCTTTGTGCTTTCAACGGCTTTGCGCAATTCGTCGCGCTGTTTGGAAAGCTCCTCGGATGCCTTTTGAGCCGATAAACGGGCATCTGCCTCGCGTTCCAGCTGGGCGTTTAACTTGTCTATAAGCTCCTTTTGGCCCAATGAGTTCTGTTTCTTTGCGCGCTCAAGCATCTCGCGGGCTTGGCGGGCATTCTCGAGATTTTTCTGGGCGCTTTGCTGGGCGATACGGCTCAATCTGTCGGCCTCTTGCGCCTTTCGAGCCGCCTCCATCTCTACGCTCAACGCCATATTTTGGGTCGCAAGATTTTCCGCCTTAAGGATCTGGGACTGCGCCCTCTCCTGACCGTATTTGAAAATTAATACAACAACCGTAAAAGCGAGCAAGCAAACCGCAAAAATAAATGTTCCCTGTAAATCCTTCATTCTCTCCGTCCACATTAAAAGATTACCCATGGATTACAATCGAATTATAACGCGTTTGCAAACTTATTTTAAGAGTTGCCACACCGTGGAAAAAAGCCATTGTCTACCCCTGAAACTTTTAGACGCTGCTTATGGATACTTTCAGCAAAGAGGCAATGAACACGGAAATGGAGATTAGAATCTGCGGCGCGGATTTTAATTACGCCCGAAGCGCGGCAGAAGACTGCTTTTCGGAAGTTTTTATGTTGGAGGATTTGCTTAGCATGTACAGGCTTGGCAGCGACGTATCAATGGTAAATACATGCCCCAAAGGCGAAGTATGCAAACTCACCGACAGCGCCACAGAATGCCTAATGGCAGCATTTGCGGCATCAGAAATGAGCATGGGAGCAGTCGATGTCTGCATGGGGGAATTCTTTCTGGACGCAAAAAAAGACGCTATTATAAACCGCCCCAAAATTCCACGGCGAGGGAAATTCGCCTTGGATCCGGAAAACTATCTCATTCAGAAAATCGAAGACGGCATGATAGACCTGGGCGCAATCGGGAAAGGATACGCAGTAGACCGCTGCGTAAAGAAGCTTATGGAAGTTTGGGATATAGAAAACGCCTTTATATCGTTTGGGGCAAGCTCCATATACGCGTACGGGAAACCTGACAACGCGCAGGAATGGAGCGTGTCGCTAGACGAAGCCGGAAAGACTAGAATTCCATTAAGAAACGCCGCAGTCGGGGCTTCGGGAACCGCCGTGCAAGGCGCACACATAATAGATGCGCGCACCGGCAAAGTTCCGGACTTCCTGCCCTACCGAACCTGGGCTTTTGGCGCGAGCGCGGCAATCGCCGATGCCATGTCAACGGCTTTTATGCTGCTTGAAGAACCGCAAATTCGGCAGATTTGCGACGAGTACAATTTATCCGCCGCGATACAAAAAACTGAAGATTCCGAAATAATAATAATTGAATAAATAAAAAACGCCCAGCGCGCCGACACAAAAAAGTTGACGAACGCCCTTCTCGGTGTAAATATCGCGAGAAATTTTTTCGCTTCCGCCCCAAAGATAATAATCGGCGGGAAAAGCGATTTGCAGCAGCCTTGGCTTGAAAAAGCTTCCGCGCCACAAAAGAAACACAATTAACAAACAGCAAAAATGAAAGTATATATAAACGGAAAATATTACGAAAAAGACGACGCAAAAGTATCTGTTTTCGACCACGGTTTTCTCTATGGCGACGGCATTTTTGAGGGCATCCGCCTATACAAGGGCAATGTGTTCAAACTGCCCAAACATATAGACAGGCTTTTCCGCTCCGCAAAAGCAATATCCCTGGAAATGCCGTGGAGCAAGCAAGAGATAATCGACGCCGTGTGCGACGCATGCCGCACAAACGGTCTGACAGACGCTTATATCCGCCTTGTTGTCTCGCGCGGGAAAGGAGCCCTTGGACTCTCCCCCAAAACTTGTTCCGACCCACAGCTGATTATCATCGCCGACCAAATCCAGCTATACCCGGACGAACTTTACAAAAACGGGCTAAAGGCAATTACCGTACCTACGCGCAGAAACTCGCACGCCGCATTGCCCCCGATGGTAAAGAGCCTCAATTATCTAAACAATATTTTGGCAAAGATAGAGGCGCAAAACCAGGGCTACCAAGAGTGCCTGCTTCTAAACAGCGAAGGATACGTCGCCGAATGCAGCGGAGACAACGTATTCATAGTCTTTGAAGGCAAGATTATAACTCCGCCCATAAGCTGCGGCTCGCTTGGAGGAATGACGCGCGGGACTGTCATAGAGCTTGCAAAGAAGCTCAATCTTCCGCTTGAAGAAAAGCCGCTCACACGCTTCGACGTATGGACCGCCGACGAATGCTTCCTGACTGGGACTGCGGCAAAGTTGATTCCGCTAGTAGAGCTGGACGGCAGGACAATTGGCAGCGGCAAGCCGGGAGAAATTACAAACAAGCTCATCGACGCTTTCAACGAGGTGACGCCTGTCGACGGAGTAAAAATTTAAAAGCCGCCAAGGGAACAAGGCAAAAATATCCGCAAATAAAAAAGGGGAAATCCGCGAAGTGGAATTTCCCCTTTTTTTGTTTACCCCTCCAAGGCTTTCAAATACAGCAGAATTGAAAATGCCATTGAGACGGTCGCGATTACCGCATATTTTAGCTTAAATGCCCTAATGTATTTTTCCCTTATAGATTCGTCGTATTTACTATGTAGGGGCAACATATCGCAATTGAATTCAGAATCCTTGTAAAGCATATAGAGCTTAGCGAAACGGGAAATGGAAAAAACCATTACCACAATGGAACATAATAACAGCGTCCAAAATTCAGGATGGTTTTCAAAGAGGAAACAAATGCCGTCGTCTTTCATTTCAACCCTGTATTAAACTTGCAGACCCGGCGCGGCTGCGCGCAGCTTCCGCCCGGAAACATTAGGACTGCATCCCGAGTGTCGATGCCGGAACTTTCGTCGTAATAGCCGGGAATGTATTCTGAGGCTACCGCATCAGAATAAGATCCCGTGCTCCATATTTTATCGTCCCAATTTAAAGGGGTATCGGGGTTATTCTTTATTAAAAAAGTTTCCGCCGAGCCGATATTTGCAAGAATCGCAACGCAAAATGACGGCAAAAGAATATGTCTTAGAGTCCGAATCATATTATTTATTACGCACTTGCATAAATGTAAAATTTTCGATGAAACGCAAATAATATTTCTCATAATTTTCAGCGCGGCACAATCCTAGCCTACTGCCGCGTCACCAACTTTAAGCGGACATCCCCAATTTCTCCGAGCGAATGCACGCAATAGCCGTCGTTCCAATCCTTTGGCAGGAATTCCCCGCGCCCCCATTTATCGAGCTTTTCCTTTATCTCGTGAAGATTTGGGGAATGGGTAAAGCGGGAATAAAAATCGGTGGGGCCGCAAGCGGCCAACTCCCCCTGTTTATTATGGTGGGGGCCAAGCAAATTGCGCAAAGATGCATACAAGATTATGTCGATATTGGTGATGTCGCCGGCCATGCAGTCGGTTATATCGACGCGCAGAGGATGCGATTGAAGTATCCCCGCCCGGCGCCCGTTTACGACCACCTCCGCAACAGGGCAGTCCAGCGAACCGATTTCAACAATTGCGCGCGCTCCATGCGGTACTTTTAAGTCGCGAATGGACGCGGAATATTTCAGCTTGCCAGTATAGAACGGCAACCCCTGCAAGGATACGTCGCCTTTGTCTTTGCTTATTGCCCGCGGAGGACACAAAGCCAGGGAATCGCGGCGCAAAACTTCCACCTTAGGGGCGTTCAATCCAAATGTCTTAAACGCCCCCTGAACGGGATGCTCTCCGGTGGCCTGCGCAGAAACGGAAAAATCGCCGACTAAATATATGGATTCTATTTCTGTTCCGTAGCGGTCGAAAGCGGGTTTTACAATCGTCGGATCGCCGTGTTTAAAATTCTGGTAATACAGTTCTATTGCGTTGTCGCCCTGTACTATATGCTTGGAAATGTCTATCGGCATCCAGCGAAAATCCCTCCATGCTGGAAGTCCGTCGTATTCTACTTCTTTCCCGTTTACTTTTATTTTGCAACGCTCCGGATACTCCATTACAAGTAGAACTCTTCGCCCTTTTTCCAAGCCATCCACTTTGAACGGATATTTTAGCGACAGCGGCCCGTCGTACTTCCACTCGTTGAGATATCTTTGTATTTCTATTACAGGAATGGCGCCGGTTCCTTTCTCGCCGACTCTATCGCAGGAATATACGGCATAGTCTAGAGTTAAAGAATTGTCGTCCAATGCCTCTGCGCTCCAATTTTTCAATTCCTGCTGGGCAAAAACTTTTTCAACGGCAGGTTTTTTAACCGGTGAAATTCCCGATCCCAAACGCAGCAGAAGCCCGTCCGCAACGTCAAGGGCGACAGGCATTTCAAGTTCATTTCCGGCTACCTCCGCATACACGTCCTCTATAGTTCCAGTGTTGTAGTCGTACTTTTGCGCCTTTGTGAATCCGCCGCGCAAGAGCACTTTGCCTTCGAATTTTTGCTGGCGGCTAGTGTTGATAAGAAGCACCATCCTGGTTCCGTCGGGCAAATTGCGCGCATGAATCCAAACTTTTGAAGGATCGCCCGCAGACGATTCTTTTATCTTTACCGAAGATGCTGCGACAGCGTCTATTTTCTCGGCGAGTTTAGACGGTTCAACAAACTCCAAATTATTTGTCCACTCTTCCAACTGGCGGTTCTCCTGACCGTCGAGCATCTTTACCGCGCCCCCGGTTCTGAAAATTTTGCCGCCTGCAGACTGGAAATCCTTCAGCAATTTAAACGTCGAAGGGCGCATCGTGAGCATTTGGGGGAGGACTACAACCCGGTAAGTGGAATTGCTAATGCCGATTTTATCATCCTTCAGGAATCCGTCCTCCTCAATCAGCTGCTCGTCCCCAAAATCGAAAGACATCTGCGAGTTCAGCAAGGCGTACATTACAGCGTCGGTTGACTTGCTTATTTCGTCGCCGATTTTGCGGGAAGGTTTAGACACATCCATGTGTTCATTCTCCTTTGCGCACCAGGCAGCCTGAACGCTTTCGAATGGATGCAATACCAATACATCAGAATCATACTTTCCCACGGAAAGCGCATAGCAGAGCCTGGACAGGCCGTCGTCCAAATATCTGTTCAGCGGCCACCATTCCTGTTGGTAAAAGATGTTTTGAGGATAGTCGCGCTTCCTGCATCCGCTCATAGAATAGAGACTCAAGTGCGGATTCAGCAAATTGACGCCCAGACAAATCTGTTCCAAGGCTATCCACTTGCGGTCTTCAAATGAGAGAGATCCCCCGGTGCACCCGTACAGCTCGGAAAGCATCCTGCGTTTGCCGTACTGGTTTACTACGCTAGCGCACTGTTTTGCAGACGCAGCCTCAGTTATTCTGCGGCAAAGATGGTCTATGCCTGGTATTCCCTGATGGCGGTAGCGCGGCATTATTCTGCCCGACCAAGCCTGGGTATAAACCATGGGAGTTTCTGCCATCGCATGCCCGGTCAACGCAATTCCGCGCTCGTCGCACCACTGTCCGATAGCCTTCCAAAAATTATCTTCAAACATCGCATCTATTGTGCGGTAATAATCCAGCCTGAATTTCTCAGCTCCTTTTACATCTGAAAACAACTTGTAAAGATGGGGTACGGGATCGTATGAGTTGCGTTTTTTAAATGTTTCCACAAAATCCTTCGAATAAGCGACAGAGCCCCCCAAGGATTGGTTTCTGTAAGGATATTTTTCGCACGGCTCGTCTGTAAATTCGGCGACAATCAGAGAGCCGTAATATTTTGAATAGCGGTTATAGTAGCTGTCATAGGCGTCTTTTCTAAAAGCCTCCATCGCCTCTTTCGACATCATGTCAACGTAAGAAGTGCCGTTAAACCACCCCTCGCCCATAGGGGCCGTATAGGAATATACCTGCATTCCGTCCGCAGGAACTCCAAGCGGCTCAGCGCCTTCGGGGACGGGATCGGAAACATTGCGGCAGAAGAGAGTTTTCACCCTAAAATCCGGGCTAGCCAAAGGGACAGATCCGCCGCTAAAACCGCTGGGCCATTTGTCTTCATCGTAAAGCCATACGAGCATCCCCTGCTTTTGGCATTCCTCCAATGTCGCATCGACCGCGCGGAACCATTCCGGTCCAAGGTATTCCGTTACAAGGCCGACCCTGCTATGCACAAACGCCCCGCCCCAGCCGGCATTCTTCATTTCGCGGATCTGCCGTTTTACCTCTTCCGGCTCCATAACTTCGTTCCAGCTCCAGAAAGGCACAGGGCGGAATTCGGCAGGGGGATTCCTAAAGCTGTCCAAACTGAAATTTTCGTCCTTTGAATCGGGTTTCTGAATTGACGCAAACACAGACGATACAGCTGCTGCCGCCAAAATGGAAAACGAGTATTTTTTCATAATATATAAACTAATTCTGTTCGTATCTTAATAAGATTTGATATTTTCCGGAAGGCATATTTTCCAATGCCGGCCAACCGCCGGCATCAGCAAACTTTTTGCTTTCGACACGATGCCCGTTGAGCCTTATCGTATCGGTGCGCTTAGTCGGGAATACAATTGTGCCGGTTGCATTTGCCGGAATAGTGATAGACCACTCCATTACTCCGTCCGAAATCCTCCATCCAGACGACGCCATGCCGTATGGGGTCAGATGCGTAGCGTTGGCAAAAGTTAGTCCGCCGCCGAGTTTCGGAGCAAAAATTATATTTTTATAGCCGGGATTATTTTCGTCATACCATAATCCGGCAATGTTCTTATACATCCACTGACCTATAGCGCCGTAAGCGTAGTGGTTGAAAGAGTTCATAGTTACGTCGCCAAAACCGGTTTCATGGGAATAGCTGTTCCAGCGTTCCCACATGGTTGTTGCCCCCTGGTTTATGGGATAAAGCCAAGATGGGTAGGTTTCGTTATTTAAAAGCCTGTACGCAATGTCTGTTCTGCCAAACCGCGTCAATACCTCGTTAATCAGCGGAGTACCGACAAACCCCGTGGACAAATGCCAATTGTTCCGCTCGATAGTTTTCAGCAGCTTCTCGAATACTTTTTGAGAGCGGGATTCCGGTATTATATCAAAAGCCAAAGGGAGCAAGTAGGCTGTTTGGCAATCGCCTTCAACCGTATTGTCTTCTTTTACAAACTTTTTCATGAAGGCATTTCTGATGTCGGACGCAAGATTGGAATATTTCTCCGAATCCTCCCTGTATCCCAGAACTTTTGCTGCCTTGGAAACGATATCCGCGCTTCTAATAAAATATGCCGTTCCTATTAAATCTTTTGGCGTGTCGCCGGCGCGACCATTTTTTGAATTTGGCTGCAGCCAGTCGCCAAATCCCAATGCGGGGCGGATAAGCTCTTTCGATGTCGATTTCTGGTATTCAACCCATTTTTTTATGGCCTCATAATTATCGCGCAGAATTTTTTCGTCGCCGTAAGCCAAGTACATTTCCCACGGAATAACAGCAACGGCGTCCGACCATGCGGGGCTTTCCGAATTATCCCCCATTTTGGGAGCGAAAATAGGAACTAGGCCGTTTGATAACTGGGCGTCGCGAACGTCCTGCATCCATTTAGAGAAAAACGCCGACACGTCCATATTAAAAGCCGCCGTAGGCGCAAATACTTGGGCGTCTCCGGTCCAGCCGAGCCTTTCGTCGCGCTGCGGGCAGTCAGTCGGAACCGAAAGAAAATTTCCCCGCTGGCCCCACTGTATGCAGCTCTGCAGCTGGTTTATCTTTTGGGACGAACACACAAACGAGCCTATAAACGGCATCTCCGTATGCAGAACCACCCCACGAATCCAATCCAAAGAGGGCTTTACGTTTGCCGGAAATCCGCTGAGTTCAACATACCTAAATCCGTGGAAAGTAAAAGCCGGCTGCCATTCCTCCACTCCCATCCCCGAACAGGTGTAGTAGTCTTCGGAACGCGCCGCGCGGTAATTTTCAGTATACATAGTGCCGTCGGGATTTAGCATCTCAGCATAGCGGATTTTTATTTTTCTGCCGGGAGAAGACGGAATTGATATGCGCGGCACTCCCACCATATTTTGTCCGAAATCAAAGATAAACGCTCCTTCGCCTATTTGCTTCACAGAGAGCGGATAGAGATAAGTTTCGGCGACAACGGGTGTGTTTCTGCGTGGATCTATGGACGGGACTTTCTCCAAATCTTTAACCAAAACGCCATCCCATTTTGAGTCGTCAAATTGGGGCAGTTTCCAATCGGCAGGCTCTTTGTTTGCGTCAAATTCTTCGCCCGCATATATGTCTGCAAATGTTGTTCCGCCGAAACCGGATTTCCAGGACACATCAGTCGGGAAAATTTCGCGCTTTCCGTTTTTATAGGTGATTTCAAGCTGCGCCAACAGTTCCGGAACAATTCCGTACATATCTTTCCAGCAGTGCCCCCAGCAATTTTGCCCGGCGTACCATCCGTTTGCAATTACGGCAGAAAGGGTATTGGTGTCGTCTTCGACAAGCATTTTTGTGACGTCGTAAGTATTGGCCTGTATGCGTATTTTATAATCGGTCCATCCAGTTCCCCAATAGTCGTTGCCAACCTTCTGTCCGTTTATATAAAATTGGAAAATTCCCCTTGAAGCCACATAGAGGCGCGCTGAGACCACTTCCTCTTTTACTCCGATATTTTTACGCAAGTAGATGGGCGGCAACCCCTTTTGTTCGACTGTCTCCTTGTGGTTGCCTATGCGCGGCATTTTTGCAATTATGCGCGGTTCTTGGGGAGATGTTATCCACTTTGCGCTCCAATCCGAATTCGACAGCAACCCGGTTTCAAATGTTGATACATCGCTCCATTCCGAGACATTGTCGTTTTCATCCCAGACGCGGACGCGCCAGTACATTTTTTTTCGAGAATCCAAAGGCTTGCCATTGTATAATATTTTGACAGACCGCGAATTTTCCACCTTTTTGCTGTTCCACACAGGATTTCTTTCAAGAGCTTCTTCTGAATCTGCCACAACAATTTGGTACGCCGTCTGGCGGACTCCATTGCGCTCAAGGGGCAATTTCCATGAAAAAGCAAGATCTTTCAAATCATACCCTATGGGATTTACAAAGAAATCGCCTACAGTCATATCAAACGGCTTAAAGACCGCATCCTCTGCATACGCCGCGAACGCAAATACAGTTGCGGCAAAAAGTGACAGCATCTTTTTCATAATATTATTTTTCGAGATTTATTTAACCTATCTGTTTATTGGATAAAGTTGTCTAATAAAAAGTTTCCGATCATTTACAAGGAAAATATCCAACTAAATCCCGACAAAAACAAAATTTACAAATAAAAAACCGCCAATTTTTGGCGGTTTGAGCAATTGCTATGTGCAATATTATTCTGCACTTTTCTTAGAGGATTTATTTAATTTTTTTGATTTTTTATCGGCCTTACCTTTATTGCCGACGCCTTCTGCCTTTTTGGCGTTTTTTTTCTCGGCTTTGGCAGCTTTTTTAGCGGCTTTTCGTTCCGCCTTTGCCTCCTTGTCCAGGCCTTTGGCCTTTCCTTTCTTTACATCAGGTTTGGCTGCATCAGCCGACGCAGAGCTAGTTGAAGCAGAAGAAGCGGCATTGGAATTTTCTTCGGCGTAAGCAAAAGCCGACAAAAGAAATGCCGCCAATATTATGTGGATTCTAATTATGTTTTTCGTATTTTCAGGGAGTATTTTGCCTGTTTGAGTGGCAGTTTGTATATATGAACAAAAAATAAGAAATTTTGTTGCAAAAAAAACTCGCGGCCGCAAATGCGCGCGAGTTTGAAAAGCCGAAAGCTTAAATTAATTTATTTCGTCGCGCTGGCAGCCCGACTTATTTGCCGATCTCATTCTTTTCCCGCAATACCCGCCAAAATTGCGCGGATTTTTATTTGGGCACGCCATCTGCGGGCAATCATTGGCGGGACAATATTCGCCATTTGCAACCGGACAGTTTCCGCCGTTCGCAACCGGGCAGTTTTCAGCCGGACATTGGGGAGCCGGGCATTGAGCAGGCGGATTGTTCAAAGGACAATTTCCGCAAGCAGCATAAGACAATATACCGGCAAATAAGACGCCTGCAAGAGCAAACAATTTAATTATGCTTTTCATAAGTCTCCTATGTTTTAGTTTATGTATAAAATGCGTTCAGTTTTATATCGGCTATAAAGATAAATTTGTTAAAAAATTTTTCAAGCGCATATTTTCTTCTTTCACAGAGCTAAGAATTGGAAATTTTTCGATTTCTAAGCTTTTAGGCAAATTATATGCCGCAAGATTCTTGCGCATAATGTACTATAAAAAAAAGCGCAGCCGCCGAAATTCTTCGGTGGCTACGCTTGTTGATCGGCGGCACTTCGCCGGTTAAAAGGTAGAAGATTATTCCCACTCTATAGTGGCCGGAGGTTTCGAAGATATATCAAGGACAACCCTATTTACCCCTTTTACCTCGTTTATAATTCTGTTGGATATTTTCCCCAGCAAATCGTGTGGGATATGCGCCCAATCAGCAGTCATAGCATCCTGGCTTTCCACCACGCGCAAGGCTATTACATTGTCATAGGTGCGCTCGTCTCCCATTACGCCGACAGTTTTCACGGGCAAGAATACCGCAAACGCCTGCCAAAGGGAATAGTATAGTCCGCTGCTGCGCATTTCGTCCATAAGGATTGCGTCGGCTTCGCGGAGAATATCCAAATATTTCTTCGTTATCTCTCCGACAACCCTGACTCCGAGCCCCGGTCCCGGGAATGGATGGCGCCACAAGACTTCTTTGGAAAGCCCAAGCTCCTTGCCCAATGCGCGAACCTCGTCCTTAAACAGTTCGCGCAGGGGTTCCAGCAGCTTTAGCTTCATTTTCTTTGGGAGCCCGCCTACATTGTGGTGGCTCTTGATGAGAGACGCCGGATTTCCCGCTATCGGGACGCTTTCAATTACATCCGGATACAGTGTTCCCTGCGCAAGAAAATCGACTTTGCCGATTTCCCTCACAGACTTGTCAAATACCTCCACAAAAGTTTTTCCTATAATCTTTCGTTTGCGCTCAGGATCCTTGACTCCCGCAAGCTTTGAAAGGAAAAGCTTTTCTGCGCGCACTGTTTTCATGCGCATTTTAAAGTTGTTTTTGAACAAATCTTCCACTTTTTTGCGCTCATCTTTGCGCAGCAAGCCGTTATCGACAAATACGCAAGTGAGCTGGTCGCCTATTGCCTTGTGGATTAGAGCCGCCGCAACGGACGAATCCACGCCGCCGCTGAGTCCCAATATAACTTTCTTATCCCCGACAGTTTCGCGTATTTGGGCTACGGCGCGCTCAACATAGTCCGACATCTTCCAATCGCCCGTGCAACCGCATATGCCGTAGAGAAAATTCTTTATTATATCCATCCCGCGCGGGGTGTGGACAACTTCCGGGTGGAATTGCATTCCGTAAAATTTGCGCTTTTTATCCTCTATAAGCGCATACGAAGAATTTTCGGTAGTGCCTATGGCTGTGAAGCCCGACGGCAGCTTCTCAATTCTGTCCCCGTGCGAATTCCAAACTTGGATTGGCGATTCTATGCCTTTTAACAATTCGCTTCCGGACTTAAAGGACAATTTTCCAAGGCCGTATTCGCGTTGTTTGCTGGACACTATTTGCCCTCCCAACATTTTTCCCATAAGCTGCAAGCCGTAGCATATTCCGAGGACCGGAACTCCCAAATCGAAAATTTTAGGATCAGGGCGCGGAGAACCTTTTGCCAATACGCTTGCCGGCCCGCCGGAAAGGATGACGCCGCAAACGCCCTGCTTCTTTAAGACGGAAGCTTTAGTATTAAACGGCATAATCTCCGAATACACGCTGCACTCGCGAATCCTGCGGGCGATAACCTGCGTATATTGCGAACCGAAGTCCAGAACTGCTATTTTTTGATTCATGGCGATAATTTTATTATAACTTTGTAATGATTTTGGGAGATTTTAAGCGGTTATAAAAAATATTTTGCCCAAGGCGCGTCAGAACTTAAGCCTGGCGTTTTTATATCCGCACTTGGGACAAGGCTGCGACTGCACTTGGCTGGAGGCCGTATAGACGGAATCGCAACGCATGCAGTGGAACGTGGAAGTTCTTGCCAATTTTTCATAATCGCGCATTTGCCGGCGGGAAAACGCAAAAGCTGCCGCTCCGCAAATTAGAAGAGCGGCGGAAACTATTATTGCGAAATAGCCGCCTATCGTCATTTTTGTCATGCGGAGAACCCGATAAAAACCGGGCGTCTCCTAAAATTTCATTTGTTGAAAAAAAGCACAAACGCGCCCGTATTTGCGCGGGCGCGTTTGCAAATTAAAAGGCCAAAGAAAAACTATTCCTTTGATTCCTCCGCAGCGGGTTTCGCGCCTTCAGCTTCGGGAGCTACGGCTTCCGCCTCAACGCCCTTGCCTGCTTCTTCTTTTGCAGCAGTCTTTTTTGCCGCGGTCTTTTTAGTAGCCGCCTTTTTAGTAGCCGTTTTTTTCGCGGCAGTTTTCTTAGCGGGAGCTTTTTTATCCGCAGCTTTCTTTTCGGAAGCCTTTTTATAGCCTTCGTCGTCGGCTTCTATCATTTCTATGATAGCCATATCCGCGGCATCGCCAGTGCGCTTTACAAGCTTGTATATGCGCAGGTATCCGCCTTCGCGCTTTTCAAACTTCTTTACCTTGTCGGCAAAAAGGAAGTGGACTGCGCTTTCATCGCGAACTTTCGCCAACGCCAAACGGCGGAAATGCAGTTTTTTTGCGGTATCGTCGGTTGCTGCGGCCTTCTTTGCCAAAGTTATTATCTTTTCGGCAAAAGGACGAAGTGCCTTCGCATAACCGAGAGTCGTTTCAATTCTGTCGTGGCGAAAGAGTGCAGCGGAAAGCGACGCCATAATGGCTTCGCGATGTTCCTTCTTTACGCCCAACTGGTGTCTGTGTTTAAGGTGACGCATTTTTTATATATCTTTAAATTATAATGTTGTTGAATCGATGAGGCGCTCGTCAATTTTCATGCCTAGCGACAAACCGAGCTGCTCGAGCTTGCTCTTTATTTCGTTCAACGACTTCTTTCCGAAGTTGCGGTACTTGAGCATCTCTTGTTCCGACTTCATGGCCAATTCGCCGACGGTCGTAATATTGGCATTGTTAAGGCAGTTTGCAGCGCGGACAGAAAGCTCGATTTCATTTACGCTCATATTTAAGAGCTTTCTGAGCCTGTTCTGTTCTTCGCTTACTTCCTTGCCTACCGTCTCAAACTCGATTTCCTGTTCGTTTACCTTGTCGAATACGTCGATGTGGTGTTTAAGAATCACAGCGGCGTCTTTCAAGGCTTCGTCGGGAGTAATTCTGCCATCAGTCCAGATTTCAAGAGTGAGTTTGTCGAAATCTGTCATTTGTCCGACGCGCGTGGCATCGACGGAGTATTTAACCAACTCGATTGGGCTGAAGAGCGAGTCAACCGGAATTACGCCGATTGGCTGGTCTTCATACTTATTCTCGTCGGCGGGCCTCCAGCCTCTGCCGCAGGCAATTTCCACTTCGGCGACAAACCTGCGCTTGCTGTCAAGCGTGCAAATGACCTGTTCGGGATTTACGATCTCTATATCGGCGTCGGGCTGAATATCCGCAGCCGTCACGGCTCCCTCCTTATCAACGTCTATCATGAGGCGCTTTTTGTCGCGACCGGCGCTCTTAATCTTGATTTTCTTCAAGTTGAGAACTATGTCGGTGACATCCTCCACTATACCGTCGACACTCTGGAATTCATGGTCGACTCCGTCGATTTTTATGGAGCTAATCGCCGCCCCTTCGATAGAACTGAGGAGTACGCGGCGCAGCGCATTCCCGATGGTATGGCCGAACCCGGTTTCAAAAGGTTCAGCCACATACTTTGCATATGTGCCTGTGGCACTTGCTTCGTCCTTTACGAGACGTTTTGGAAGTTCAAACTTTCCGAGGCGTTTGGCCATTGTGTTCTCCGTTTCTAAAGTGGTTCAATTACTAGCGGGAATAGAATTCGACGATTAGCTGTTCGTTGATCGTCTTATCCATTTCGTCGCGGATTGGCAGACGGTTGATTGTGCCGCGAAAAGCGTCGTCAACCCTGTCTATCCAAGCGGGTGCAGCACGCAGCTGCGACTCGTCCAAAGCTCTTTGGGCAAGCTGGCGCGAAGATGTGCGATCGCGAACTTCTATAACGTCGCCGGGCTTGCAGCTATAGCTTGGTATATCGACCTTTTTCCCGTTGACTTGAATATGACCGTGTGTGACAAACTGGCGAGCGGCCTTGCGAGTGCGTGCAAAACCAAGCATATAAACCACATTGTCCAAACGCACTTCGAGAAGCTGCATAAATATCTCACCGGTTATACCGCGGGTATTTTTCGCGCGTTCGAAAGTCAAGCGGAATTGTTTTTCGCTCAAGCCGTACATAAAGCGAAGCTTTTGTTTCTCATTGAGGCCTGTCGAATAATCCGTGACGCGGCGGCGCAAACGCGGTCCATGCTGGCCCGGAATGTAGGGTTTTCTTGACATCGCCTTGCTTTCCGGGAAAATTGCCATCCCGAAGCGGCGATTTATTCTTGTTGTTGCTCCTGTATAACGAGACATTTTAAAATTCTCCTAATTTAGGTTATACGCGGCGGCGCTTGGGCGCGCGGCAGNNNNCGGCGCTTGGGCGCGCGGCAGCCGTTATGTGGAACGGGAGTCACGTCTACGATTGCCGTGACGACAAATCCCAAAGCCTGCAAGGAACGAATAGCGGAATCGCGTCCCATTCCCGGGCCCTTTACATTTACGGTGACTTCCTTCATACCGTGGCTCATAGCAACCTTGCCGGCGTCCTGCGTGACAACTTGGGCTGCATACGCAGTGCTCTTGCGGGAACCGCGGAAATTCATCTTTCCAGCGCTGGACCAGCTGATAACATTGCCCTGTTGATCGGTAAAAGAAACCTTCGTATTGTTGAAAGTTGCGTTTATATGGCAAACGCCGGAGTGAACATTTTTGCTGCCCTTGGCCTTGCGGATCTTTATTTCACCGACTTCGCTAGCCAAAAGGTCGCTTGCTGAGGGCTGGGAGGTCTTTACTTCCTCGGAGGCCTGTACTTCGGCCGCGGGAGCTTCCGCGGCTGCGGCAACAACTTCTTCCTGTTTTTTTTGTTCTTCGCTCATTTTAATGCAGCTTTATTTAAATTATTTCTTGGTGACGACACCTACCGTCTTGCGGGCGCCCTTGCGAGTGCGGGCGTTTGTGCTTGTGCGCTGGCCGCGGACCGGAAGCCCTTTGGCGTGGCGCAACCCGCGGTAAGACTTGATTGCCGACAAACGCTTGAGATTGCCGATTACCTCGCGGCGGAGGTCGCCTTCCAGCTTATACTGCTTTTCAGCGATTACGTTCATGATTTTATTAATCATTTCTTCGTTAAGCTCGCTCGCGCGCATTGAATCGGCAATACCGCACGCCTGGCAAATGATTTTTGCGCGTGTTGGGCCGATACCATAGATGTATCTGAGCGCGTACTCTACGCGCTTATTATTTGGAATATCTACTCCGAGTAAACGTGGCATAATTTTCTTTGTGTTAAAAAAGAGTGTCTATATTGACTATTTTTTTCTTCTTGAAAAGAATTTTTTTATTTTTTTTAAAGTTCCTTCAATCTCAACCCGACCCCCTTGCCGCTATTCCGGCATCGGAACCGTCAGGATTTCTGGGCCTTCATTTGTAACGAGCACCGTATGTTCTATATGGCAGCTCGGAGCGCCGTCGGCAGTATAAACTGTCCAACCGTCGTCTTCGTCAACATAAATCTCGGCGCTTTTCATGGTGATCATCGGCTCTATTGCCAATGTCATTCCAGCGCGCAAAAGCGGTCCCGTGCCGGCTCTTCCATAATTGGGGATTTGAGGCTCTTCATGCATCTTGCGACCCACTCCGTGCCCCGTAAACTCCTCGACTATTCCGTACCCGCACGACTCTACATATTGTTGGATGGCATAGGAAATATCCCCCACCCTGTTTCCTGCGCGCGCTTGCTCTATTCCTAAATGGAGCGCCTTGTCGGTGGCTTCTACGAGCCTTCTGACTTCGGGAGCGCAATCGCCTATGATTACCGTGCGCGTATTGTCGCCGACAAACCCTTCATATATCACGCTGACATCCATGCTTACGATGTCGCCACTCTTTAAAATTCTGTCGGGCCGCCCGATTCCGTGAATGACTTCGTCGTTCACGGATATGCAGATGTACCCGGGATATCTCAAGCCGCCAGCTTTATAATGATAACAAGCGCTGCGGCATGATAACTCGCCCATGAATTTTTTGGCCGCTTGGTCCAAGTCCCAAGTGGATACGCCCTCCTGTGCCATCCGGCAAAGTCTGTCAAGCACAGTCGCGGCGATCACGCAAGCTTGTCTCATGACTTTCAAATCTCTTTCTGATTTAATCGGTATCATGAGGCGTGCCTATATGGATTTATTGTTGTCGTCAATTTAAAGAACGATTTTTGCAACTGGTCGTCCCAAACCTTGAGAAAGTCTAGGCCCATTTGCGAATGACCCATGAAGCCAAGCCGACAAAGAATATTATCAGCAAAGGCGTCCACAGAGCCCAAAGATTTTTTATTTCGCGAGTGTCCACCATCTGGCGGGTCTGTCCAACGCTGCGCCCGCGGATGCGTCCCTTTTTAAGGAACCCGTCGTAATGGCGCTGCAGCAAGTACGTTTCCACCTGCCTCATCGTGTCCAAAGACACGCCTACTGCGATGAGTGCGCTCGTGCCGCCGAAGAAATACGCTATTTTTTGCGGGACACCCCACATATTCATAAGTATGCTCGGCAATACGGCGATGACAACAAGGAACAACGCTCCGGCAAATGTCAGGCGGGTCATTACATAGTCGAGAAACTTCGCTGTCGGTTCTCCGGGCCTTACGCCTGGGATATATCCGCCGTTTCTCTTAAGTTCGTCCGATATCTGCAAGGGCTTGAACATAATCGACACCCAGAAATAGCTGAATGCGAATACCAAACCGCCGTATATTAAACTGTAAGTTGAAATATTAAACTGTCCGAAAATCTGCTGCGGGAACAATAGAATTGCGCTCGCAAAGATGATTGGCATTACGCCGGCGTAATTTACTTTCAAAGGCAGGTACGAGCTTTGTCCGCCCATGAGTTTTCTGCCGACGAGCCTTTTTGCATATTGAACGGGCACCTTGCGGACAGCCTGCAATATCATAATGATTGCAACCGTCACTACAACAAGCAACACGAGCATCATAATCGCCTGCGGCATTCCGATTCCGGCGCTTTCCGCTCCTACGGCCCTGTTAAACACAAGCTGATAGGCCTGCGAGACCGCTCCGGGAAGAGTTTCAATGATGCCTACGGTAATAATAATTGACACTCCGTTGCCAACTCCGCGCTGCGTAATTTGTTCACCAAGCCATGTCAGAATCATGCAGCCGGTGGTCATAAAGAACACGCTTGTGATAAAGAACACCGGAATGTTCCCGGCTATCAATATCGAACCGTACTGCGCCTTGTCAAACCCCGTAAATATGGTTTCGGGACTGTATACGAGCGCATATATCAGCATCGTTCCTTGGATTGCGGCAATAACCAGAGTCAGATACCTAGTATATTGGGCTATCTTCTGCCTGCCGGAATCACCTTCCTGCATTAGACGCGCCAAGCTTGGCATTACAGCGCCCATCAATTGAAGAATGATGGAAGCGCTGATGTACGGCATGATACCCAGCGCAAACAATGCGCCGTTTACCATTGCGCCGCCTGTGAACATATTGTAGAGTCCGACTAAACCGCCGCCGTCCGATGAGGACGATGCGTAAAACGCCTGCAACGGAGCCGGATCTATGCCGGGCAGAGGGATGCCTGCTCCCACGCGAGCTATAAATATTAGACCGAGCGTCAAAAATATTCTCTGCCGCAATTCCGGAATTTTAAAGCAATTTGTGAAAGCACTAAGCATAATTTCCCCGTTCTAACATTTTACTCGGCGGACGGTGCGTTTACCAAAGCTTTCCCGCCGGCAGCTTCTATTTTTTTCACCGCGCTTGCCGAAAATTTATCGGCATGGACGACTACCTTTTTTGTCAGAGTTCCGTCTCCAAGCACTTTTACGAGGGCGTCCTTTGCGCGAACCAATCCGGCTAAGACCAAATCGTCGCGGGTGATTTCCTCTAGACCAAGCTCCTCAAGGGAACCAACGTTAACTGTGGCAAACTCGACCCTGAATTTGTAGTTGTTAAAGCCGCGATGCGGAAGCTTGCGGTACAAAGGCATTTGACCGCCTTCAAAACCGGGGCGAACTCCGCCGCCGCTGCGCGCTTTCATGCCCTTATGGCCGCGTCCGGACGTTTTGCCGTGACCGCTGCCGACGCCGCAACCGCGGCGCTTGCTGGAGTGCTTTGCTCCCTTCGGATTGGATAGATTGTGCAATTTCATCTAAATAGCCTCCTTATTTGCCTCTTACAGCATTGATGGCGTCCGCCGTGCGGAGTTGGTAAAGCGCGTTGAGGGTGGCGTTTACCATTGCCATGTCGTTGTTTGATCCTAACGATTTGCTCAACACGTCCTTAACGCCGACGGCTTCCAAAACCGCGCGGACTCCACCGCCCGCGATAACGCCGGTACCGGGAGACGCTGGGCGAAGCATCACTATGCCGCCGTCGTATTCTCCTAGAACTTCGTGAGGGATCGTGTTGTCTTTCAAGCTGACCGTTTTCATTACCTTTTTGGCTCTGTCGGTAGCTTTTTTAATTGCGTCCGGAACTTCCTTAGCCTTGCCAAAGCCCAAGCCAACCTTGCCCGCTCCGTCGCCCATGACTACAAGCGCCGAAAAAGTAAAACGGCGGCCGCCTTT
>FR901622.1:4496-12153 GCA_000438015.1 Coraliomargarita sp. CAG:312 | reverse complement strand
CGGCGGCCGCCTTTGACTACTTTTGCGCAACGGTTGACGTGCACTACTTTTTCTATGAGCTCAGGACCCGCGTCCTTTTCAGCTATTGCCTGTTTATTTTTAAATTCTCTGCTCATTGTCTATCCTTAGAAGTTGATGCCTGTTGCGCGAACTGCGTCTGCAAAACTTTTTACCGCACCGTGGTAGCGGCGGGCGGCGGGCGCCCCTGTCAAAAACGACAGCGGAAATTCCGGCCGCCTTGAGTTTCTCGCCCATCTTTGTTCCGACGACTTGCGCCCCGGCAACATTGGGTAGAAGTTTTTCTCCCTTGAGATCTTTGGAAGTTGTGCAAACAGCCGCAAGTGTCTTGCCAGCGGTATCGTCTATGCATTGCGCATAAACATGCTTGTTGGACAAGCAGAGCGACAAACGGGGACGTTCCGAAGTGCCGGCTATCTTGCGGCGCAAACGCCAACGACGCTTTTGTTCCAATACTTTTTTCTTTAAAATCATTTTTATATCCTTTCAATCCCGCGCAATTACGCTGTCTTCTTGCCTTCCTTGCGGCGGACAAATTCTCCGTGGATTCTAACGCCCTTGCCCTTATAGGGTTCGACAGGATAGAAGTGCTTGATATCGGACGCCACCTGGCCTACCATCTTCTTGCTCGCGCCGGAGACGGTCAAAAGGGGATTTCTGTCCGGAGTTTCGCCGATTACAACGGAAATTCCTTCCGGGATTTCATAAATGCAAGGATGCGCATATCCCAAAGCCAATGTTAACACCTTGCCTTTGAGCTCTGCCTTGAAACCGACACCCTTGATTTCCAAGACTTTCACAAAGTTCTCAACGACACCTTTCACCATGCCGGCTATTATGCTGCGCACAGTGCCGTGCATCGCCTGCGAGAAACGCGATTCCGAGGAGGGCGCGACGTGAATTTCATTGTTTTCAAACTTAATTGAAACCGCTGAAGAATCGAATGTCTGACTTAGCTTGCCCTTGGGGCCTTCGATATTAACGGTACCACCGTCAATTGAAACTTTCACGCCCGCGGGAACTACTACCGGTAATTTGCCTATTCTACTCATACTGATTCCTTACCATACTTTGCAGAGCAATTCACCGCCCACTTTCTTTGCGCGGCAATCGGAATCCTTTAAGACGCCCTGGGAGGTTGTCAGAATCGATATGCCCATGCCGTTGAGAACGCGGGGAATGTTGCGATATTCGTAATACATGCGGCATCCAGGAGTGCTGACGCGGGTGATTCCCGTCAAAGCCGGGGTGCCGGACACGTATTTCATTGTTATTTTTATTACCTTTTCAGCTTTTTCGCCGCTTACTTCAAAGTCGCCGATATAGCCTTCATCCTTGAGGATTACTGCTATGCCTTCGCGCATTTTAGACCACTGGGCCGTGCAGAATTCCTTTCCGGCTGAGCTAGCGTTGCGAAGTATCGTCAAAAAGTCGCCTATGCTGTCATGAGTTGCCATATTATTTCGCCTTTCTCATTACCATGATGATTTTGTGACGCCGGGCAGCTTGCCGTCGAGTGCCAATTCGCGGAAAGTTATGCGCGACAACCCGAATTTACGAATGTATCCGCGGGGACGGCCCGTAATAGAGCAACGGTTGCGTATGCGGATTTTGGAAGCGTTGCGCGGCAATTTGCAAAGTTTGCGCTGAGCCGCAAAAAACTCCTCGTCTGTGGTGTTCGGGTTCTTTAAAATCTTTTTAAGCTCTTCCTTCTTAGCCGCATATTTTGCAACTAACTTCTGGCGCTTCAAATTGCGTTCGATTGATGATTTTTTTGCCATAATTCAAACAGAGTTTATTGTTGCTTTTCTGCGGTAGCCGCCGCCTGCGACGGTTTGCGGAAGGGCATTCCCAAGAGCCTGAGCAATTCCCTGCCGGACTTGTCATCCTTGGCGGTCGTTACAATCGTAATGTCCATTCCGATGTTCTTGCGGCCTGGATCGACCGTAATTTCGGGGAATATCGTATGGTCAGCCACTCCGAAATTGTAGTTTCCGGCGCCGTCCATGCGCGTGCCCACTCCGCGGAAGTCGCGGATTGAAGGCAGAACTATGCCGATAAATTTATAGAGGAAGTCCCACATGTTAGCGCCGCGCAAAGTGACCTTTACGCCGTTTTGCTGACCTTCGCGCAGCTTAAAGTTCGCAATGCTTTTGCGCGCTCTGGTGATTACGGGCTGCTGCCCTGATATTTTGGAGATTTCCTTTGCGACTTCCTGTACCCATTCTTTCGAGTTTTCACTGCGGATACCCGAGCTGATTACGATTTTCTCGAGATTGGGCACAACGTGCGGGTTGGTTACGCCGAGATTCTTTTTCAATTCCGGAACAACCTTCTCCAGATATATTTTTTTAAGTACGGGTGTGCTCATTTTTTTATTTTCCATTTATCCCCGATTACGCTTTCTTTGCCTTTTTGGCATCAAAACGTCCGGCAGACATTACGTTTGAAATATGTATGGAAGACTCGCGTTCGACAATCGCGCCTTCCGGATTCTTTTCGCTTTTGCGCTCGTGGTGTTTGCGGATATTTGCGCCTTCAACAATCACGCGCTCCTTCTTTGGGAAAACAGCCAGCACTTTGCCGCGCATTCCCTTGGAGGAACCTGCAATTACCACTACCTCGTCGCCTTTTTTTACTGATGATTTCATAATTACAGAACCTCCGGTGCAAGAGACACTATTTTCATATAGTTTTTGCGCAACTCGCGCGCCACGGGACCGAAAATGCGAGTGCCTTTCGGGTTTCCGTTGCCGTCGAGAATTACGACCGCATTTGTGTCGAAGCGCAAGTAGGATCCGTCGGAACGGCGAATGGGGGCTTTCGTCCTGACTATAACAGCCTTGGCGACCGTCCCTTTTTTCACGGCGGCATCCGGCGATGACGTCTTAACGGCAACGGTAATTACGTCGCCGATATGCGCAGTGCGGCTCTTCTGCCCCATGCGGCGAATCATTGCAACTTCTTTGGCGCCGGTATTGTCGGCAACCACAAGCTTTGTTTGCATCTGTATCATATGCGTGTGTCTCCTTATTCAGCTGAGGCCACCTGAGGAGCCTTTTCAATTACTTTTACGACGCGGAACCTCTTGAGCTTGCTTATCGGGCGTGTTTCCATAACCTCGACTTTGTCTCCCAAAGCGCATTCCTTGTTTTCGTCGTGTACGTGAATTACAGTCTTGCGACGGATTTCCTTGCCGTACAACGGATGCGGAACCTTGTAAAAATACGTAACTTTTATGCTTTTTTCTCCGGAGAGCGATGTCACAACACCCACCAAAGATCTGCGTGACTTTCTTGATTCTTCAGCCATTTTGTCGCCTTATTTCTTTTGAGTCTTTATTGTTTCAAAGCGGGCGATGTCGCGGCGCAATTCGCGTATGCGACCGGTATTTTCAACCTGGCCCGTGCCTTTGCGGATGTTGAGATTCAACAGTTCTTCACGCATTTCGCGCAATTTCTTCGCAACTTCCTCTGCGGAAAGCTCTCTGATTTCTTTTGATTTCATTTGTCAAATCTCCTTATAGAATTTCAACGCCTTCGCGGACGACGAATCTGCATTGGAAGGGCAACTTGCCGTCTGCAAGCCTCATTGCCTCTCTCGCCATGCTGGCGGGAACGCCGGAAGCTTCGAAAAGTATTGTACCCGGCTTAATTACCGCGCACCAATATTCGACTGCGCCCTTACCTTTACCTTGACGGGTTTCCGCGGGTTTTTTAGTCACGCTCTTTTGCGGGAATACGCGCATCCAAACCTTGCCGCGGCGCTTAAAATGCCTGTTGATTGCCACACGGGCCGCTTCGAGCTGGGATGCGGAACACTTGCCGCGACCGAGACTCTGCAATGCGTAGTCTCCGAATGCAATGGAGTCTCCGCCCTTAGCCATGCCGCGATTGCGGCCCTTTTGGACTTTACGATACTTTGTCTTTGCTGGAAGAATATTTGCCATTTTCTTGTTCTCCCGATATTAAATGTTGTCTTCTGGTTTTAGGCACAACCAGCATTTCACGCCGATTTTACCATAGACTGTATTGGCTTCGGTGAAGCCGTAGTCGATGTTTTCGCGCAGCGTATGCAACGGTATGCGACCTTTTCTTTGCCACTCTGTGCGCGCTATTTCCGCGCCGCCCAAACGTCCGGAGCATTGGATTTTAATGCCTTCGGCGCCCAATGCCATGCAAGTTGTTATGGCTTTCTTTATGGCGCGGCGGAACGATATGCGGCGTTCAAGCTGCAATGCCACGCTTTCGGCCACGAGGAAAGCGACCAAATCGGGCTTTTTGATTTCCTGGATATCGACTAAAACCTCTTTGCCGAGGAATTTCATCAAGTCGTTTTTCAGAGCTTCAAGAGCCGCGCCCTTCTGGCCTATTACAACCCCTGGACGCGCCGTATAAATCTTTACGCGGATACGCTGTCCGGCGCGTTCGATAAAGATGCGCGGCACAGCCGCCGACTTGAGTTTGTTGCGAAGAAATTCGCGGATGCGATAGTCTTCGTTAACGGCTTTTGAGTAGTCCCCATTGTTCGCGAACCAACGCGACTCCCAGTCGCGGCGAACTGCGAGACGAAAACCTTTCGGATTTACTTTTTGACCCATATTATCTGCCTCTCAATTTCTATTTTTCGTCGCTAAGGACTATCGAAATGTGGCTTGTCCTCTTGCGGATCGGGTGCGCGCTGCCGCGCGCGACCGGACGGAAACGCCTAAACGCCACACCTTGATTGACTATCGCGCTTTTTATTTTCAAATTAGCGGCCGAAAGACCGTTGTTGTTTTCTGCGTTCGCAATAGCGCTGGCGAGCGTCTTGGCGACCAAGCGCGCGCTTTTGCGAGGTACGAGCTTCAAAATTTCCAACGCTTCAGCCGCGTTGCGACCCTGTATCTCTCGGGTGATATCGCGCACCTTTTTGTCGGACATGCGCGCAAACTTTGTTAGAGCTTTAACTTCCATTGTTATTTTCCTGTTATTAGTTTGCCGGAGTTATATATACGGCGTCTCCCGCTTGAACCTGACTACCGTTTAGAACCAACGCCACGCTTCTGTCTCTGTCGGCTTCGACGACCACCGCCTGGGCGATGTTTTGGTCTTGCCTCGAAACCGTGCACAGAGCGCCTATTCTCAAGTTGCTCTGCGTGCCGGTGTCTATTGTTATCAAGTCTGCGATTCCTTTCTGGTTTGAAACCTTGGCCACTTTAGCCACCCTTTGCGAGTAGTTGGACTTCAGCAGCCAATCCGCGGGAGCGGCAAACGCAATTCCTTCAATCGCGGCCAAAGCCGTTAAAATTGATGGAACCAGTTTGCCAAGCCTCGCCATATTACATAGCTGCCTTTTTGGTGTGCGGTTGATGGCCCTTGAAGAAGCGGGTCGGCGCAAATTCGCCGAGCTTGTGTCCGACCATGTTTTCAGTGACATAGACGGGTACAAACTTCTTGCCATTGTGTACGTTGAAATTCAAGCCGATAAAATCCGGCGTTATCATCGAACGGCGCGACCAAGTCTGAATCGGCTTGTGCGAGTTCGTCTTTTGCGCCTCGTCGATTTTGTCCTGAAGACTTGGATCGACAAACGGACCTTTTTTAATTGAACGTGCCATATTGAATAATTCTCCTATAAACTATTTTTTGGCTTTTTTGCCATTGCGGCGCAAAAGAATCATTGAATTTGAAGGCTTGCTCTTTCTGCGTGTCGGATAGCCCTTTGAGAGCTGGCCCCACGGGGATACCGGATGTCCGCCACCAGAGGTGCGGCCTTCACCACCGCCCATCGGGTGGTCGACAGGATTCATCACAACACCTCTTACGCGCGGGCGCCTGCCCATCCAGCGGACGCGACCAGCCTTGCCCAAGCTCTGGTTGCGATATTCGATGTTGCCGACAACGCCTATTACGGCGCGGCAGTCAGCATTGAATATGCGAAGCTCTCCGCTGGGCATCTTTACCGTGGCCTTCTCGCCTTCTATTGCAACAAGCTGCGCGCCTGCACCCGCGCCGCGGGCTATTTGCGCACCCTTCATCGGCTGCATTTCCAAAGAATGGATTTTCATCGCCGGAGGGATTAGCTTTAACGGCAAGCAAAGTCCGACCGGGAACTCGCTTTGTTTTTTAGAGGTAGTTAAAACCGTGTCGCCTTTCTTTAAGCCGTCGGGAGCGATTATATAGCGCTTTTGGCCGTTTTCATAGTTGAGCAAAGCCAAGTACGCAGAACGGTTTGGGTCGTATTCTATTGCGACGACCGTAGCGGGTACATCGACTATATCGCGCTTAAAATCCACTATGCGGTAGAGCTTTTTATGCCCGCCGCCGCGGCGGCGCGAAGTTATGCGGCCGTAGCAATTGCGCCCCTTGGCGCGCTGCTTGCTTTCCGTCAACGAGCGCTCCGGGCGCTTGTTGTCGACTTCATTGCGACCGAGTTCCAGAAATCTCTGGGAAGGAGTCAAAGGTCTGCTTTTTATAATTGCCATTTTCTTGTTCTCCTAGCTTATGCAATTTGAATGGTGTCGCCCTTTTTCAAAGTCACAATGGCTTTCTTCATTTTGCCTTTGATTCCGGGATTGTTCCTTCTCATGCGCGACACTTTCACTTTTCCCTTTGCGTTGAGAATGTTGACGCGCGCGACCTTCACTTTAAAGGTCTGTTCTACCGCCTGGGAAACCGCGATTGCGTTGGCGTCTTCTGCAACCTCGAATGTGTACTGGTTGGACACCTGCAAATTTGCGGCTTTTTCCGTCACGCGGATGGCTTTTAAAATTTTGTGAGACTCTATCATGATGACTTACTCCTTATTTATGCGAGCAAGCACTGTATCCAGTCCCTTGCGCGATACTATGATGTTGTCGTACTGCATCAATTCCATTGCGCTCAAAGAAGCGCTTTCGCAGAAGTTGACGCGCGCTATATTGCGGCTTGCGAGCACGAATTTATCTTCAAAAGTGTCGTCTATCAGCAATATTTTGCCGGTTGGCTTTATGTTGCCGAGAACTTTAGCCACAGACTTAGTCTTGAGTTCGGGAGCTTCAAAGCCCTCAATTACGCAGAGTCCGTCGGAGCATTTGTCGAACAAAGCCCTTGAGAAAGCCAACGCTTTTACTTTGCGGTTGATTTTCTTGGACCAATCGCGGGGTTGGGGGCCGAATACGACGGCTCCGCCGCGGTGAATTGGGCTCTTCATTGTGCCGTGGCGCGAACGACCGCCGCCCTTCTGTTTAAAAGGCTTGCGGCAAGTACCGCTCACGTGGCCGTAATCGAGCGTAGAGGCATTCCCTTGGCGGGCGTTTGCCTGGTAGGCTACTATTGTTTCCTTGAGTGCGAACAGACCTTTATCTCCCTCAAACTGGGGAATATTTTCAAAATCCTGCTCAACAAAGCTCGAACCGTCTTTTGTATAAACTTTAAGTTTCATCTTTGCGGCTCCTTATTTTGCTATTTTTACTTTTTTAGCAGGGCGGACGATTACCAAATCGCCCTTCGCGCCGGGAAGACTTCCCTTTATCAAGAGGATATTTTTGTCTTCCAAAATCTTAACGATGGGATGGTTTTGCGTCGTGCAGCGAACCTGTCCCATATGCCCCGGCATTTTGCGCCCCTTGTAAACGTGCCCGGGAGTCTGGCGGCAGCCGACTGATCCGGGACGGCGG
>FR901622.1:0-4471 GCA_000438015.1 Coraliomargarita sp. CAG:312 | reverse complement strand
GATCCGGGACGGCGGTGCATCATGTGGCCGTGCGTCGCAGGCTGACCGGCAAAATTATAGCGTTTCATTACGCCCTGGAAACCGCGTCCTTTTGTGGTGCCGATGATGTCTATCATCTGGCCTTCGGAGAATTTGGCAACCGTCAAGACGTCGCCTGGCTTGTAGTCCGAAGGATTGTCGACGCGAAACTCCACTAGTTCCGTCAGGGGCGCTACGCCCGCTTTTTTAAGATGCCCGAGTTCCGGATTTGTCATGCGCTGTTCTTTCTGCGCTCCGAAGCCGATTTGCACGGCATTGTATCCGTCGCTCTGAGCTGTTTTCACTTGCGTGACGGGGCACGGACCTGCCTCTACGACAGTCACCGCAACGAGGTTATTGTCCCCGTCGAAAATCTGGGTCATTCCCAGTTTTTTTCCGATTAGTATTTGGCTCATATGCTAAGCGGCAGGTGGATATCCGCGTCCGAAAATCTCGCGCCGTAAGGCACTTGCGGTTTTCGGCGATTCAACCCGTTTCGACCTGCTTTAGTGTTATTTTATGATTCGAAAAGTTGTAAAGAATGCAGATACTGCCTTTTCAGACTTTTCTGTCAATAAATTTTTTTAAATTTTTTTAGAAACAAATTTCGCGCAAACTTTCCGGTTCTCCTCTTTTGTCCCTTTTCGGGCCGAAGATGCTTCGGAAAATTTGCGCAAAAAAATGTAAACTCTGTAAAAAAGCCTATTTACAAGGCTTGTATTCGCCGGGGCAAAACTGAAAATCCGCCCGCTTGCGAAATTAAAATTTAGACATTTATGGTAATGTCAACGCCCGAGGGCAAATTGAGCTTTTTCAGTTCGTCGACAGTATTGACCGTAGGATCGATAATGTCGATGAGACGCTTGTGTGTGCGCAGTTCAAACTGTTCCATACTCTTTTTGTTGACGTGCACGGAACGGTTCACCGAATATTTCTCAATTTTGGTCGGAAGCGGCACGGGGCCCGAAACGCGCGCGCCAGTGCGCTTTGCGGTTTCGACAATATCTCCGGCGCTCTGGTCGATTGTGCGAAAATCGTAGCCCTTGAGTCTTATTCTTATTCTCTGAGTTGCCATATTTTTTTCCTTAATATAAATTACGAGCGGGCAGGCTTGCGCGCGGCGCCTTCCTGTACCTGTTTCAAAACGTTTGCGGGAACCTGTTCAAAGTGGCTCGGCTCCATTGAATACGAGGCGCGGCCGCTGGAAAGCGAACGTATGTCCGTCGCATAGCCAAACATTGTTTCGAGCGGAACAAACGCCCTGATGTTGGTGACATTTCCCTTTGATTCCATACCCTGAATCTGTCCGCGACGGCGGTTGATGTCGCCCATAATGTCGCCCTGATATTCATCGGGGGTGGTCACTTCGACTTTCATTATAGGTTCTAGCAAGATCGGAGAAGCCTTCGCCATAGCATCCTTGAACGCAAAGATGCCAGCCATCTTGAACGCCATTTCGGAAGAGTCAACTTCGTGGAACGAGCCAAACACCAAGCGAACTTTTACGTCCACAACAGGATAGCCCGCAACAACGCCGTTTATCATAGCTTCCTTGATTCCGTCTTCGGTTGGCTTTATGTATTCCTTGGGGATTACGCCGCCGACAATTTCGTTGACGAATTCGTAGTGCTTGCCCTTTTCCAAAGGCTCGAGAACGATTTCCGCATGCCCATATTGGCCGCGGCCGCCAGACTGGCGGACAAACTTGCCGACGCCGGGAGCGGACTTCGTGATAGTTTCGCGGTAGGCGATCTGCGGCTTGCCGGAATCGGCCTCAACCTTGAATTCGCGGAAAAGTCGGTCACGGATAATTTCCAAGTGAAGCTCGCCCATACCCGCAATGAGGGTCTGTCCGGTTTCCTGGTTCGTGGTGACGACAAATGTCGGGTCTTCTTCTGCCAAGCGCTGAAGAGCGATTGAAAGCTTTTCCTGGTCGGCCTTCGACTTAGGCTCAATGCTCATGGCGATAACCGGTTCCGGGAATGTTGGAGGCTCTAGGCGGACTTCATGTTCGCGCTCGCACAAAGTGTCTCCGGTCACAAAGTCTTTTGCGCCGATAATTGCGCAAATCGAACCGGAATACGCTTCCTCTATATCCTCGCGCTTGTCGGCCTTTATGACCAAGAGGCGGGAAATGCGCTCGGTCTTGCGGCTGCGCGGATTGTAAATTTGCATGCCCTTCTTGATGCAGCCGCTATATACGCGGATGAATACGAGTTTTCCGACAAACGGGTCTGCCCACAATTTAAATGCCAAAGCAGTCGGCGGGGCAAAGTCGTCGGAAACGATTTCCAAAGACGGGACATCTTCATCGCCCTCGGCATAAGCCTTAATCGGCGGAACGTCCAATGGAGACGGCAGGTAGTCCACAACGGAATCCAACAACATCTGCACTCCCTTGTTCTTAAACGCCGAACCGGGAATTACACCAACAAATTCGCGGGTCAAAGTCGCCTTGCGGATGCCCAAGCGCAACTCGTCTTCAGTAAAGTTAGTGTCGCCCTCGAGGAAGCGCTCCATAATATTGTCGTCAAAGTCTGCAACAGCTTCAATGAGCTCAGCTCTGTACTGTTCGGCCTTTTCCTTGTATTCGGCGGGAATTTCGACGGTATCGTACTTCATCCCCGACGGATCGGATTCGTCGTAAACGTAGGCCTTCATTGTGACGAGGCAAATCAACCCCTTTAGCTGGTCTTCCGCGCCAATCGGCAGGAAGAGCGGATGGGGATTGCCGTTTAGCTTATTCTTGATGTCTTCGACCGCGCCATAGAAGTCTGCGCCGGTTCTGTCCATCTTGTTTATAAAAGCTATGCGCGGAACATTATACTTGTTCATCTGGCGCCAGACAGTCTCGGACTGCGGCTGAACGCCGGCAACCGCGCAGAAAACGGCGATAGCTCCGTCGAGCACGCGCAAAGAACGCTCTACTTCCGCAGTAAAGTCTACGTGTCCGGGAGTGTCTATAAGATTGATTTGATGCTGAATTCCCTTAAACGGGCCTTCCTTAGTTTTCCAGTGGCAGCTGATTGCCGAAGATGTAATGGTTATTCCGCGTTCGCGCTCTTGTTCCATCCAGTCAGTCACGGCGGTGCCTTCGTGGACTTCGCCGAGCTTGTGCACTACGCCGCTGTAAAACAGAATGCGTTCGGAACATGTGGTCTTGCCGGCATCGATATGCGCAGATATACCAATGTTTCTCGTATATTCGAGGGGTGTCGCCCTGTTCGGAGAATTTTTTTCAGATAGTTTTGCCATGAGTATGCGTTTCCGTTTACGAGGTTAATCACCAACGCAAATGCGCAAAAGCCCTGTTGGACTGCGCCATTTTATGAACGTCGTCGCGCTTTTTAACTACTGTGCCCGTGTTGTTGTAAGCGTCGACCAATTCCGCCGCCAATGCCTCGGACATAGGCAAGCCTTTGCGGTTGTTAGCAGCCTCTATCAGCCAGCGATACGCGAGAGTCTGCTGGCGGTCGAAAGAAACTTCAACCGGGACCTGGTAGGTCGCCCCGCCTACTCTGCGGCTCTTTACTTCGAGCTTGGGACGGACGTTTTCAAGTGCGCCCAAAAGCAAATCGATAGGATCGCCCTTTTCAAGTTTTTCGCTGACGCGTTCAATTGCGCCGTAGACAATGCGTTCGGCAACAGTCTTCTTGCCGTTTTTCATCACCATATTGATGAGGTGGCTGACCAGCGGACTCTTGTAGCGCGAATCCGGTATGCGTTCTCTTTTTTCAGCTCTGTGTCTGCGTGACATATTTTCTGCCTTCTATTCTATTTAAATTATTTCTTAGCGGCTGCCTTGGGACGCTTTACTCCGTACTTGGAGCGGCTGCGGCGGCGTTTTTCCACTCCGATGCAGTCAATGGCGCCGCGCACGATGTGGTAGCGGACGCCCGGAAGGTCCTTTACACGGCCTCCGCGCACCAGAACAACGCTGTGTTCCTGCAAAGAGTGCCCTTCGTCGGGAATGTAGGCGATGACTTCGTATCCGGAAGTCAAACGCACTTTTGCGACTTTACGAATCGCCGAGTTAGGCTTTTTCGGCGTGCGGGTCATCACCTGCACGCATACGCCGCGGCGAAATGGATTCGACTTGAGCGCCGGCGCCTTTGTCTTGGAAGTCACCAAGGTGCGCGGCTTGCGAACTAACTGATTAATTGTAGGCATATTTTGTGTCTTTTAAAGAGAAAGATGTGAAAAAGTACATTTCCATCTCTCTTTGGCAAGTTTTTTATTTATTTTTTTTATTTTTTTATTTCATGAGCCTTTCCCATTCTTTGAAGAAAGGCGGTTTGCCGGATTCGCAAAACACTCGGATGTTCGTCGGAAACTTCTTTTATTCGAGACACTCTCGCGCTGCTCAAACACTTTTTTCCCGAATAAAAGAATTTCCGCGAGATTTCTGCTTTTCCCGCCGGGAAAGAGCCTGGATTACATTCCAGACTCTGAG
>FR901621.1 GCA_000438015.1 Coraliomargarita sp. CAG:312 | reverse complement strand
CAATCAAATCCTGCGGCTTTTAGAATATTCGTCTCCGTGAGGTGTCCCGCGCCGAAATCAAGTATGGTATTGCCGTGTTCCTTGCGCCATTTTGCCTGTTGCTTCGGGTTGAAAATATCGAATTCGTAGCAGGGCTTATTGCCGTGGACTGCGAACACAAAGCCGTGTCCCAATTCCTCGCGGACTCTGCGGGCACGGCGGAATGAATTATAGCGGAGCAAATCCTCATATCTCTCGTGGATATTAATGACGTATGCAAGGAAGACTGGAAGAGCAATGATGAGGCTCTTAGCGGAGCAAATCCTCATATCTCTCGTGGATATTAAAATCCATTGTCAGCAGATTCATCATAGCGTCTGCAAACTTTGCTTCATCTTCCGATATATAAACTACTTCGCAAGTATCGGCTTTTAATTCCGCGAGCATTTCAAGTCTGCCTATGCCGTTTATAACCTTGCCGTCGGGTGTGCAAACGATAGGCATGATAATTCCCGCCTTGCGCAGAGTCCTTGCAATGCTCTTTGCATATTGAATCCACCTCCCAGAATTTATTTTGCAAAGTTTAGCTACCGAAACCTTACAAGGATAAGCGCAACGGAAGAACTCTTTGCTTTCCAACTCCTTATCTGAAATACTATTGGCGAGTTCCGAGAGGTTTAGAGTTTCCAGTTCGCGCTTAGACTTTTCGGGTGTCTGGCAGATGTCTCCGTCGTTGGTGGCGCGGTTAAACACAATGTTCAACGCCTTGCGCTTGTCCAATTCCATTGGCGGGATTCTGAACACAGGCACGTTCTTAACACCCATGCGGGTTGCGACAAAGTGCCTTTGGTGCCCAGAGAGAATTTCGCCGTTGGCGTCGGCATAAATCGGAGCGATAAAGCCGAGCTTGCGGAGTGAAAGTTC
>FR901620.1:8768-12380 GCA_000438015.1 Coraliomargarita sp. CAG:312 | reverse complement strand
CCGCAGCCACAATGGAAGCCTCAACCGAAGATACATCCTCTTTAAGAAATTCGGGATCCAGCTTTATGGATTTCAAAGCCCCTTGTCCGGAAACAACGGCTTTTACCGCGCCTCCAGCCGCCGAACCTTCAACTTCAAGATTGGCCAATTCGTTTTGAACAGCCTCCATGGCTTTCTGCATTTTTTGAGCTTGTTTTAATAATTTACCTACTCCTGGCATAGCTTTTCTTTGTATTAGTTGTTTTTTTTATAAACGTTTTATTGTTAAAAGAGTCAAATCGTCAAGATATTCCGACTTGTGGGTGAAACGCTCGACGGATTTTATTATCTCGCGGGTTATTTCCGACGCGCTCCGCTCGAACATCGCAGAAACAGTATGGGCGAGCTTTTGCGCCGAATACTCGTTTCCGCTTTTATCTACCGCCTCCGTCACGCCGTCCGTGTAGAGAACAAATACGTCTCCGTGCTTAAAGTCCAAAGTTTTATCCTCTATAGATTCGTCAAAAAGCTCGGGATCAACCATCCCAACAGCCATTCCGGAACTCTTTATTTTATGGGCAACTGCCTCGTACGAATTTATGCGACGGCAAAGAAGCGGACGCTCATGCCCGGCGCGCGCAAGAGTTATTGTGGAATTGCGCGTATCTATAATGGCATAAATCATCGTAATGAACATATCCGAACGCATTGCGCATACCATTTCGGCATTTAGAGCCTTCAATGCATCCGACGGCAGCGAGTAATTCGGGGCGATATATCGCAAAGTGGTCTGGCATAGAGCCATCAAAATAGCGGCAGACACTCCCTTTCCGGAAACGTCGCCTATGACTACGCCGAGCCTATCGTCCTCAAGTTTTATAAAGTCATAAAAATCTCCGCCGATGAGTTTTTGCGGACGGTATTTCACTGCGCACTCAAGCTCGGAAGATTGCGGAAGGCGCGCGGGCAATAAGAAACGCTGGACGCTGCTTGCGAGCTTTAAATCGAATTCTAGCTTGCTTTTTTCTATCAACGCAGAGACGGCTTCGCTATTATGAATAGCCAACCCTGACTGCTCTCCCAAAGATTTTGCGAGAGAAAAATCCGTCTCGGTAAAAGGTTTTCCGCTTATGGGATTTGCCACTGCAAGAACGCCGTAAAGCTGGCCGCCAAAAACCATCGGAACTACTATTATGCTGCGGACTTTAAAAGATTCGTCTTCATGTTTGACCACTCTTGGATCTTTGGAGCCATCCTTTATCAAAACCCCCTTGAACGAAGCTGCAACCTCGCCTATTATGCCCTCGTTAGGCTCAACAGTCTCCTCCGCCATAGCATTCTCCAAGTATTCAGAGCGCAACTGATTGGCTTTTTGGCGTGGAACCTTTGACACTTGTGGCGGGAAAAGGCCCTCTACAGCCTTTGCCTTTAGGGAACCGTTGGGTTGTTTTTCATAGACGCACGCGCTCATTGCTCCGCAGCTTAAGGCGGTCGCACGAACAATGTGACGATACAGTTTTACGCGGTCGGCGTCGGCGCTAATGTCTTCGGCTGTTTTATGGAGAAATTCTATGACGATATTTTTTTCATCGCGCACCCTGTCTATTTCGTCGCCGAGCGATATAACCTGGTAGCGGTCGTAGCAATACATTATAAACATCGCCACGGCGAGCAGAAGACATAATGTACTGATTATAAAATATATCATTGTTTGGTCATTCCATTTCTTTTTTCAGGAAAGTAATGACATCCTCAAACTTGGATAAATTAGACGCATCTGCCGCCACTAAATTTTCGTGCGCGGCAAGAATGCCCTCGGTAGTGGCGTTGGTTGCGGAGAGTTGCTCTTGCGATGTGGCGGCTTGGGACGGGGCGTCTATTATAGTGACTATTTTCCCGAGGCCTAGATTTTCAATCAGCTCGCTATTGCGCTCGTTTAGACCTGCCAGAGATAAATTTCCGCCAAGCTTGCGGAGGCGTATCGCAGCCCCGGCAACCATTCCCAGAAACGTGCTGTCCATACCCGTGCATTGCGAGCAATCCACAGCTATTTTGCGGCATCCTTTCTCTATGACCGTGGTGAGAAAATCGCCCACGCACCTGCAATTTATATAGCTCGCCTTTCCTATGACCGCCATTGTTGCAGCGTCTTCGGAAACGCTAACCATATATTTTATATTTTCTTTCATTTAGTGAAATATCGTAAAAGAGGCAATGCCTTTTAATCGCCTTAAGCTTCCAAAATTTTCTTTAAAACGTAAGGAAGTATACCTGAAGCTTTATAATATTCAACTTCAATCGGCGTATCAATTCTTAAAATTAGGTTTGCCCGGATTTGGCTTCCGTCCGGATTTTCAGCCACAAGAACAGCCTTTTGAGAAGGAGACACGCCGTTTTCGAGCCCCTCTATCGAGAAAGTTTGCTCTCCGTTAAGCCCCAACGACTGCGCATCTACACCGTCTTCAAATTCAAACGGAAGCACTCCCATTCCTATTAGATTGCTTCTATGTATGCGTTCAAAGCTCTTTGCGACAACCGCGCGGACACCCAGCAAACGCGTGCCTTTTGCAGCCCAGTCTCTAGAACTTCCCATTCCGTAGTCTCTGCCGCCGAACACTATCAGGCCTTCGCCGCGCTTCTTGTAGGCTTCGCATGCGTCGAAAATTGGGACGTTTTCGCCCTTGCCGTCTATCTTAGTGTAGCCGCCCTCAATTCCGCCCGCGATTGCATTTTTTATTCGGACATTTGCAAAAGTTCCGCGAGTCATAACCCTATCGTTGCCTCTGCGGGATCCATAGGAATTAAAGTCTTTTTGTTCAACGCCGTGTTCGCGCAGATACTTTCCGGCAGGGCCGTCCGCCAAAATAGAACCTGCGGGCGATATGTGGTCTGTAGTCACGGAATCGCCCAAAATAGCTAGCGGCCGAAGATTCCTCAACGATTCCAATTTTGGATTCTCCATTGAGAAGCCTTCAAAGAACGGCGGATTTTGGATGTAGGTGCTGTCTGCATTCCATGAATAGGTATCGCCGGTTCCGCTTTGAATATCCTGCCACTGTTTCGGCCCTGACATATCGGCGTAGCGCTGTTTAAACATAGAGCTTTTTACGCATGAAGTCACAGTTTGCGCGACCTCCGCCGAAGTCGGCCAAATATCGGTCAAAAATACATTTTTGCCATCCGGGGTTTTTGCAATTGGCTCGCGGTCGAAGTCTATGTCAATTCTACCCGCTAAAGCAAAAGCCACAACAAGCGGCGGGCTCATCAAATAATTGCCCTTGAGGAGGGGATGCACACGCGCCTCAAAGTTTCTGTTGCCCGAAAGAACGCTTACGCAAAAGAGATCTTTCGATTTCACAGCGCTGGAAATTTCGGCGTCAATGGGCCCCGAATTTCCTATGCAAGTTGCGCAGCCGTAGCCGGCCAAATTAAAGCCCATCTTGTCGAGAGCATCCTGAAGGCCCGCCTCCTTTAAATAGTCCGTCACAACTCTGGATCCCGGGGCCAATGAGGTCTTTACATAGCTTGGCGGTTTTATGCCCAAAGCCGCCGCCTTTTTCGCCACGAGCCCCGCCGCAACCATTACGGAAGGATTGGAAGTGTTTGTGCAGCTTGTAATGGCGGCAATTAAAA
>FR901620.1:0-8752 GCA_000438015.1 Coraliomargarita sp. CAG:312 | reverse complement strand
TGGCGGCAATTAAAACGCTCCCGTTCTTTATTTCGCCCTTGGGCGTCGAAACAGATTCACACGGATTCTTGCCTGAAGTTTCCAAAAGGTCGGAGAACTTGGCCTTTACATCGGCGAGAGATATTTTGTCCTGCGGGCGTTTTGGACCCGCCACGCACGGTTTTACGTCGGAAAGTTCCAATTCAACCACTTTGGAATAGTCGCATTCACCCTTTAGTGGTATTCCGAATATTCCTTGCTCAATATAGTAATCCCTTGCCAATGCTATTTGTTTTTCGTCCCTTCCGCTCAGGCGCAGATATTCCAAAGTTGTTTCATCGACGGGGAAGTATCCCATTGTAGCGCCGTACTCAGGAGCCATGTTTGCAACCGTAGTCCTGTCGGCAAGCGACAAATTGCGCGCACCCTCTCCAAAAAATTCGACAAACTTTCCTACAACTTTTTCTTCGCGCAAGATTTTTGTGACATGCAAAGCCAAGTCCGTTGCCGTGACGCCTTCGGCCAGCTTTCCGCTGACATGAACCCCCACGACTTCCGGAACGCGGAAATAAACCGGCTGGCCCAACATTCCCGCCTCGGCCTCTATTCCTCCTACGCCCCATCCGACAACGCCAAGTCCGTTTATCATAGTCGTGTGTGAGTCTGTTCCGACAAGCGTATCCGGATAAAATATTCTCTCTCCGTTTTCGCCTTTCCCCTCAAAGACAACGCGGGCCAGATACTCCAAATTAACTTGGTGGATTATTCCCGTTGAAGGTGGAACCACCGAAAACGTTTTAAACGCCTGCTGCCCCCACTTGAGGAATTCGTAGCGCTCCTTGTTGCGTTCAAACTCCTTTTCCAGATTTTTTTCATAGGCGTCAGAAGTTCCCGCGACATCCATCTGAACGGAGTGGTCCACGACCAAATCAACGGGAACGAGAGGTTCCACGACGGCGGGGTTTTTATTTTGCGCTTTTGCGGCGTCGCGCATTGCGGCTAAATCCACTAAGAGAGGAACTCCCGTAAAGTCCTGAAGAACTATTCTGGAAACCACAAAAGGAACTTCGTAGTCCCCCGGCTCTGCCGCCGACCATCCCGCCAGTTTTTTGACATCGTCTTCGGATGCCCGCTTGCCGTCGCAATTTCGGAGAACGCTTTCGAGAACTATCTTTATGCTAACGGGCAAGCGCGAAGTGTCAAATCCCGAGTCTTTCAAGGCTTTGAGGCTGTAAATATAACCTTCGGCGGCGCCGGAGGCTGACGCGAATTTTCTAAGTGTGTTAAGTGGGTTGTTCATTTTATGCAAAATCTTTAATCTTTATATGAAAAATTTCTGCCTGGCTCCGTGCGTTCCCAAGGAACGCGGAATTTTTATTTAGGTTATAGTAGATTATGCCCTGAAAAAATCAAGAAATATGCCAAGCTAAATAAAAATACCCGCCATCGGACATAAACCAGGCAGCCGCAGCTTTTTATTTTGCCGAATGGGCTAGGCAATTTTGCGCCGACTAAGTTTAGAAAAAAAATCCGTCAGACTTTTGGAAGAACAGATTTTATGCTTCGCAAGCGGACAGGATATACCCATCAAAGAAAACTCCAGCAAATCAAATACTGCCGCGCGCGGTGAATCAACAGCCTATTATTCCAATTTTTTTGCATCAAATGAGTTTTTTCTGCGTATGGCAATCCCGCAAAACGCGAAACAGGCTAGATTATCCGGCGCCGAATTGTGGTTTTCCCAAGGCGGCATAAAACAGAACGGCGAAAATTTCTATTCCAAATATTTGCCATTGCGTTCCAGTCGCGACAAAACTAAGCACGCTTGAAAGCCATGGCGTTTTTAAAGACCGCCTTCTTTTAGATCGTCAAACTGGACTGAACATTCCCGGACCGCACGCTCTCCTACGCTCTCTATCCGCACGCGCAACTTTTGCTCCTCAAAATAGAGCCTTTCCCCTTTTTCCGGGAATCTGCCAAGCCTAAAAGTTATAAGGCCTCCGAATGTCGAGACTTCGTCATTGTCAAAGTCGACATCCAGAAAGTCTTCAACCCTATGCAAGCTCGCCTGGCCGCTTATCAGATATTTGTTTTTTCCCGTAACGCGAATCGACTGGTCTTGAGAACGGTCGAATTCGTCGCGGATTTTTCCGACGAGTTCGCTTAGAGCTGCGTCCAAAGTAATAACGCCGATTACCCCGCCGAAATCGTCCTCCACCAGAGCCATTTGAAGCCGGTATTTCAACATTTTTGAAAGGGCTGTATCGAGTTTTTCCGTCTCTTTAATGCGCAGCGTTTCGCGGCATATAGACATTAAATCCACGGAACCGCCGCCGGAAAAAATATTTTTAATATTTACGATTCCGTAGCAGTTATCCAAATCCCCCTTGCAGAGAGGATATCGCGTATGGCGCGTTTTCTCGGCCAAAGATATATTTTCCTCGGCGGAAGACTCCGTATCAAGATAGACAACTTTACTGCGCGGCAGCATAATGTCGCTTACATCCAAATTCTGGAGGCGCAGAGCGTTTTTTAATATTTTTCCGGTATAAGGAGAGATGGAGGCAATGTCGGAATCTTGGACGTGCAGCATTACCGCAACGTCCATATAGTCGAACGGAGTCGAAAGATTTTTCGTTTTTTTTCTATACACCCTATGCCCCAAATTGCGGGACAAAGATTCCAGCGGAAGGAAGAAAAGGTAAAAAGCGTAAAATAGCGGAGAGATTCTGCGAAGCGCACAAACAGGATGCTGCCTTCCCCATGCGGCGAGCGGAATGTCAGCCAAGGCATATTCTAGAAACAAAGCCGCAAGCGCAGAAAAGAGAATTAGAATTACAATTCCCGTCCGTGAAATTTCGATGCCTGCGCCCTCTAAGGCTATCGATATCCCCAGGCATAATGCAGCCGCGCCGAGGCTGAAAAACAATTTCCTGCCAAAAGGAATAGCCCATGTCATCCGGCTCGAATTTTCCACGCATTGCTCCGCCAATGCGCCAATATCGCCGGAATCCGCCTTGCGTCCGCCGTCCATTCTTGAAAAACGATACGCGGCCAGCGCGAGCGCGTAAGCTGCGAACACGCCCGCGGCAAAGAACGCAGCAAACATCGCAACCGCCGCCAGGGCAAACTGCCAATACGCTCCCACAAAACTATAAAAGCTTTTTTAACTCCTCAATGCAACGCTCGTTTTGCTCTGGCTTGCCGATTGTTATCCTAAGCCAATCCGGAAGCCCGTACCCGACGTTCGGACGGACGATTACGCCGCGCTTTTGCATCTGCACAAACTTTCCGGAGGCGTCCTCGACTTTTACCATGACAAAATTCCCGCCTTCTGAAAAATATTCTAGCCCCAATTCGCCGAAAGCCTTTTCGAACTGTTTTCTGCCCAAATTGTTAATCCTGCGGCTTTCATTCACAAACTCCGCGTCGTCCAACGCGGCAAGCGCTCCGACCTGGGCGAGAGTATTGACGTTAAACGGTTCGCGAATGCGGTTGATATATCCTGCAAGCTCCTCCGAGGAGTATGAATATCCGCAGCGCAATCCGGCTAAGCCGTATATTTTCGAGAATGTGCGCAGGCATATTACATTTCTGCCCTCCGAAATCAGCGGGCGCAAGTCAACCTCGTCATCCTGAAATTCGGTATAAGCCTCGTCGTAGCAGAATACTACATTTTCCGGAAGCGACTTCACAAAATTTACGACTTCGTCCTGCTTTACGACGCATCCTGTGGGATTATTGGGATTGGTCATAAAGACAATCTTGGTTTTCTCTGTGACGGCGTCGCGCAACATATCCAAATCGTATTTCAGGTTTGGCATAGGTACGCTGACACATTTGCCGCCGCAGAAAATCGTGGCCAACTTATAGACAATAAAAGACTGCGCCCCGAATACCGTTTCGTCGCCTTCCCCGACAAAGCATTGGGCAACAAACTCCAGAAGCTCGTTAGAGCCGTTTCCTATTGCAAACTGCGAAGGCTTCAAACCCCACTTCTGCGAGAGCTTCATTCTCAAGTCATACGAACCGCCGTCGGGATAGTAGTTCAAGCCGTTTAAATGTTTGGAAACCGCCTCGACGGCCTTCGGAGAAGGCCCAAGCGGATTTTCGTTGGACGCCATTTTAAGAATGCCGTCCGGGTCAAGCCCAAATTCGCGGGCGACGTATTCTATCGGCTTACCCGTTTCGTAAACCGGCAAATTTATTATTTGCTTCTTTACTATATTTTTTAGTTCCATATATAATGACGATATTCAATATAAGAAACTTATTATTTACACTTCGCCAGACGTTTGCAAGCGAAGATAACGGATTTAAAGGGATATTTATAAATATGCAAATTCTTTGCACCGGAGCAACCGGACTAGTAGGATATAACTTCATAAAAGCCGCCGCGGAAGCCGGCCACAAGGTGACGGCGGTATGCGGAACGCGCGAGCTTCCGCAAATAAAAAATGTAGAGGCGCTAAAGTGCGACCTTTTGGACGAACACGCAACGCAGCGCCTAGTGCTCGACGTCTTCCCGCAGATTATCGTCAACTGCGCCGCAATATCCAGCCCGACAGACGTGGACGCGAATCCGGAATTGGCGGAAAAGATGAATACAAGGCTTCCCGAACGGCTAGCCGTATTGGCAAACCATGTGTCCGCGCGCCTCATACACCTTTCCACGGACATGGTGTTTGACGGTTCCTGCCCTCCATATAAAAATACCGACATCCCGATGCCATGCACTCTATACGGAACCACAAAACTCATGGCCGAAAAGGCAGTCCTCAAAGTATCCCCTTCTACTACGGTTGTCCTTAGGCTGAGCCATGTGAGCGGGAACAGCCTTACGGGCCGCCGTTCGCTGCATGAAAAACTTCTATTAAACTGGAGTCTCGGCAAAAAACTGAAGTTGAGAACGGACGAAATAAAATGCCCGCTTTCCGCGGAGAGGTTGGCGGAAATGATCGTTGAAATATGCGAACGCCCAAATCTTAGCGGCATATACCACTACGCCGGATTGGAACCTGTAAGCAGATACGACATGGGCGCGCGCATTGCAAAATATTTCGGCCTAAATCCCGCCGAATTTATAGAGCCCGTTCAGGGAGACAGGCCTATGAATTTAACAATGGACATGTCCTGCCTAGCCGCCCGGACAAAGAACCGGTCGTGCATGTTCGACGAACTCCTCCCAGAAATGAAAGTGCCTCCGGATTTGGAAGCATGGCTAAAGTCTAAATCCGGAAAAACTCCCGTAAAGCGTTATAAGCTATGAACGCAAAAACCGCAATATGCGCGGCGGTCTTCGGAATCTTTGCGCTTTTGCCAACACTTGCGGCGGGCTCCGGTTCCGCCACCCCCAAAGATGCAGACAAACATCAAAGCGCGTTTAACGATTCGCGCATAAAGTTCCTGGAATCGAGCTTTAAAAGATTGCTGGAAAAATCCGGATCAGTATCGGGGGCATTATGCCTTGCGGAAAATGGGAACATCCTTGCCGCAAAATCATTCCCCGCTGGGCGGGAAGGCGCTGCGCAGACTTTTGCGCTCGGCAAAAGCACCGCAGCAATAGTCACCCTTGCGGCCGTTGCAATGCAAAATGAAGGCAAACTTAATTTAAGGGAAAGCGCAGAGTCGCTCTGCTCTTACTTCAGGCTTTCCGGAAGCGCAAGGCGCGCAAGCCTAGAAGATATATGGAGCGGAAAATTCGGCTTCAGCGAACACTCCGACACTCTTGTCCCAAGCGACGCCTCGGCGGCGGAGGTTTTCGACATTGCAGCCCAAATTCCGCCAACAGCCAATGTCGGAATAAACTCCTCTAAACTCGCGCCCGCTATTGCGGGATATGCGCTCGGATACATAGCGGACAAGTCTCAAAAAAATTTTAAGAAATCTTTTGCCAAAGCCTTACACGCCTACGCGCTTTCTCCTTTGGGGATGGAGGGCGCAAAATACCGCTCTTTCGACTCCCCGTTCTTCCCCGCAACAGCGCTGGCGCTAACCGCCGATGACGCCGCAAAATGGCTGGCATGCGAAACTGCACAAAATCCTAAAATCGCGACGGAACAGCTCGTATCCGAAAGAAGGATTCCCAAAAGCGGGGAAAAGAAATTTTCAATGGGATGGATAAAAACTTCCATAGGGAAAACGAATTTCTACATGTGCGGAGATTATTTTCAGAACTGCGCAAACATTGTGGCGGTTATGGCAGACGAAAGAATAGCAGCCGCTTTTTTTGTGAAGTCTACGGATTCCAAATCGGCGCCTCAAATATGCTCAAAAGCTCTTTCTTTGTTGATTGAAATGTTGCAAAATCCCATTCCACCCTCAAAATAAATTCCATGAAAGCCATAATACGTTTACTATATTGCGCTCTTTTAACGGCGGCGTGTATTTGCACCGCAGAGGATGCCAAAGACAAAAACGCTTTAAAACTGGCTTTTCTGGCGCCAAACTATATATCGAGTCCAAACGCAGCCGCTTTCAACGGCGCAAAGGGCTCCGCTACGGAACTGCAAGCAAGGTTCGGGGAAAAAATTGAGATTCAATTTCTGTCCGCCGAAGATTCCGCTGAAAAACAAATAGGACAGCTGGAAAGCCTGTACCTTCAAGGATACGCAGGCGCCGTAGTTTTTCCAGTTAAAGGCGCCAAAAATAATATATCTGCAGCCGCACAAACGCTCGCCGAAAACGGATTTTTCATTTCCATTGTGGGCGAGGAAATAAACGCCAAATATATAGCCGGATGCGTATCGACAGATCCTTCCAAGTTCGCCCAAGCCCTGCGCGAACAAATATCGAAACTCTCTGGCGGAGCAAAAATACGACCCGTTTGCTACTTCTACACAACCGGAGAAAAGCAGGAACTTGATTTTTCCGAACAGAAACTTCTATCGGAATATCTCGCCCCACACCTTTCCTTTAAGCAGTTTTCCGACATTATACAGCCGCTAAACCCGCTGAAACTTATAGCATTTGAATATTACAGCGTCTACGCTGAACAAAACAAAATAGAAATTGCCAGATATGACAACTACGGAGAAATATTTTTCTCGCCCAAACTCCTTGCCGATATCGCCCCGATAAAAAAGGATACAGACCGCCATTACGCAATTTGCATAGGAGTTTTGCCTCAATTTGAATTTTTCCTCTCGTCCGGCATGCTCGATGCGTGCATTTACGACGACTTCTACGGATGGGGATACATAGGCGCCAGGATTCTACTGGAAAAAATCCACGCCCCCAACCCAGCCGAAGCCGCCCCGCAAAACAAGCTTCTTCCACCGATAGTCGCCACTCCAGAGAATCTTAAACTGTTCGTTGACGACTGGAAAAAATGGCTCAAATAAAAAGCGACTTCAAACAAGGCGCGCAGCCATCCCGATAGAACCCCGAAGCGTCAACATTCCAACTGGCTCCCCTTTAATCCCAATGTGCCCAACTCCTCTGTTGCGCAAGAATATGGCTGCGGCAAAAAGCCGCATTATTCCCTCTAGGTATTAGTAAATCTTCCCGCAAAAAGATTCCGGAAATAACAATTTTACAAGTCGCGCACCGATTCTTCCACGTCCGATTTCATAAGCTTAAAGAAATCCGCAACAGTTTTCGGGATAAACACAGGCTTGCAGGTCGACAAGAAAGACGCGGACATCCCCTCCGATTCCGGACTATACCCGCATACTGCTTTAAACGGCTTCCTGCTAATATACGATGGCGAAACTTGAAATCCGTCGTTCAACAGAAATATGTCATCGCCGAATTTGCCGCCATCATGCGAGATGCCGTACGAGCTTTTTTGCGCTCCTGAAATAAAACTTCCAGGATATTTTGGATTGGAAAGCTCCGCCCTTACTTTTTCCCTGGAACTTTCGTTCATATACCAAAAGCGCGCCATAGTGGGTTCGTAAAACGCCACATAATCCTTCCCGTATTTAAGGTTCAATCCGGATACGGCTTTTTTTAAATCCACGCTTCCCAAGCAAGGCAACATTCCGAACCCGGACATAACGGAAAGCTTGTAAGGCCTACCGGAAGATTTCAACGCTTCAGAAATTTTTAAAATATTTTCGCTGCAAGATTTCAAGCGCGCTGATACGGCCGCTTGGTTGCCAGCATTCTCGCGCAAAAACTTTCCAAGGCCGATATCGCAAACCAAAAGAAATTCCGCCCCGTTTTCAATCGACCTTAACGCGGATGAAATATCGGCTTCCGGCGTTTTTCTCCAATCTGACATATAAAAATTTATTCCGGATTCTTCCAAGACATCGCGGATGTTTTCTGCGGGGGAAAGACCGCGCGAAACAAAGAAATCCCTATTCTGTACGGAATCAAAGTACGCAAGGCAATCGAATGGAACACTGTGTAAACTAAAACGCCCGGAGTAGCCATGCCCAAGGGCGAAGATTTGGGACATCTTTTTCCTCGTCCATTCTCTGTTAAATAAACAGCGGGGATGAAGCCCGGCTCCGAAAAGATACTTTATATATCTAAAATTTTTAAACGGAGACTTTGCGGGGTTAAAATAAAAGTCGCAAAATACGCCGTGCTTCGACGGAGGTTCCCCGCTTAGAACGGAGGAAATCGCTGCGGAGGAATACCCGAACTGCGGTTTTACTCTAAATCTTTGCCCAAATGCGCCCGGCATAAAATCCGGCGCCGAAACAATATCCCAGGATAGGGCATCTATATAAATATACGCATTTACCGCCTTCATAAATCCGTTAAAAAAACATTTGGAAGATATTATCAAATCACAACAGCCCAATCAAATACGGCCGCC
>FR901619.1:7527-29552 GCA_000438015.1 Coraliomargarita sp. CAG:312 | reverse complement strand
GGCGGCGGAAAGTTCGGCGGTTGCGAAGTGACCGATTTGGATGAAATACGCAAAGGCCTTGTGCGCCCGACTGCCGAGCGCGTCTTTTATATAAGATACGCAATGAAGGCCGGAATGACTGACGACGAAATCCATGAGTTTACCGCAATAGACAAATGGTTTTTGCGCCAAATACGCGGCATAGTGGACTTGGAAGCCGAGATGGCGCAAAAAGGCCTCCTAAATATGGACGAGGATTTGCTGCGTCGGGCAAAAGAGTCGGGTTTTACGGATTTGCAAATTTCAGAAATATGCGGAACTAAAATTCGCAATATAAAACAGCTTCGGAGAGAGTTCGGAATAAATACGGTTTACAGGCTCGTTGATACGTGCGCTGCGGAGTTTGAGGCTTTTACACCGTATTATTACTCAACTTACGGCGCCGAGACTGAGACGCGCCCAAGCTCCAAGAAAAAAATAATGATTATAGGCGGCGGCCCAAACAGAATAGGGCAGGGCATAGAATTCGACTATTGCTGCGTTCATGCGTCGTTTGCATTGCGCGAGGCTGGATATGAAACTCTAATGATAAACTCAAATCCAGAAACGGTGTCGACCGACTACGACACTTCCGACAGGCTGTTTTTTGAGCCTTTAACCCTTGAGGATGTTCTGGAGGTTTACAACCAGGAAAAATGCGACGGAGCCATAGTTCAGTTCGGGGGGCAAACCCCACTCAACTTGGCGAGCGAGCTGAAGGCAAATGGCGTAAATATAATCGGCACTTCGCCGGAGTCAATTGACGCAGCTGAAGACCGTGAAATTTTTAAGAAAATTCTGGAAAAACTCGGCCTAAAACAGCCTATTAATGCGACCGCGACAACTCCCGAACAGGCTTACGAGCTCGCAGGTCAAATAGGTTTCCCAATACTCTTGCGCCCCAGCTTTGTGCTAGGAGGCAGGGGAATGTTTATCGTCTATGAAATGGATGACATGAAGCGCGTCATCAGAGAGGCCTTTGACGCCGCCCCTGGGAAACCGGTGCTTTTAGACAAGTTCTTGGAGGACGCCATAGAGCTGGACGTCGACGCTATTTCCGACGGGGAAACGACCGTAATAGGGGGAATGCTCGAACACATTGAATATGCCGGGGTCCATTCCGGAGACGCTGCTATGGTGATTCCCCCGCATACTTTAAACGATAAAATAAAGGAGGAAGTCAGGCAGGCTACTTACGCTTTGGCTAAAGAGCTAAAAGTAGTCGGCTTGATGAATGTGCAGTACGCCATCAAGAAGGGAGAACTTTATTTGATTGAGGTAAATCCCCGCGCGTCGAGAACAATACCGTTTATATCAAAAGTAATAGGAGTTCCGTTGGCAAAGCTCGCCGCCCGTGTTATGGCGGGTGAAAAACTAAAGGATTTGGGCTTTACAAAGGAAATCGTGCCGGATTACATAGCGGTAAAGGAGAGCGTTTTCCCGTTTGTAAGGTTCTTGGGCTCGCAAATTATGCTGACGCCGGAAATGCGCTCCACCGGAGAAGTCATGGGGTTGGCGGACGATTTGGGAATGGCGTTCGCAAAAAGCCAAATGGCTGCGCAGCCCGGATTGCCAGGTTCAGGAAATGTATTCATCTCTGTTAAAGACCACGATAAGGAGGCTGCAGCAGAGATTGCGCGCAGGTTCCACGAACTTGGATTTAAGCTCTTCTCCACTTCTGGCACGGCCCAGTTCCTGCGCGGCAAGGGAATTCCCGTGACAAAAACCTACAAGCTAAGCGAAGGCGCCCGCCCGAATGTCGTGGATATGATAAAAAATGGAGAGATGCAAATTATCATAAACACTCCGTCTGGAATGAATCCGCGGCTTGATGAGAATAGAATACGGCAGGAGGCTCTGCTTGGGCGCGTATGCATGATAACGACAATTATGGGTGCATATGCCGCAATCAAAGGCATAGAGGCCTTAAAATCAAGCCAATTGACGGTTAAGTCGCTGCAGGAATACAAACTTCAGATGGATGCAAAACGCATGAAAACAGAGGCAAAAGGCTAAGCTTTTGCCGGTAGGCCGGCGTTGGATGTTTCAGTCTAGAGTATTTACAGGAAGCGCCAAAAATCCGATACCATAAGGGCAATGAGCAAACGAAAATTTCAACAGACTTTAGAATCAATTTTAAAGGACGACTCCAGATACGCCGTTGGAGCCTATGTATTTGTTCGGATGGCTTTGGATTTTACAATCAAGCGCCTTTGCACTCAAGATCCCAAACGCAAAAATAGGCATGTCAGCGCAAAAGAGTTTTTGGAGGGGATAAGGATTTTTGCCTTGGAGACGTTCGGCCCTATGGCAATGGTGCTTTTTGAGGAATGGGGCGTCAAGAGTTGCGAGGATATAGGGCAAATAGTTTTCAACCTAATCGAAGCGCAAGCTTTGCGCAAAACCGAAGACGATAAAATCGAGGACTTTTCTGGCGGGTATGATTTTAAAGAAGCGTTTGTAAAACCTTTTCTACCTAAGTGAGGAATATTATGCAGGGTTTGGAAATTAAAAATTTAGTTGTGAGCGTAGGCGGAAAAAATGTCGTAGATGGATTGTCTTTGGCTGTTCCCGCAGGGGAGGTTCACGCGGTAATGGGCCCAAACGGCACGGGCAAAAGCAGCCTGTCAAAAGCCATAGCAGGCCACCCAGATTATAAAATAGAATCGGGCGATGTCCTAATGAACGGAGAAAGCTTGGTCGGGCTGCCTCCGGACGAAATCGCTCGCAAGGGGTTTTTTCTTGCGTTCCAATATCCGGTTTCTATTCCGGGAGTAAGCATAGCAAACTTCATCCGGGCGTGTTTGAGCGCGCGTTTGCCGGAAGGGGAAACAATCAACGCCGTCGAGTATTACAAAGAGCTGTACTCGAAAATGGACGAACTGAAAATGAGCCGCTCATTTACTTCTCGCAGCGTAAACGACGGCTTCAGCGGCGGAGAAAAAAAACGCTGCGACATTCTGCAAATGCTAATGCTGAAACCTAAGTTCGCCATATTGGACGAAACAGACAGCGGCTTGGATATCGACGCCTTGCGAATTGTTTCCGAGGGCGTAAACGCCGCGCGTTCTCCTGGCATTGGAATGCTTCTTATAACGCATTACCACAGGCTGCTAGAATATATAAAGCCGGATAAAGTACACGTTATGAGCGGCGGGAAAATCGTGAAAAGCGGAGGCGCGGAACTCGCCGTCGAGCTGGAGCAAAAAGGCTACGACTGGATAAAGGAGGCTAAGTAAGTGTCCGGAGAAAATCCAGAAAAACCCGAAAATTTTCCGTCGGCTTTAAATCTCGACCGCAGCGCAGGCGATTTCAGTTTTGCGGAAGATTATGCGTACGATGCGGGCACCGGCCTAAATCCCGACGTCGTAAAATATATTTCTCGCGTCAAAGACGAAGATCCTTGGGTTTTGGAGTTCCGCCTAAAAGCTCTTGAACGCTTTGAAAAAATGTCCAACCCAACGCATTGGGCGACTAAAAAGCTGGATGATTTGGATTTTTCAAAAATACGCTATTATCTGGCAAAAGGGGAAAAGAAAAAGAAATCTTGGGACGAAGTTCCGGAGGACGTTAAAAAAACCTTTGAGAGGCTTGGAGTCCCCGAACAGGAGCGCGCTTTTTTGGCTGGCGTGGAGGCCCAGTTCGATTCGGAGTCCGCGTATTCCAATATGAAGGAATATCTGCAGAAAGACGGAGTGATTTTTGTAGATTCTACTGAAGGGCTGAAAAAATATCCGGAAATTTTCCGCAAATATTTCGGCAAAGTGATACCTATTTCTGACAATAAGTACAGCGCCCTAAACAGCGCAGTCTTTTCTGGCGGGAGTTTTATATACGTTCCCAAGGGCGTTAAAGTAGCCCAACCCCTTCAAGCTTACTTTAGAATAAACGCGGAAAGTTTTGGGCAGTTTGAGCGCACTTTGATTATAGCCGACGAAGGGGCTGAACTTATGTATATGGAGGGCTGCACGGCTCCGCGATTTGAAACGGGAACTTTGCATTCCGCGGTGGTTGAACTCGTCGCTTTAAAAGGGGCTAAAATCCAGTATGTGACGGTTCAAAACTGGTCTAATAATGTATTCAATTTGGTCACAAAGCGCGGAGTCGCGGAAGAGGACGCGCAGATTAGATGGATTGACTGCAATATAGGAAGCGGCCTTACAATGAAATATCCCGCAGTCGTCCTAAAAGGCGAGAGGGCCCGCGGAGAAGTGGTTTCAATTGCCATAGCAAACAATTCCCAGCACCAGGACACCGGGGCAAAGATGATTCATGTAGCCGACGGCACCACGTCAAATATAACTTCAAAGTCTGTTAGCATCGGTGATGGGAGAGCTTCTTACCGCGGGCTTGTGCATATGACTTCAGGCGTAAAAAACTGCAAGAACAATACAGTATGCGACGCTTTGTTGATAAATTCAAATTCACGCACCGATACTTACCCGGCGGTGGTATGCGCCGGTAAAAACAACAGCGTCCAACACGAGGCAAGCGTTTCTAAACTCAGCGAGGAGCAGATATTTTATATGCGCCAGCGCGGGCTATCGGAAACTGCGGCGATGAGCCTGGCTGTAAACGGATTTGTAAACGATCTTGTAAAGGAATTCCCCATGGAGTACTCGGTCGAACTCAAGCGGCTTATAGAGCTTCAAATGGAAGGATCGGTGGGCTAATGGAAAATCTCTTATCAAACATTTCAGATTTCTCAAAAAAACGCTTTGCAGAGATTCCGTTCCCGCACCGCAAAGACGAATTCTGGCGCTTCGGGGATTTGAAATCCTGGGGTGTCGATGCTTTGTTCCCGTTCTTTCAGCATCATTGCCAGCGCAAATTAAAGGACGCGAAAATTGAAGGACTTGAAAAGTCCCTCCATGCAAAAGATTCGATAGTCTTATTTGACGGGCAAATGGTTTTTGCCGACTTGCCCAAAGGCGCCAAAGTTCTTTCAATGCCTGCGGCCGCCGAGGATTATCCGGAACGCGTAAAAAATTTTTATGATTTAGCGGATGGAAAATTCGATATTCTGCAAGCTTCCAGAGCCTCCGCGGGCGCATATATAAAAATAGAGGATTATGCGGACGTCGAACTCAATATTGGAGTAGTTTCCAAATTGGGCGTTTCGACCGCCGGAATCATATTGGACATAGGCAGAGGGGCTTCGTTAAAACTCAACCGCTGTTATTTGACGTTCGGTGGAAGTTTAGGCGCGGTCCATTCGGGTTTCTTTTGCGGGGAAGGTTCGCGTTTGGAGTCGGCATCGATAAAGTTCTCCGAAGCGGATTCGCGCTCTTTTGAAAGAGAGGATTTTGACGTGTCTGACGGAGTGGAAATAATCGACGCATTGGCGCAGGCTGGCGCGTCTCCTTCAAGGCAGGAGCGCAACTTTGAAATTCGCGGTTCAAATTCTTGCGTTGACACAAGGGCCTTTGTTTTGTCGCGCGGGGGAATTACCCACGATATTCGCACCAGACAGATGCATCGCTCCGGAAATTCTAAAAGCGATCTCTCTGTCCGCGCAGCGTTATTCGATGCCTCAAAGCTCGCTTTTTCTGGTTTGATACGCGTAGAGGAATGCGCCCAGAAAACAGAGTCATACCAGAGTTGCCGTTCCCTGCTTATGTCCGAAAAGGCTCTCGCACAGGCTTCTCCTATCCTTGAAATTTGCGCAAACGACGTAGCGTGTTCCCACGGATGCACTGTTTCCGAACCGGATCCCGATGAGCTTTTTTATATGTTCCAGCGCGGATTAAACCCGGATTCGGCAATGCGCCTTATGGTTAGAAGCTTTGCGGAAAGTTCATTTGAAAAACTTTCCGATAAAGAAAATGTCGGGCGTATAATGTCTTTGATTTTCTAGTTTTAGCCTCTGTAATAAATCTTTTTAAGCCGGTTTTTGCAATTGCAAAGGCTAAGTACAATTGAATGCCATTTAAAAGGGCGTTTATTGTCCTGTTTTGCGTCTTGTTTGTCGCGCGGTATTTATCTGGCAAAATGCTTCTTTTTTATATTTTAATAATATCATATAAGGAGTTTAAGATTAGGCGCTTGTAAAGACTGCTTAAAATGTGCGTTCGGCAGCGGCTATTTTTGCTGCATTTATTTCCGCCGGGAAAAATATTTTGTTTTCCGGCCGATGTGTATAATGCGCTGCATGTAGAGTAAACAGATTTGTATTAACAGGTCTGCGAAAACTTGGGCGATGGAATAAAAATAAGGTAAACTTTTTAAGATTTAGGAGGAAGATATGTGGAACTAAGTGGCATAGAAATAATGTGCGATAAGCAAATTACTTCGTAATATATGGGGCGGGCGAGAAATATGGGAAGAGAATAAGTATGGATATAAAGGGGAAAAAATGAAACGGAAATGAATAATAGAAAGGGCAAATAGGGAGCAGGGGTATAAAAAAAGGGGGGGGAGAAGGCTCGTTTTTTAAGAATAAAATTGGATGGGAAAAATTGGAAACAAAAGAAAAGAGATTTTCAGTATTTAAATCGGTTGGCGGAAAGGAAATGCTGGGGAACAACTTTACGGGCGCATTATTGATGTTAGGATAGTGGGCGGGAATGGATAAGAGAAGAATGAATATAGAGAAGAGGAAGGTTAGGGCTCGGAGAGGAGAAAATAATAAATGTAAGGCGGGTAAAAAAGTATTGATATTTCTTAAACATTCCGTAAATTTTGTTCTATAGTGTTTGTTTTCTCCGCTTTGCTTATTTCTCCCCCCCAAAAAAATCCTTTTTCTATTTCATTTCCATATTCTTTTTATTTTACCTTTTAATCCGTCTTTTCCTTCCAGCAGCAAAAAATCCCAGAATACTTCCATATTTAACCCCTTAATTTTCGCATATCCTCTATCTCATTCCGAATTTTCTTATTTATAAACTCTATCCAATGGCCAAGTACGTTTACGAAAAAAAGACCGACACCGAACTTCAGTTTTGGCCTAATTTAAGCCGCGAAGTCTATTTTTCTAAACCTTTTGTAGACGTAGCCCAAATCAATAGAAACAAAAATCTAGTAAGTTGCCCTCCGGATTGCTCCATAGATTATTTGTGCCGGCACGGAATACTATATGCCGCCGTTGCGCTTCACAAAAAGGGATATTACCAGCTGCGCGGAGGGGCCGATTTCCACGTTGTTTTATATACGCTTGGAGGCTCGGCGATATTAACGTGCGACGGAAAAAAGAGAAAGCTGAGCAAAGGAGATGTGTTTGTTGCTCCTGCGGGAGTGTCTTATAGCCTATCGTGCGCAAACGGAGACTGGAATCTTTTTTGGTTTCACCTCGAAAATTCTCCAAGATGGAAGCCTTTTACGGGCGAAAAAGCTTTCTGCAAGAAATCGGCGGTTTTAAAAAAGTTTTCCGCAGTGGTTGAATTTTTTCTTGACGATTTGTATTCGCCGGATACGGCAGCCGGCCTTTTGGATTTATACGGGGGTATAATGGCGGAATACTTGCGCAAAGACTTGTCTGGCGCGGCAGATTCGATAATATTTTCAGAGTTTGAAAAATGCATGGTAAAAGTAAAATCAGACTTGTCCGTTAAATGGAATTTATCCATGCTTGCTGCAGAAATTGGAATAACCGAATACGAGGTTAACTCGATTTGTATGCGCAAATATTCAAAATCTTTTTCTAAATATTTGCACCAATGCAGGATGATCTTAGGGCGAGAACTATGGCTTACGGGAGAATATTCCCTGTCGAGAATCTCCCAGAAAACAGGCTATTCGGACGCATACTCATTTTCGAAGGCATTTAAAGCTTATTTTGGATGTTCTCCGCGAAAACTTGCGTGATTTTTTTCTGCGTCTGGCGAGTCCTTTTGCGTTGGCTTATGGTAATGTTATTTTTTTTCAAAAGATGTTTTTTATATTGATTGAAGAAAGTTTCGGTATCCTGTAAAATCCAACGTGAAATAACGGGATAACATGAGAGTCGCAAATATTATGAAAAACATTATAAAAATATTTTTAGCATCGAATATATTGGCATTTGGCAGTGTTGACTTAACGGCCGCCGACGCCACTGTTTCTTCTTCGGGCAATTGGAGCGAATCGTCAACATGGGGCGGAAGCTATCCGGGAAGTGCCGTAGATACGCTGAACTTTACCCAAGGCGGTTTGGAATTGGTTGTTGATTCAAATGCAAGTGCGAAACAGATTCTTTTGCATGACGACGATGGTTATACGAACAATGCTTCTATCGTCATAAACCAAGGAGTATCGTTTAATATCGGGGGGATAAGCCCCGCCATAAAGGGCGCGGACAATCCCGCGCCAAGCGGCGACAATTGGAAAACCATCCTCACTTTCAGCGGGGCCGGGACCCTAAACATTTCTTTGCCGCAAAGCTCGTATATTTCATACGGCAAATATATTTTTAATGCAGACGTCGTTAATGACGGCCCTACGAATTTGTCTTTGCAGCTAAGCAACGCGACTATGGATGTCAACGGCACGTGGAACGGCAATCAAACCATAGACATGTTTGCCAATTCCGTTTTGAATGTAAACGGTTCTATGAACGTTTACAATGTAAAAGGCTGGGCGCAATGCAATATAAACGTCAACGCAGGCGGGACTTTAAACATACAAAAAAATCCAAACTATTCCTGGGCTACTGGAATGTACGGAAGAATAGGAACCGTGGACGGCAGCTTGATTGTTGACAGCGGAGCCGAGAATTCGGAAAGGTATTCGTTGCGGCTTGGATGCGACGACAATAATAGATGGGACGGCAAATGGACGATAGGTTCAACCGGAACCATAAAGGTTATGAGCTATTCAAAATACTATTTCCAGGTTCGAAACACGGCTTTGACGATAAATTCTGCTGCCAAATCGCTGTATTCAAACAACACGATTCTATTTGGAGGATACTCCGCCAACGCTTCCGGCGGATCTATTGGCGACACGTCGGTGGTTTTCAACACGTCCAATCCCTTTACTGTTTCATCGTTTAGCCAAGCGGAGTCGTCTTTTGCCATAGGCCTTGTCAATGCGTCAGGAGAGAAGGCCGCCTCAAGCGTAAAGTTCACTTTGAATGCCGACAACTCTTTCGGGGAAATCGAATTCTTCCAAGCCAATGCTGATGTCGCTAACACTTTGCAGGCGGATTCCGTTCTTACCATAGCTGCCAACGGGCATTTGGTAAATATTGGAAAGCTCTCCCTTGAAGGCGCAGATTATTCGGAACTAGCCGAAGACCATGTCTATTTGAAGCTTCAGGCGCTCACCGATTGGACGGTTCAATTAGCGAACATAGAAACTGTAAATACGCAACTTATATTTGAGGACGATTCATACGAAGTATATAAAACAAGCAATATCCAGTTCTCGACAGCGGAAGATAGCGACACTTATTTGGACGCATACCTTGTAAAGAATAAGTTGGATGAGAATGGATATTTTATAAACACGTCTTCCGCAGTTCCGGAGGCTTCGACATATGCCGCTATTATGGGGGCTGTGGCTCTTGCGGCGTCTCTGCTTCGCAGGCGCCGTCGATAATAAGTGAGTTTTAGTTTTTTATTCCCAGGATAAGACGTTTGTTATGGAAGCAAAAACACAAAGGCGCGATTTCTTAAAGAAAACAGTTGCGGCTGCTGCTTTCATGGCGTTGGGCGGCAGGCTTAAAGCGGCGGAAACGCAACGGAAGAAGCCGAAAGAGGTAGATATTCCCCTTTATCGGGGTTTTAATCTGCTCAATATGTTTGTCCACACTTGGGCGTCAGATTTTGAAGAGAAGGATTTTGAGACTATACGGGAGTTCGGTTTCAACTTTGCAAGGATTCCTCTTTCTTACTGGTGCTGGAGTTCCGAGGAGAACTGGTTTAAAATAGACGAAAAAGCTCTGGAGCGCATAGACAAATGCGTAGAGCTTGGCGGCAAATACGGCCTGCATGTCAACTTGAATTTCCACCGGGCTCCCGGGTACTGTATCAATCGTTGGGAGGGCAAGGAGCTGCCGAAAAATCTATTTTTGGATTTGGAGCCTTTAGAGGCATGCGCGTTTCATTGGAGGCATTTCGCACAACGCTATAAGGGCATCGACAACGCGCGCTTAAGCTTTAATCTAGTAAATGAACCCCCAAAGGTTCCTACTCAAAACTACATAAGGGTTGTAAGGGTATTAACCGAGGCAATCCGATCCGAGGATCCGTCGAGGCTCATATTTATCGACGGTGAAAATTTCGGCGAAAGAGCTCTGAGGGGAGTTGAGGATATAGACGGCATTGTGCAGAGCGCCCACGGATATTATCCGAATGAAATATCCCAATACCAGGCGTCGTGGCTTAAGAAATGGATAAACTTTGATAAGTATCCCGCGGATAAGCTGTCTTGGCCTTTCAAAAAAGGAGATAGGATAATCGATAAGCAAGTCTTGTCCGAAAGGTACGACAAGGGATGGGCGGAATATGCCAAAGACGGCGGAAAAATCCACGCCGGAGAATTCGGGGCATATTGCAAACTTCCGCACAAGATTGCGTTGGCGTATTTATCAGACCAGTTGTCAATTTATAAAGAGCGGGGTTGGGGCTGGGCGCTTTGGAATCTCAAGGGTACTTTCGGGGTCTTCGACAGCAAGCGAAAAGATGTCGTCTACGAAAACTACAAGGGCATGAAGCTGGATAGGGAAATGATGGAGCTTTTGCTTAGAAGCTGATGTTTCCCAATGGAGGCAAAAGCTTTTGTTGTCGCGCGGGTTGCAAGTTTAGAGTCGGGAAGGGAATACGTGGACTTGCTTGTTCTGCCTCCCAAGATTTACCAGCATTTTATTGGAATATGTTCCAAGAAAGGTAGCATTCCCTTAGGAACCAGAAAAGCGCCAAAGCTATGGCTACATAGAGAAGCCGCCGGACGGATTTCCATACCTCTCCGGGGATGTCGTAGCGGCTGAATTCTTTTCTTGAAGCTTTCTTAAATTCGTGCAGCGGGTCTTTCGAGCGCACGGATTTTGCGACAACGATACTACTTTTGCGGCGTCTTAAAAACATGGTCAACTCTTTAGCGCAATATCGTCGATGCGTTTTAGTTCTGCATCCGAAAGTGGCGGCTTCTTTACGGCTTCGGCGCAGTTTGAGATTTGATTTGGATTGCTTGCGCCAATCAGCACCGAGCATACATTTTTGCGCGTAAGCAGCCATTGAATTGCCATTTGCGGAAGTGTCTGGCCGCGTTCGCGCGCCAATTCGTTAAGCGCGCGCACTTTTTTTATCTTGGCCTCTACGCGCTCGGGATCCAGCCATGGGTAATCTGGATTCGCCGCGCGCGAACCCGATGGTATTTCGTTTATATAGCGCTCCGAGAGCAATCCTTGCTCCAGAGGGCTAAAGCATACGATTCCTAGGTCGGACATATCCTGGACGGAATCGTTTTCTATGCGGCGGTCGAATATGTTGTAGCGCAATTGGTTTACAACCATCGGAACGCGGAAATCGTCGGCTATGGCCTTTGCGCGAGCTGCGGCAGCGGCGGGATAGTTTGATATTCCCAAGTATAGCGCTTTCCCCTGCTGGACGGCAAGCGCGAGCGCGCCTATTGTTTCTTCCAGAGGAGTGTCGGGATCGTATCTGTGCGAATAGAAAATATCGAAGTATTCCAGGCCGGTTTTCTTTAGGCTTCTGTCTAGGCTGGCTATTACGGATTTTTTCGAGCCCCAAGTCCCGTAAGGGCCTTCCCAGGCAATATATCCGGCTTTTGATGTGACAAGCAGCTCGTCGCGGTAATTTGCCAAATGTTTTCGGATTATTTCGCCAACGACATTTTCCGCCGTGGAGTTGCTGTAATTGTTTGCGAGGTCAAAAAGGGTTATTCCGCAGTCGAAAGCTGTAAAAAGCATATTTCGACAATTTTGCATGTCTGAATCCGCCGAAAAATTATGCCACATTCCAAGTTGGATTTCAGGAAGTTTTAGGCCGCTGGAACCCGCGTTGCGGTAGGGCATATTTTCGTATCTATCTTTATTGGGTTGATACATAAGGTTTGCGTTTTTATTTAAAATCTCAAAACTGCGGAGCGCAATCAAGCCTTTAATAAAAAAAGCCTAATTCGTAAAAAGTGTTTGAAAAAAGGGCGGGAAAGGGCAGAGTATTGAGAAATTATGAGTAAAGAAATAGAAGAAGGTCTAAATTTGAGCCTCGATTTTACAAAGCTCAAGAAAGTCGCGGCTTGTTCAGAGGACGTAATTCCCGCGATAGCCCAATGTGCAGATACTGGCGACGTATTAATAGTCGGGTACGTAAACAAGCTGGCTTTGGAAACGGCCGTAAAAGAAGGAATGGCAACTTTCTGGAGCACTTCGCGCAACGAGCTTTGGATTAAAGGCAAGACTAGCGGCGATTATCTCGAGATTGTCGATATTCTAGTCAATTGCGAACAAAATTCAATAGTATACAAAGTCCGCCTCAAGGGCAAAGGTTCATGCCACACCAAGGACAAGAGCGGAAATCCGCGCTATGGATGCTATTATCGCCGCATAAAATACTCTGACGGGAAAATAACCGGATTGGAGTTCTTGGATGGGCAAGAATAAAATCGTCTCCTAGAAAAGCGTTTTTTATTTCCTGTAAGTTTCGGGCGTTTCTTGGTCAAATATCTTTCAAATATTGAAAATTTGACTGGATTTTTTTGCGATGTGCGAATAAATTTTACGCACCTTTTTAAGATTCCGCCTGTAAAACCGGAATTGGTACAACTATAATAACGAGAGAAGTTCTATGAAGTTCAAAATCAATAAGGAACATTTTGCAACGGGTTTGCGCCAAGTAACAAATGTCGTCAGTTCAAAGCCGTCGATGCCGGTGTTAAATAATGTGCTGATAAAGGCGGAAGGCGATACGGTCGTGCTTACGACCACAAATCTCGACTTGGGAATTAGGTGTTCAATAAAGGCTGAAGTAGAAAAACCCGGGGAAATTACCCTGCCTGTAAAAAAACTTGCGGCTATTGTAAATTCCATGCCCCAACAAGAGATAACTCTTGAAAGCGGAGACGGCCAAGTTGCCAGAATCCGTTCCGGCCGTTCAGATTTCCAGCGTTTTAACGGCTTAAAGGCGGAGGATTTCCCGCCGCTTCCAAGTTTTGTGGACCAGCATAATTACGAACTTGGGCCGCAAGAGCTGCTAAATATGCTGCGCTCTGTCTCGTACGCCCAGAGTTCGGACGAAAACCGCTATATTCTTAACAGCGTGTTCTTTAATTTTTCGGAAGGCAAACTTACCTTGGTAGCTACGGACGGCAGAAGGCTCGCACTGATTTCGCGGGATATGAAAATAGACCGCGAGGACGAAGGCAGCATAATCCTTCCCGCTAAAACCGTGTCTGAACTTGAGAAACTGCTCACGCAGGGCAAGAATGTAAAAATAAGTTTTAACGACCGCCAAGTGGCTTTCGATATTGAGGTTGGAGAAGAATCGTCAGGCAACGGCTTAACCGGTTCCATTTATCTTGTTTCCAAAATCGTGGAGGGCAGCTATCCCAACTATAAGCAGGTGATACCCAAGGAAACGGAGCACAGAATAAAGGTTGAGCGCGAATTAATGCTTGAAACTGTGCGCCGTGTGGCTCTTATGACCACAGACAAGCAAAATTCCGTGCGCTTGAAGATTTTCGACAACTGCCTAGAAATATCCGGACAAAGCTCCGATTTTGGTGAGGCCAAGGAGCCTATTGAAGTTGAGTACGACGGACCGGAAGTTCAAATAGGGTTCAATCCGGAATTTCTGCTCAGTCCGCTTAGCAACCTTACTAAAGACGAGATATTTTTTGAATTTAAAGACGAAATGAGTCCTGGCGTTTTCAAGACGCTCGACAATTTCCTCTGCGTGGTTATGCCGCTGCGCATATAAAGGGAAAATGGAGTTTTCTTTCGCTGGAATTTATTATCCCATCATCGCGCTTTTATGCGCGATGATTTTTATGGGATGGCTTGCCGCCGCATTTCCGGAATATCCTATTTTATTTGTCGCCAAAAGGTGGCTTAGGCTGTGTTTTTTCACAGCGGCCATTGGGGTGTTTTTGGAGGCTCTTTTACCCGGGCATCCGCTTTGGTCCAGGCTTGCTATTGCGGCGCTCGCCTATGTCTTTGTGGAGTCTTTGCTGTACTGGCTTCAAATATGGATTATGAGTTGTAGCCAGTATGATATTTTTGCGCCTTACAAGGAGGTTGAAACTGCATGGAGCGCGCAAAAAAAGCATATATTAATAAAAAATGCCATTCTTGGTCGGGGGTTTGTGAAATCGGGATCTTTTAAGAGCGAACCCATAGAGGGAATTGAAATTATGTCCACGTATTTCGATTCTCCCGACAGGCTCGTGCGGTTGGGGGTGGCATTTATTCCATACGCGGGTATATCTCTTATGGCATCCAATGTTATCTCGATAACTAAGGATGGCAAAAGCATTTTGACCGAGGCCAGCAGCTCCCCGTCGGGGCTTCCTTATCCCGAGAACTGTTTGGTGCGCCGCCATCCGCTTGTTGGAAGCCCTCTAAAATTAGTTGACATGCATCTCAAGCGCGTAAAAGATATGCAATTGCAGCCCATATCCTATTCCACATCCGAAATGTTAAAACTGCAGTTGGCGGAATTTAAAAAGTCGGCAGTGGAGGGCGGTTTCGTGTATCCGGACCCAATAGGCGACGACGGCGAAACTTTGACTCCGGAAGGCAAATATCGCGTTTGGGTTGACACGATTTTCGTGAATTATCTTCCGTTTTTAATAAAATAAATTCTTTGCATTATGGAAAATTTTGAATTTTACGTTCCGACAAAAGTAGTTTTTGGCAGGGGCACGCAATCGCGTGTAGGCGAACTTGTAAAGGAGTTTGGCGGCGCTAGAGTTTTAATACACTTCGGAGGCGGAAGCGCTATAAGATCGGGCCTTTTAAAAGAAGTTGAGGAGTCTCTCGACAAGTCGGGAATAAAGTATGTGGAGTTGGGGGGAGTTGTTCCGAACCCTCTGCTTTCAAAAGTGCGCGAGGGCATATCGCTGTGCCGCAAGGAGAAATTGGATTTTATTTTGGCTGTCGGCGGCGGAAGCGTTATAGACTCGTCAAAGGCAATTGCCTATGGGCTTGCCAATGACTGCGATGTTTGGGATTTGTATTGCGGCAAATGCAAGGCGCGCGGGGCTGCGCCAGTCGGCGCGGTTTTGACAATCGCCGCCGCTGGAAGCGAGACTAGCGAATCGTCTGTTATTACAAATGACGATGGAATGTTGAAGCGCGGATACAGCAGCGATTTTGGACATTGTAAATTTGCGGTTATGAATCCGGAACTTACTTGCACTCTGCCTAAATTCCAGACTTTTAGCGGATGTGTGGATATAGTGATGCACACTTTGGAGCGCTATTTCTCAAGCCAAAAAGATACTATGCTCCAGGACTCCATAGCAGAGGCTTTAATACGTACGGTAATCGCAAACGCCAAAATTCTGCAATTAGAGCCCGAAAATTATGCGGCGCGAGCCGAGATAATGTGGGCATCCACGCTTTCGCACAATGGCGTCACTGGCTATCGGTTTATTGGAGATTGGGCTTCGCACCAGTTGGAACACGAACTCAGCGGAATGTTTGGCGTAGCCCACGGAGCGGGGTTGTCTGCGATTTGGGGCGCATGGGCGCGTTATGTTATGCCCGAAGCAGCAGAAAAACTTGCGCGCCTTGGAAAAAATGTGTTCGGCATTTGCGAATCCGATTCTGCTTCCGCCGCCCTGAAAACGATAACGTCTTTCGAAAACACTTTTTCTTCGTGGGATATGCCTATTTCTCTCCGTGAGCTTGGAATAGATCCTACCGATGCCCAGCTTGACGAATTGGCGCGCAAATGCAGTTTCGACAATTCGCGCACAATAGGGGCGATTAAGAAACTCAATATTGACGATATGCGAAAGATTTACGCTTCTGCCAGATAAAAAAATGATTCTCTCAGGCGGTTTGGTCGTTTGCATGCGTTAAATTTGCTTTTAAACTAGGTGCTGTGTAGCTGCTTATATATAGATATCGATTGGCATGCGCGAGGCAGCGATTCCCTATGTATGGCATAGTAGGGAAAGCCTAGATTAGGAATTTGCAATTGCATAGAGTTCTTGAAAATTTATTTTTAGTTTTGTGCACCAAATCCCGCGCCGTGGCTGTTGGATATCATCCTACTTGGATGCAGCGCAATGTACAGGCTGCAACCAGGAATTTATTTTTGGAATAATTTTATTATTGGAGAGCTGAAAAAAAACGTCTCAATGCCGAATTGTTTTTCTAATTTTTCTTGTTAGCTCTTTCCCATTAATTCTGTTTCAGCCTGCTAAACTATAAATAAATGCTTTAACGCAAGGCCGATTTGCGGGCTCAGGTTTTTCTTTATGCAACTGGAAATTCGCAGCGGCATTTAAGCGGGATGATTTTTTTGCGCTGTCTATTGGGGCGTCGCAACCTGCGGCTTTGTAATTTTCGGCTGCTTAATGCGTGTAAAATCAGGCGAGCTTGCTTATCTTGCAGCAGAACGCTGTGCGTCGGCATTCTTTGCCGCAGATATCAGCGCGCTGCCGTTTTTAAAAAATTCCGTTCCGGCAACAATCGTATCTGCCCCGCGGGATATGCAACCGGCTACATTTGCGGACGTTATTCCACCGTCGACTTCTATGCGGAAGGCAAGCTTCAGTTCGCTGCGAAGTTCCGCGAGCCTTTTTATTTTTTCAAGTGCGTCTTGATTGAAAGACTGTCCGCCGAAACCGGGCTGGACGCTCATTACCAGAACTAGGTCTACTTGCGTTAAAAAGGGTATTATTTCGCCTATAGGTGTGTTCGGATTAAGGGAGATTCCGACCTTTTTGCCGGCAAGATGTATTTCCTGCAATGTCGCCGAAATTGGATATTGGGGCTCTACATGCACGGTTATCAGGTCTGAACCTGCGTCTGCAAATGGTTTTATATAAAGGTGCGGGTTGTCCAGCATCAGATGGACGTCGTAAAAGAGGTTGGGGAACTTAGATTTCAGCGACTTTACAACGCCGGGCCCAAAAGAAAGGTTCGGCACAAAGTGCCCGTCCATGACGTCAACATGAACCCACGAAAGTCCCGCTTCTGCGATTTTAGCGACGGAATCGGCGAGCGCAGAGTGGTCTCCGCCCAGTATTGAAGGGGCTATTTCCAATGAATTTATTACCATATACCTATAACGGCGTCTTTAATTCTGTTGCCGAGTTCGCGCATGAGCACGGGCATATTTTGATATTGGTTGCCAATGAGGTTGTTTTCTCCGTTTGAATATGGATATACCATTGCGTCGGCTTTCACGCGCTTGTCTTTAAATATAATTTCGCCATTTGAACGCGTAAGAGTGCATTGGGCGGTTGCTTGCGCCTTATAAGACGCAGCCAAAGCGGTATCTTTCTCACTGGTGGCGACGGGTATTAACTTGTAATCTACAATTGCAACTTGAAGCACTGCCTGGGCGTCGCCTTCGTACGCTGTCCGCAGCCCAGGAGTTTGGTTTAGGGCGTTGACTATTTGGTTGGTAAGCAGATTGGCCGCTTGCGGCGCGTAAGACGTATTTTTTACCGGCATGACGTACACGGATGAAAAAGGAAGTTTTATCGGAGTTCCCGCAAGGCGGTAATTCGCGCATCCGCAAGCAAGGAAAGCTGCGCATATCGAAAAAGCCAAGAAAATACAGGATATTTGTTTCATTTTGCTATAGGGAGTTGTCGATTTCCTTTTGAGACCATTCGTAGAATCCGTCGTTAAACAGGTAGTCGTTCAAGCCTTCGCCATAAACGGGCAGAAAGTCTTCGTAGGATTCAACGGAGCCGTCAGGCATTATTTTTTCTTCAACCGCGGCTCCGGGGGTTAGAAGAAAGTCGTCCACGCTCATTACGGCAAACTCCTCGTTTTCCATATCTTCCACGCGGGATTCGTCTTCAAATTGGTCGATTGTCGGTTTTTTGTACCTGCCCCAAATCCAGTCGTACGGAGTCATGGGGGCTAGAATTCCCTCGTCTATTTTCTTCAGTTGCGCTCTGGCTTCTTCGGCGGCTTTGCTTGTCGGGGCAATAGTTATTGTTTCGTTATAAAATATTGACGCGGCAACATTATTATTGCGGTAGTAATAGTAAAAATCTCCCATTACAAGCCTGCTTCTCGCGTATGTGTCCTGCATTTTTTCCAGGCCTTCTTCCGCGTGCAAAATTTCGGATTCCGCAGGAAATAGTATTAAATAGTCTTGGTAAAAGCTTATGGCGTTTTTTGTGGGAGCCTGGTCGTATTCAGGCCCTTCTACGAGATCGTTGTATATTTTTGCCATTTGCATATATGCGTCCGGAGCCAGCATGCTGTTCGGATAGGAATTTATCAACCTGTCCAAGGCGTCAAATGCCACTTCGAATTTTCCCTCGTCTTGGGCTATTAGGGAGATGTTCATTAGAGCTATCGGCGCATAGTCGCTATAAGGTGCGTCGCTTACTACAGATTCGTAGATTTTTATTGCGTCGTTGTAGTTTGTAAACCATGGGAACCATCCCCACCAATAGGGGGTTGCTCCGCCTTGTATAATGCTGGCTATGTTATATTGCTCGCCTATGATCTGGTTGAATTTAGGATAGTCAGGATATCGCTTGACTATTTCTTGAAGGCAGTTGTACCCCTCCATAAACTGTCCGCGCGCGACGTATACCTTTGACATTTGGAAGTATGCTTCGGGGGCGAATATTGAATCTGGATAGTCATTTGTGACTGTCTGGTAATATCCTAAAGCCACATAATAATCTCCGGCGTCTTGGGCGGCTTTACCTTCGTTCATTGCCTCAAGCGCATTGGCAACCTTTACGTTTTCGCCTAGCACGTTTGCCAAAACGCCTCCTTCAACTTGCCAGCCCTTGTCTGGAGTCCACACAAGGTCGGCGTATGAAACGCACGCGCATGCCGCAAGGCATGCGAAAGCGGAGATTTTTAAAAATTTGCTGTTCATTTTATTTAGCCCATCAAACACGAGATATTCGCGGTTAGCAAGTTTAATTTTTCAATGCAAACCGCGCTATCTGCGTCTTAGCGCAGTGTTTAGCCGGATGCTTGCGCCAAATGGAAACTCGCTTGTTTAAATGCCCGCGGCGGCGCGCCGCTACTGGCAATTGGCGCAAATTCTGTGTATGGCGCCAAGGTCGAGTTTTCCTGTTGCAAGAACCGGGATGGCTTCTACCCGGACAGTGTGTTTTGGAATCCACAAATTTGGGAGGCCCGCCTCGGTTAAGAGTCGGCGCAGTTGGGGCATGTCTATATCCACTGCAGATAGAAGTATCAAGGCTTCGCCTTTTGCGGGATCAATTTTTGAGCCTATTGCGATAAGGGGCTTTTCGGAGTCTTGTATGCCAAGCGCGCGCACGATGGAGTCTTCTACGCTCATGTGCGGAACCATTTCTCCGCCGATTTTGGAAAAACGGCTTAACCTTCCTTTTATAAAAATAAAGCCGTCTTCATCCAATTGCGCCAAGTCTCCGGTATTGAGCCATCCGTCTTCCCTAAGCTTCTTGGAGTTTTCTTCGGGCTGCTTATAATATCCTGCAAATATGTTGGGGCCGCGCAGATTTAGAAGTCCCGTGCTCCCTATCGGGAGAAATTCTCCGGTGTCTGGATCGCTCACGGCGCACTGCATTCCGGGAAATACTTCTCCGACAGATTTTGCCTTAGTTTGGCTCGGCTGCGGGCAGAACTTGCCGCGCTTTAAGTTCGGCGGAAGATTTACGCAGACCACGGGCGAGGCTTCCGTTAAGCCGTATCCCTCCCAGTAATAGACGTCCGGAAATTTTTTGCGCCACATGTCTATAAATCCGTCGGGAGTTTTTTCCGCGCCGCCTATAACTCCGCGCATAGTGGCAAAGTCGTCTGGAGAGCCTTTTTTGTAGTAGGAGCGCAGGAAAGTCGGCGTGCTTATCATAATTGTGGAATGTCCCTTGCGCATGGCGTCCAAGTTCGCTTGGACTTCCAGAGGGCTTTGCACGCATACGTTTCTGACTCCAAAAATGCACGAAAACCAAACCTGTATTGTTTGTCCGAAACTATGAAATAGCGGCAAGTTTGCGTGCAGCGTGTCAGTTCCGTCTATTATTCCGAGCTGCCACATCTGCATTGAGTTTGCCATTATGTTGCGGTGTGTTAAAATTGCCGCTTTAGGCATTCCTTCGGAGCCGCTTGTGAATATTATTGACGCTTCCTTTTCTCCGCCGGCAGAAGGAATTTTATAAATTTTTGACAACAACCATCCCGGCAATAGGCGCACAGCGATGAGTTTGGGGAGAACTCCCTTTTTGCCTATTTGTTTTAATATTTTTCCTATGTCGTAAAATTTGTCGGTCCAGGGATAATCCGGAGAGTGGGCTGAAACTTTTTCCCTAACTTTGTCCGAACCTATTATCGATTTTATTCCGACGCGCTCAAGGCATGCTTTGGCAGCTTCTGGACCCATCGTAAAATTGACATTCACGCTGGATTTCCCAGCCATTTGAATCGCGAGATTGACCACGATTCCCGGAAAGCAGGAAGGAAGCGCTACTCCTATGCGGTCTTCGTCAGGAAAATTCTTTAATATGTATTCTTTTAGCGCCAATGCTACGGCCAGAGTCGTGCCCCTATCGACATGGCGGTTTAAGGAATAGTCGTAAATATGTTCTTTGCGGGTTGACTTTGAAAGATTTCTTACAGCCATATCGGCGAGGTTTCTGTTAAGAAATTCCAACTGCCCAAATTCTTCAAATCCGCTGTCTAAAATTTTTGAGTCTATTACCTTCATCAATATTTTATTCCAATAGGTATCTCTAATATTGGCGCAAAACCGCATCGCCTATAATTGTCGAATTATTTTCTATTGGTTTGTTTTTTTCGGTCAAGTACAAATATCGGTTTAAAGCTTCCAAATAATGGATTTTAAGCGCGGCGGCGGATTTTCTATGGTTTGCCGGCGTATTTTTAGCGCATATGCAAAAACAGGGCGTATGCCGCGCAAGAATTGCGTTTGCGGGACGGGACGAAGCTGCCGGCGCGGGAGGATTTTAGACCAAAAAAATAGAGCCTAGACCGAGAAAAATAAAAAAGCCTCCGGAATCCGTCACCCCCGTAGTAAATATCGAAGAACCAGATGCGGGATCCAGATTCATGCGCTTTAATGTGAAAGGAATAAAGCTTCCCATAAATCCGCCCAATCCCATATTTATAAGCATGGCGATCCATACTATCAGGGAGAAGTCTATTCTTGCCGTTGTTATGAAAGCAATTGCGGCACCGAGGGCCCCGATAAAAATTCCGTTGATAAGCCCTTTTGCTGTTTCTCTCATACAGACATTGCGCATATCGAAAATTCCAACTTCTCCCAGAGCCAGAGAGCGCACCGTGACCGCCAATGTCTGGGCGCCCGTATTTCCGCCTATTCCGGCGATGATTGGCATAAAGACGGCAAGCAGCGGAAGGACGGCTATGTTAGAATCAAAAATCCCGACCACGAACGAAGCTATAAAGGCAGTTATAAGGTTTACCAACAGCCACGGGGTGCGCTGTTTTATGCTTGTTGACAATGGGTCAAACAGGCCCTCGTCAGCGCCTGCGCCTGCGAGTTTCTGGAAGTCTTCGGTGCTTTCCTCCCGCATAATATCCAAAACGTCGTCGTGGGTTATAATCCCTAGAAGTTCGTTGTCAGAATCAACGACGGGAAGAGTATGGAAATTTGTGTCCGCCATTATGTGCGCGACAACTTCTTTGTCCATTGTCGGCGCCAGCAAACCGATCAAGTTTGTGCGCATTATGTCGGCGACGCGCGAACCCCGCGGCGCAAGCAGAAGCCCGCGCATGGAGACCACTCCTTGCAGGGCGTCATCGGCGTCTACGACATACAGGTAGTAAATATTCTCGTATTCGTCGCGCATTCTTCGGACTGCTGAAATGGCTTCGTCTACGGTGAGCGTATCGCGCAATGTGGCAACATGCGGATTCATTATTGCGCCTGCCGTATCGGCGGGGGGTT